>NZ_VKHP01000032.1 GCF_010811875.1 Bradyrhizobium uaiense
AGTGGCAAACGGGATCGCTGCGGGTCTGCGGCAAGTCGCGCTACGAGGTCCGGCTGCCGCTACCGCAAGACGTCGGAGATGCGATCGCCGCCGACCTCGAATGCCGGCCGTCTACCTGCCGGAACGATCTCTTGTTCCTGCGCACGATCGCGCCGTGCCGGCCATTCCGACGAGGCGACGGCATCTCGTCGGTGGTCAAGCGTATCATGAAGCGGGCCGACATCGCGGCGCCGGTCAAAGGGGCCCACGCTCTGCGGCACACCGCGGCGACCGAGATGCTGCGCCATGGCGTGCCGCTCGACAAGATCGGCCTCGTCCTTCGGCATCGTGGCATCGACACGACGGCCTATTACGCAAAGGCCGACGTCGCGCTGCTGAAGCAGGTTGCTCAGCCCTGGCCGGAGGCGCTCTGATGCTCGACGCCATCGAGACCTATCTCGCGCTCCGCCGCACCACGGGCTTCGCGATGTCGACCGCGGAGCACCTGCTGAAGAGCTTTGCCGTCTTCGCGGCCGAGCGCGGACAAACGTACGTCGAGACAAAAACAGCGATCGACTGGGCCGCGCTCGGACCATCCGTCGCGCAACGCGATGCACGGCTCAGAGCCGTCTGTCGCTTTGTACGCCATGTCCGGGTGGAGGACGTCGGGCACGAGCTGCCGCCGGCAAATCACTTCGGCGCCCGCAAGAAGCGTCGCACGCCGCACATCTACACGACAGACGAGATCAGTCGGCTGGTCGAAGCTGCGCTGCGGCTTCGACCAACGCGCGGCTTGCGCCCGCACACGCAAGCGACCTTGATCGCGCTGCTCTCATCCACCGGGCTCAGGATCTCCGAAGCCCTGAAGCTGACGATCGCGGATGTGACCCGCGACGGTCTGCTGGTCCGCGAGACCAAGTTCCGCAAGACGCGACTGGTGCCGCTGCACGACACGGCGGTCGCCGGCTTGCAGCGATACCTGGCACGTCGCGGGCCCGGCTCAGACGATGATCCGGTCTTCATCGACAAGCGCGGTCGGCCGCTACGCTACATTGCCGTCAAGGAGACCTTCGACAGGCTGGTCGACAAGGTTGGCATCAGATCGACGACGGCTCGCCGTCCTCGCCTGCACGATCTACGGCACACGTTTGCGGTGCGCGCGCTGCAAGGCAGCCCTACCGGCCGAGGCCGGTGCGGGGCGCACATGGCGGCACTCGCGACCTACATGGGTCACGTCAACATCTATGCGACCTACTGGTATCTCGAGGCCACGCCCGACCTCTTGCGCGATGTCGCCATGGCCAGCGAAGCGTTCATGTCCGAAGGGAGGTCAGCATGACTCCGATCGCTCCTCTCATCGAGACGTTCCTGTGCGACACCCTCGCTTGCCAGCGGGGCGCCAGCCGGCACACGAGGGACTCCTATGCCTCGAGCTTCCAGCTGCTGTTCGTGTTCGCCGCCGACCGGCTCAAGGTCAAACCTTCGGCGCTGACGCTCGAACAGATCGATGCCGGGCTCGTCAGCGCCTTCCTTGAGCATCTTGAGGACGAGCGCAAAAACGCGGCCGTGACGCGCAACGTTCGCCTGGCGGCGATCAAGTCGTTCTTCCGCTTCCTCGAGTACCGGCAGCCGGCGGCGCTCGAGCAGATCCGCCGTGTACTGGCGATCCCGTTCAAAAAAAACTGACACGCGCCTGGTGCCCTACCTTCTGCGCGAAGAGCTCCAAGCCGTGCTCGACGCTCCCGATCCGGCGACACGCGATGGCATCCGCGATCGCGCAATGCTGCACGTGGCCGTCTGCGCAGGGCTGCGCGTCTCCGAACTGACGGGCCTCAAGGTCGATGACATCGACCTGCCTTCGATGAGCATCCGCGTGCTCGGCAAGGGACGCCGGGAGCGGACGCTGCCGTTGTGGAAGCCGGCGGCCGTTGCACTGCGTGCCTGGCTGGCCATCCGCGGGCAGGTCGCGACACCCGAGGTGTTCGTCAACGCCCGTGGTGAGCCGCTGAGCCGATGGGGCTTTGCCTATCTGCTCAGGCAGCACGCCGCGACTGCGGCTCGCAAGCAGCCCGGTCTCGCCAAGAAACGCGTCTCGCCCCACGTGCTCAGGCACACCTGCGCGATGGTCGTTCTGCAAGCGACCGGGGACATCCGAAAGGTGTCGCTGTGGCTGGGCCACGCTACGCTGACGACCACCGAGGTCTACACGCGCGGCGATCCAACCGAGAAGCTCGATGCGATGGAGGCGATCGTGCCGCCCCACCTGCGGCGCGGCGTCTTCCAGCCCACCGACCAGCTGATCGAACTCCTCAGGCGTACCTCGTAATGGAGAGCGGGGTTGGCGGTGATTGGTGCAGGAGCGCGATCAAATTGCCGCCAGCTCCCCATTACCGGCTTTGCCCATAAGACAGGAATTATAGGCGATCCGCGTCATGCCGCAGTCGTCGCAAGCCTCCATGTGGCCGCCTAGCGCCTCGGTCCGGCACGCCACGATCGCGCTCATCACGCGCCGCTCGACCCGACCGAGATGACCGGCACGGTCACGACGATAGGCGTCGCCATGCCAGCGCAGGACATTGGCGAACTCGATGGCGGGTCTGGGTGGGCGGACGTCGGGGCGAGCCATAACCCGCATCCCGACGCGCTGTCATCCAGATGGCGTAACTTCCAGCGATAGGCGGTCGAGCGGGCTCTGCGTCGCCCGGATCGTATGGGTGGCAACCTGCGTGTAGCGCGCCGTCGACGACAAATTGTTGTGCCCGAGAAGAACCTGGATGATCCGGATGTCGGTTCCGTTCTCGAGAAGATGCGTCGCGAAGCTGTGGCGCAGCGTGTGCAGCGTGACGCGCTTGGTCAGGCCCGCAGCCTTCACCGCCGACCGACAGGCGGCGTGCAACACGGTCTGATCGATCGGATGATCTTCGTCACGACCAGGGAATAGATAAAGCCGCGGCCGGGCGAGCCGCCAGTACGTGCGCAGGATGCCCAGTAGCTGGGGCGACAGCATCACGTTGCGATCCTTCGCCCCCTTGCCGTGGCGCACCTGGATGACGCCGCGGGCGCTGTCGATGTCTTCGATCCGCAGTCCCGCAACCTCCGAGGCCCTGAGTCCTGCCGCATAGGCCGTGGTGAGCGCGGCGCGGCTCTTCAGGCTGGACACGGCCTCGAGGAACTCAACCACTTCGTCGGCGCTGAGCACGACCGGCAGCTTGCGCGGTTCTCGCGCATAGGGAATGCGCTCCGGGATCAGCGCCTCGCCGAGCGTGACGCCGTAGAAAAACCGTAGCGCACAGACGATCTGGTTCAGCGCCGGCCATGAGATGCCGGTCGAGACCAGATGCACCTGGAAGGCGCGGACGTCTTCCAGCTCTAACCGGTCAGGCGATCGGCCAAAATAGCGGCTGAACTTCGAAACCGCGCTGATGTAGGATCGTTGCGTCGCCGGCGACAGATTGCGGACGGTCATGTCTTCGATCATGCGGCGGCGAAGAGGGCTCAAATCGGCCATCTCGATACTCCTGGCTAAGGGGGTGGGCTCCAACACCCACATCCTCTCAGCCAGGAGGCGATCTACGCCACCTTGCCTCTCACGCCGCGGTAGCGGCTTCGTTCAATCCTCAAAAATGAAACTGCAAGCTTCTGGGCCGTCAAAGCCCGAAAGCTTGCAATCTCAACGCCCGTCTCGCCCGGAAAACCGATTCTTGATCAGCCGCTTGGATGGTTCTTCACGAACGACGAGCCGTAATCAACCGGAACGGGACTGCTTCCCGGCGTCTGTTCGCGGTGGGCCCCTGACCCGCGCCGCGTCTGGGAGATCGTCGCGATTCCCGACATCCGCAACCAGTGCGCCGAGCTGGCGGCGCGCGTCACGGCCGGCAGCGATCCGATCATCGTTCCGCCGGACTTAGCGACGTTGAATGGAGAAGCGTCGTCGCCGACAGCGTCGATGCCCGCAAAGCCGCTGTAAGGACCAGCTATACCGCGACTGCGTCTTTGGCAACCTTGAGCGGTGACGCTTTAACCGATTTGCTGGCAGCCTTGGCCGCGAATTTCATCGGCTCCTTCGTGAAGGGATTAATCCCCATGCGGGCCTCGGTAGCAGGCTTGTTCACGACCGACATTTTGACGAAGCCGGGAACGACGAACTCACCGGACTGATTCAATTCCTTGTAACCGACAGTCGCCAGCTCCTCGATGACGGCCTTTACGTCAGTCTTCGATAGCTGCGTTCCTTCCGCAATCGCGTCAATTACCTGGTTCTTGGTCATCTTGGCCATGATTAATTCCTTTGAGAGGCGCAGAACGGTTCATATCCGTGAACTACGCCGATTCCCTAATGTTGTTCGAGCACGGCATTGCCGCGAATCGCTTCCCGTTCACGCCGAGGTCATGACGCGACGGGCTTAAAACCTATCGGAAGCCAAAACACAAGGATCGGTTTGATGTGCTTCCGGCATTGTGGAATGAGATGGAATGTCCAGCGGCAGGCGGAGCGCTCGCAGCAGTCCTCACTCGGGTGCTTTCGATGAGACAAGTACGATGCAATTCTGACGTGATTATGCGCGGAAGCGCAATATGAAGCTACTCTGTTTACCTTCGACAACCTCAACCGTGCCGAATATCAGCCAATCAAGTTTCATCGAACAATGATCCACCGCGGATGCAGCGATGTATACTCGCTGAGATTGTCAAGCGCCAGCGCCGTGGCGCAAAGTACAATGTGTAGTGTGAGATAGGTCGGAAGCAGACGCCAGGCGTCGAACAAAGCGTCCAATTGGGCACCGGAAAGCAGCCCTGCACCAGCATCAGGCACGGGCAGGTTCGTTCCTGGTCGCAAGCGCGGCGATGCGCTCCGCCTGACGTCTCGGCACTTCCATCAAGGCGGCAACGTCCGGATCGTCGGACCCATCATGAGAGTGTGCGGCGTATCGTCGGCAAGCACGCAGCCGTTCTTCATGACGACGATCCGATCAGCCATCAGCACAGCTTCCTGGATGTCATGGGTGACCATCAGAGTGGTGATGCCGAACCGATCGTGCAGCTCGCGGTAGGAGGACCCCAGGCTGTCGCGGGTGACAGGATCGAGCGGACCCAACGGCTCGTCCATCAGAACGATACGCGGTCGGGCGGCGATTGCACGCGCGACGCCAACCCGTTGGCGCTGACCTCCGGACAGCATGTGCGGAAAGCGGCCGGCGTAGTCCTGCGGCAACTCCACCATATCCAGCATCTGGGGCCACCTGCGTTTCGATCTCGTTCGCCTTCCAGCCAAGCAGCCTGAGTGTCACGGCAATGTTGTCGGCAACGCGCATGTGCGGGAACAAACCGATCCCTTGAAAGACATAGCCTATGCTCCGCCGCAGCATTGGCGGTTCGGCTTCGCTGACAGGCACTCCGTCGATCCTGACCTCTCCAACGTCAGGATCGACGAGACGATTGATGGTCTTCAACAGCGTGGTCTTGCCAGATCCAGAGCCACCTACGAGCGCGACCAGCGAGCCTTGCTGCACGTCGAGCGATACGTTGGAAACGGCAGCACTCCGTCCTCCATCGTAGGACTTCGACACAGCGTCGATCTCGATATACGGCACCGAAGCGGATGGATGCGAAATCGGCGAAGCTGTCATGAGCAAGGCCTCCCTGTAGACGACCGATCTACCAGAAACGGACCACGCAAGGAGTCAGCGCATGTGGCGGCCCGGTTCTCCGGCTCACACCCACGGCTGTCTTCGGAAAACAAGCCATCACGGCTCCAACGCGACGTGTAAGCCCTCGTTGCCGTCAAATTGGACATAACGGGGCCCGATCGGCCGGCCCCTGCCGCTGGCGACGGTGACGATGTCTTTCAAGGGGGCAACGTGCACATCCGCCTCAGGGCGGGACAAGATCAGATCGGCGTGAAACAGCCCTTCCGATTCAAGACCGGTCGCATCGATGCCAAGAGTCGCCAAGGCGGCCAAGCTACCTTCGAACTCTTCGGCATCGCGAAAGCGACGCTGAATGAATGTCGCGCCGGTCAGACGCTCTGTCACAAGGCCATGCTTCTCGAACGTCGCAGCCAACGAATCGAATGGGAACATTCGCAGCACGAAGGAGATGATCCATGGAAGCTTCTCTGTTGCATCGAGGATTCTGCTGAACGTCTTTTCGGTGACGTAGCCGATGCAACCCGTCGACATGATGACATCAGCGGAGCGGATAACACGCGCGCTGTCCGCCGATAGCGACTCACATTCAAGATCGGCGACAATGCCCTGCTCAAGAAGACCAACACCCGTTGCATAGCTGATCGCCGGCGCCGATACATCAAGACCGATAAATCGCGCCAGGCCGACATCCGGCCAAGACGCATAAAAATTGCGATCGAGACGCACCAGTGTCTCGGAACTGATCGCCCGCATCTCGCGGCGCGCGTAGCGATGGCGCAAGCCCCCGAAGGTCAGCGGAAACCGATGCACCGCTGCGTTGATGCCGTATGAACTGCCAACATCAAGCACGGTCGGCTTAAGGCCGGTTGCTGCAGCTTTCGCTGCCAGAATTTGGCGCACCACCGGCTCGGCCACGTCCGGGATCATATAGTCCAGATTTCCCAGCACAGAGAAATATGCCCTGGGATCATCCAAGGCATAAATATCATCGAACACGGCCTTAGAGTCGTTGATACGCGAAAAATCTGCTCGCAACCGGATGTCTCCCATTTCATTTGCAGGCCGCTCGACGGCTGCCGCCCTCAAGCATCGGTGCCTTATCGCAGAGATCGGCCGACGCTTAAACCCCATCACACGTTTTTTCAGTCTCGCGTCGTGGAGGCAGAGGGTCCACCTCTTATTGCAGAGCACGTATGAGAAGATAAAGCGGCTCCAAAAGCGGTCACGAGATTCTTCGGCATTTAGGTTCCGACGTTGAGGCTTCTTGAGTGCCGAATGGCAGCGATTGCAATGACCACACGTTGATGGCACGATTATGAGTGGAGCGAGCATAGAGGCATGCGCTGCATCGCTCGATCCTGCCGATCGTCATCAGCTTGATCGCTGGACGCGACAACGCTGAGATATCCTGGATAGGAAGATTCGGCGAGCGTAGAAGTTCGGGATGCTGATGCGTTTCTCCAGCATCTGCCGAATAATGATTCCAGTTATCAGATAGCCGGAGATGACGAAGAAAATGTCGACGCCGGCGAAGCCGCCGGGCACGGCTCACGGAAACGATATGCCGGCACGGCCAGCACCGCGATGGCGCGCAGGCCGTCAATATCTGGGCCGATACCGGATGGAATCCGGGCGATCTGCACGATCAAGAGGCGCACCGTCGTTGATGCGCAACCGCGCGCCCAAGGCAAACGCACCAGATTTCCATACCGCGCTGACGCGTTCGCGCGTGAATTCCATACCGCCCTTGCAATCGAGGTGCTGCCACTGCGCGGGTTCGCGCGTTCGATGATTTCCCCTGACCTTTCAACGCTGGGCTCACCGAACCCCAAGTCGTCGAAGCGCCACGGAGCTGATCTCGCGAAAAGGTCAGATTTCGTGCGCAAGTCCTATTGATGTCAGGGGCCGGAGCAACTCATACCTTGGTTTAGATATCCTAGGCGGGTATCCGCCGTATCTCGCTGATGATTTGACCACGCACCGCGGCCTCTATCCCCAAAAGGCCAAGCTCTCACATGGCCGGACGGACAACGGACGGACACGCTTTAGCGGTCGATCAGGCCTCGCAGGATGGCCTTCGCCCGCATCGAGACGGCCGTGTAAAGCTGCGCGGCCTTGATGGATTGTGCCTTCCCGGGTCATTCCTGAGCGATGTTGGGATCGGATAGGAGGCGCTGGAAGCGAGCCCTGCGCCACGCTTGCACGCGGCGAAGGCGCGGCAGAATCGCCGACTGCTCCTCTATGCTGACCCGCTTCTCACTTGTCACACCGGCCGCTCCTCTTGAGGTTGTGAGCGTAGCGCAACTCTCGGCGCGTGTGGAAGAGGTTCCCGGTATCCTGCGGGTAGGCGAACCCCACGACTTTTTGCCGCTTAACTAGCCTTGCTTGAGATATCCGGGCTCTGAGCGCCCTGGAATTTTTCGCGTTCTAAAGGCTAACCGCCGGTCAACTTTCAGGCTGGGCCTAACGTTCGACCTGAGAGCCAAAACGGAGCTTGGCGACTGCGAGCTCTCCATCGCCCTGCCTTAGCTTGAGCGACGGACCTGGCCTCTCCGGCGCGATCCTCTTCACCGTCAGAACGGCCATCAAGGTCGCCGCGAAGAAGCCGACCATAGAATCGCACTCCCCCATCGAAAGGTGCTTGCCATACTTTTAGGCCGCACGCTGGTCGGTGCGTTCGCGCCTGATGTATGGGCCGTACAGGACGTCCTGCCGCCGCTTGTAGAGTTTAGCAGAAATCGCATCGAGACCGATCATGACGGCGGACAAGATCATCAATTCAAACATTTGGTCACCTCAACGACTCGCAATGGGCACAATATAGCGAGCCCGCAGCCGGTGTAGGCGTAACACAGTTTGGCCGAAGAGTCCGCTCGAGCGAAAGCTCGGCATGGAGGCCTCAGGTGTCTCATGCTGGGCTCGTCACTGGTCTGGCTATAGGCACATATTGGACCACGAGCCGGTCTCAGCACGATCCTCGACAGGGCTTCACCATCATCAGAGCCGGTGATTCTGCAATTTTGGCCGGGCGTGTTCACACATTCTACAAAGCAGAAAGCCACTTGCCCCGTTCATGCGATCGACGATCTGCCGAAAATCTTGCCCTTCGAAGAGGTCTTCGTAGTCATCGCGTAGAAGATTTCCCAGTACATGGCGCCGCTCAAAATCCATACAGCAGAGCGTGATGTCGCCGTTTGGCAGAAGAACATTGCGATGCTGTCTGCCTTCGGCACATGTGACAACGCCGGCTATGGGCGCTCGTGGTCCAGCGATCTTGGGATCGACGCTTCCGGCCCTGCTGATGAGCGATCTCCTGTGAACCAGCGCCTTGGCAGGGATTAGCTTGGCGAGATCTGGATGGACCTCGCCGAAGGCTAGGAATTGAATCGAGGGAATGTCTGCGTCCACCAGTTGGCGGAACAAATCGAGATAAGGTTGCCGGACAAAGCGGCTATTCATGTGTTCGCCGCTATCAAATACGTGAACCACAAATGCTTTAAAGCGCAGCGCTTGTAGGCGTCGCAGATCACGCCCGTTCATTCCCACAAGCGTCGTGTAGATCCGGATGCCATGGCCACGCGCGTGAGCCTGCTCGACCATCTTGGTGCAATTCGGATTGAGCCACGGTTCGGAATAGCCAGAAAAATGTATGTCGACAGCTGTTGGTATGCGCGCCAGACATCGCGTGAACGCTTCAATTCCAAGATACCTCACGTGAGAGACCGTCCTTTGACGCTCTGCGAACTTGCGCTGCGGACAATACGAACATCCGACAAGACAGCTTGTCGTGGTCGTTATTTCCAAGACCCTGCCGTCGGGAATGTGCGGGTCTTTCGAGGATGACCTATCCATTTTCTTCTTTCTCTGGGGCAGCGCCGCAATCTGAAGCTGGGGCACAAAGCGTGCTCCTGATCGAATCAAGTGCCGCTGGATACGAGGCATAAGGGTGCAGGATTTGGGCCACCGCGATTCGCTAAACTGGCGCGCGATTCAGGGGCGATGTTGGGTTCGCGACACATTGCGCTTTGGCGAAACCCACATACCGCGCGTCCTCATGGAAGCGCATGACGGGCTCTCGGCCCTTTCGCTGGGCGCGCAGGTTTCAAAGGTCTTTGGGCGTCGGGTCTGTCAATCGCCTGCTCTCTTGGCTACCGAGATGCCAACGAAGCGTCATGGAGCCAGCTTGCCGACGCAGTCGAGCGAACTTCAACCCGATCGAGATGGCCTTCTCTAAATTGAAGGCTCTGTTGCGTGCCGCCGCGGCACGCACCATGCCCGACCTCTGGCAAGCAATCGCCAGCGCTATCAAACGCTTCTCACCCGAGGAATGCCAAAATTATCTCGCCGCAGCTGGTTACGACGCAACGTGATCGGAAAATGCTCTAGCGGAGCATTTTGGCCCAATTGCTCAGCATCGATGCGAATGCGACTTGGGCGACCCGAATCACCCTTTTGCCGAGAGCAACGGACCTTCGCTGCCCCCACCGCCGCACCTCATAGGTACATAGGTACATAACCCCCGCAATCCACGCTTGCAGATGCGGCGACGCCGGCGCCCCAGCCCTAAGTGCAATAACCCCGGTGACGACGTGCCGCGGCTCCCGCGCGGGTTTCGGGACATGTTTGATAAGGGCGACCGCTGACAGCGAGCTGACAGGCCGCATCTCGGCGTCACACATGCAGCCGCCTGGGTCACTGTACCTTGAGAAATGCGGAAGGACTTTCCACGTCATCGAACCACTGCGGACGCTCCCTCGCCATTTCCGGCCCCCCCAGGGGGTTAACCCTGACTTTGGCAGCGCGGCCTCTATCCGGTCCCCGGTCGACACAGAGAATATCGATTTGTCGAGCATCCGCTGGCGACAGGACTTCCGTTGAACTGGTAAGTAATCCGCGACGTCCGTCCGGCCGAGGACGTCCTGAAAACCATAACCGAGGAACTGCGTGAAGGTCCGCGAATGCTGCTTGGTCGGGAAATTGATGATCCACTTAGGCCCGCCAACTAGATCCACCGCTCAGTCGCAAATATGTGACCCACCTTGACTTCTTGCTTCTTGCAGGCGGCTGCGTAGGCGCGAAAATTCTCAGGAACGCTTCCTTGAACATCTAGGCGTTCCCCTTTCCCATCACACCAACTGTATTGACCGTGTTGACCAAGGCTTCGGTGTCGGCCTTGAGCAGGTTCCCCTCTTCGAAGGCGATCATTAGAAATACCATCCGCGTTTGGTGTGAACTTGAAGCTCAAGCTTTCGCTTCTTGATCAAGTCATTCGGCATATATGATGATCGTGATGAACTGGATGCGGTCGTCCAGCAGCTTTTCCGGACCATGAAGAACGCCGCCGGAGAACGTGAACGCATCACCCGGCTCAATGAGAAACGTTTTGTCGCCAAAGCGATATTCCATGCGGCCGCTCAGCATGTAGATGAACTCAGTGCCGGGGTGTTGAAACCTCGGATAGCTCTCGCTCTCCTTGTCCATGTTGATGAGGAAAGGTTCGAAGAACTTTTGCGGGCCCTTGTGATATGAAAGCAAGCGATAGGTGTGCCCGTGCTTGGTCCCTGAGCGGACCACCTCCATTTGGTCAGAGGCCTTGATCAGTTGAGCCTCGCCCCTTGCTTGCTCAACCTCGCTAAACAAGCTCGGAAGATCCGTCCCGAGAACCGCACAGATGCGTTCAAGCAGCACGAGGCTCGCTGTCGACTGGCCATTTTCGAACCGGCTGAGCATCGGGACCGAAATGCTCGCCGCCGAAGCAACATCGCTGAGCGTAAGCCCTCGTTCGACCCTGGCCCGGCGAATGGCAGCGCCCGTTCTCTCGTCGATCGGCGGCTTGGCGACCGCTGTTTCGGCGGGGGCAGGCGCCTGCTCGGGAGCCCGCACTTTCTTTACATTGCCCCCGCGCTTGTGGTCGGCCCGCTTACCCTTGCTCAATTCCACGTCTCCTGCACCAAATCACTGTGCAAGATATGCCGTCTTCAGCGTTTTTGCACGCATCGACCGCACGCTGGCGTCGCTTCGCCAATGCTATCCTCCGGATTCGCCCGCCCGGGGCGCGATTGGTTTGTCCGGACGACCTCATTGCGGGTCTAGTCAGCTGTCGCGACCGTCGCCAGGTCCGAATCGGCCGGAGCTTTAGTCGTCTTTAAGAAATGCAATGACCGGCTCTAAGAGGCACCGCACCGGTTAGCCATTCGTCGGAATTCAAAGCGTTCCCGTTCGAATGCGAAGCGCCTGTACGTCATCGATGCATCAGTCGCAGCGGCCGCAGGGAAGGAATCGTAATCCTTTATCTCCTCGATAAGACCACTTCTCGCGCAGATCTGGCGTGTGCAGGGGCTGTCCACACGTCGGCTCAAGATCATCAGGATTTCAGCCCCTCCTTCGCGGCCGTTGCGAATGCGAGCACGACGGCTCAAGAAGCAGCAGCCGTACAATCTGGTCACGGCAAGGAGATGTCCCGCAGGTGCCCACTATCGCAGCTGGGTCTACTGAACATTTCACCATGTCGTTCGGCGTACTGTCCGAGCTATTACCAGCATGCGATAGATGACATCGGCACAGTGAAGCCCGCTTTAAAGCGATCCAAAACGACCATCGTGTCAACGCGCTTGATATCCGGCGTGTCGTGCACGAGGCGCCGTGTAAATTCCTCGTAATCCTCCATGCTATGGGCGGTCACCAGCAGGACGAATTCGGCCTGACCGGCAACGTAAAATCCGCTCATCACCTCGCTCATCTTGCAAACTGCACGCTTGAAACGATCCAGGACGTCGGCCCGAGAGCGCTCAAAGGAGATCAGGACCAACATGGTCACGTTTCGTCCGATCGCTTTCGGAGAAACGATTGAAACGTCTGCTTCGATCACGCGTCTGGATCGCAGCCGCTTCAGCCGGCGCTGGACCCCGGATGCAGACAAGCCGACCTTTTCACCGAGCGCTTCGCTGCTCAGCCGATTGTTGCGTTGCACGAGATCAAGAAGACGAGCATCGAGAAGGTCGAGTTCCATGGCTACGCTGCCGTCAAAGGAGTGTGGTCGCTTCGTCCTGACGCACCGGGTCACTCTGGGAATCGTGCCCGTATCTTCTTCCAGCCTCTCTGCTAGATTGCGCAAATTACAGCTGCACGGTTGCGACTTCGCCCTTGCAAGCATTCGTTGCGGAATTCATTTCAGTGGCCGCCCAGGAGGAACGAGCCTTTGCTTGCTGAAATTGCTTTATCGCCATTGCTTCTCCTCGCTGATCCACCACGACCCGGGCAGTGCTCCCGGCCTCACGAATGCATCCACGACATTGGCGAGGAGCCGAGACACGTTGTTATCGAAATTGTTGACTGGCAATGCTTGTCCAAAGGCCACTGATCCGGCTGAAAACACCGCACCATGGTGCGGCGCCGTGAAATAGGCCATGTCGGCACGCACCCGATAATCGTACGATCCGGAGAGCCCCTCGAAGGCGTAGTGAATGACCTCAGGGTTCACCAGGTAGCTATCGGTGTGGCCGCCCGAAGAAGCGATCAGCTTTGTATGCGGCGGCGTTCCCAGCGCAGGATCACAGCGGTCGAGCCCAACGCCGGCGGCGCCGCCATAGGCCAGACCAAAATCTCCGATGATCTCGCCGTCGATCCCTTTGGTGAGCCAGGACACCGTGCGGTGGTAGCTATCCGGCATCCGGCGGTAAAACTGGCTCTTCCCATACCCTTCCGAGATAAAGCCGACGCCGACGACCTTTTGTGCCGGCCGCCCCTGTGCGCGCCAGGCACCTCCTTTTTGACCGTTGGTGGCCATATAATATTCGCCTGGACGCGCATCCCAGGTTTTCCAGGCCGGCCCAAACTTGCGGCATTCCATTACCCATGGCTCATTGGTTCGGAACGCGACGCTCCAATGAAAGCCATTGCCGCCGAGATAAATGTAGCGGCCGCCAGACGCGATGTAATCCTCGGTGGCATCCAACATGCGTTCGGAATAATACTCCGGATGCGTGCCGCTGATGATGCAGGTATACGGCTCGAGCGCTGATACGCCTTCCCGTTCCAGGTCTTCGTCGGTCAGGATCTCGTATTCGTAGTTCTGGTGCTCGAGCCATGCGATTACCGATAGGTCCGCGGGAAATTGCCAGGCCAGATTTGCGCTGGATGAGCGGTATTTCGGCCGCAGATTAACGATCGGGCGACGGTAGGAGCTGTAGCAAACCCCCTGCCCGTCGGCCCAGTGATCGCAGGCGGAAAGGCCGAGGTCGGAACGCCCCGCCAGTTCGATGTCGATCTCGGACAATACGGCAGGCATGCCTGTGACGGGCTGGGTGACCGGCGCCTCGAAGCTCTGACGTTCATTGGCGTAGGCGATATAACTTGCGGTCGGAAACAGGAATGCGATCGCACTTTTCGGCGTCTTCGGACGCACGAAGAACGGGATGTACTCTTCGCCCAGGCCGGTCCCTTCTCCGGCCCGCAGGCGAAAAGCGTAAGCGCCGCTTCGCAGAGTCTCAGGCAGCTTGACCGCCTTGGTCACCTTCCAATTGCAGTCGGTCAGGGCGTCGGCGTGGAATTCGATACCGCCATACTCCTGCGGCGCCAGGCGGAAGCAATCATTGCGGCCGCTCCAATTCCAGCCGGTCTGCCCCCGCACCGGCCGATTGCGCCCCTCGGCGTGCAGCTGAAAGGGACCCGCGTCGGTGACGATGTCGCCGATACCGTTTTCGGTGTAGCCGGCAGCCGTATCCCAATAGGCGACCATGCCGTGCGAGGATAGCTTTTGGCCGGATCTGATCTGATCCAATTCCTCACCTGAAAGGGCGCGATCGAATAGACCAGGTCGGTCGATCTTACCGCAATAGAGCTGCGATACGAACTGTCCGCGGTCATTCTGCCAATCGCGGGCGCCGCCGATCAGAAACGGCGTGCCTGCCAGGTTCTTCTGCCGCGCCTGAAGGCGGCCAGCTGCACGAGCGTGGTGTTCGACAAGCGCCACTCGGCTGAGCAGACTATTGTAGCGATTGAGGACGCCCTCCTGGAACAGACTTGCCTGACCTGTTGATCCATCAAAGCTGGCTGCCACGAAATACCACGAGTTTGCCTGCAGAGGGACACCGGCTTCGAGCCGATCAATCTTTGCACCCTGTCCGACGGTGAACTCAAGACGACCGGCCTCGGAAATGCCGAGGAAAAATCCGCACCCCTCCTTGTTATCCCAGCGACTGATCAGGGACTGGCACCATCCCGCTTGCGGTCGCGTGGGGCAGATAAAGGCGAACACGGTCAGGCTTTTTTCCAAAGCCAAGTGGCGCGCGGGGTCGGCCACTTCCAGGAACGAACCCAGCTGCGTGACTTGTTTTTCAACGCGCCATGTGCCGTTTGCTTCACAGTCGATCTCCTCCTCCATGAACCCCGGTCCAGAAGGATGCTGATCGCCATGGATCAAACGCACCAACCGCGCTTCGACGCGATCGGCGCCTTCGGCATTCACGTAAAACTGAAGGAGATCGCCCGGTTTGACGGAAAGCTTGTCCGAATAGCCGAAGAGCTTAGGTTTTGTCATTTACAAACTCCAGATTTTTTTCGGCTTCAGTTCAGTGCAAGAGGATCGGCGACAGAAGTCCAATCGATGCAAGTCACGCAGGGTCTCAGCGACAGTGCGATCAGGATTCGAGCAGCTCCTGGACGTTGCGCAGAAAGATGGCGTGCTGCGCCTCGATATGAGAGGGGTATATCTCGTTATCCACGTCCTTGGGGGGCACGCCGCGCTGTCCAGAAAGAGCCACCACCCGATAGGCCTTGAACGGCTCGATAGTCATGATGGCATACCTCTCAGAGAGGGGCCGGCGATTGAAGTAGAGGAGCAATCGATCAAGCGGTTCGCTGTGCTGGCCGCAAGGAGCGATCCGATGTTCCTCCGCCACCTCAGTCGTGACGAGGGTGCGCAGGAAGTCTCGCTGCTTTGCCTCGAACATCTGCTTGAAGAGTTCGTCTCTATCCTGGATTTTCGTTGCGTTCGGCACGTTCGTGAGCCCTTTTCGGATAAAATCTAGGAAGCCGCAGGCGCCGTCTCCGGCGACGTTACCTCCGGACGCGCCGCATCCGGCAGCGGCCCCGGCTTGGCGAATGCGTTCACAACGTTTGCCAGCAATCGAGAGACGTTGTTTTCGAAACCATTAACGGGCAACGCCTGGCCAAAAGCGATCGAGCTGCAAGAGAACACGGCGCCATCGTTTGGCGCGGCGAAATAGGTCATATCCGCACGGACGCGGTAATCGTAGCTGCCGGTGATGCCTGGATGCTGATGCAGTTGAACCTGCACATGCGTGATGTAGTTGTCGGTGTGACCGCCAGATGATGCAATTACCTTCGCATTCGGCGGCGTTCCGAGTGTCAGATCGTAGCGGTCGAGCTCGACGCCGGCAGCCCCATCATAGGCGAGGCCAAAGTCACCGATGATTTCTCCCTCTATACCTTCCGTAATCCAGGAAAGCGACGAATCATAACTGTCCGGCATGCGGTAGAACGGCTCGCTCCTGCCAAACCCCTCGGAGACAAAGCCGACGCCCATGATCTTCTGGGGCGGCCTGCCCAGGCATTTCCAGGGACCACCCTTTTGACCCGTCGTGGCCATGTAGTGTTCGCCAGGCCGTGCCTCCCACGCCTTCCACGTGTCGCCGAATTTGCGGCATTCAAGCACCCAAGGCTCTTCCCTTCGGATGGCCACGTTGCAATAGTATCCGTTGGCCCCGAGATAGATGTAGCGACCGCCGCCCTCGATGTAATCCTCCGTCGCATCCATCATCCGTTCGGAATAGTACTCCGGATGAGTACCGCTGATCACGCAGCGGTATGGCTCGAGCGCAGCAACGCCCTCGAGATCGAGATCTTCATCGGTCAAGACGTCGTAGTCGTAGTTGTGGTGTTCGAGCCAAGCGATCACCGAGAGATCGGCAGGATATTGCCAGGTGATATCCATGCTCGAGATGCGGTATTTCGGCCGCATGTTGATCACCGGCCGGCGATAGGAGCTGTAACAAACCCCCTGACCGTCAGCCCAGGAATCGTAACAGCCGTGCCCAAACTCGGGATTTTTGTACATCTCGACGTCGATGTCTGTCAGAATGGGCGTCATGCCCGTCATGCCCTGAACGATGGGAGCATCGAAACTGAGATGTTCGTTGGCGTAGGCCAGGTAACTTGCCGTCGGCACCAGGAAGGCGATGCGGCCGGTCGGCACCTTCGGACGAACGAAGAATGGAATATACTCTTCACCGAGGCCCGTGCCCGGTCCGGCGCGCAAGCGCATGGCGTAGGCACCGCTGCGCAGATTATCAGGAAGCTTCAGAGCTTTCGTCTGCTTCCAATTGCAGTCGATCAGTGCATCGGAGTGGAATTCGACCCCTCCGTATTCATCTGGCGCTAGGCGGAAGCAATCATTGCGTCCGCTCCAATTCCACCCTGTCTGCGCACGAACAGGTCGATTGTAGCCTTTTGCATGCAGATTGAACGGGCCGACATCCGTCACCGTATCGCCGATTCCCTGATCGGTATATCCATGGGTTGTGTCCCAGTACGCTAGCATGCCTTTGGCTGGCGGCCTGTGTCCGCTCCTGATCAGGTCGAGCTCATCGCGCCCCAGCACGCGATCGAACAATCCGGGCCGATCGATCTTGCCGCAATAAAGTTGCGAGACGAAGTGCCCGCGCTTTTCGTGCCAGTCTCGCGAGCCCGCCATCAAAAAGGGCGTGTCGGCCAAATGCTTCGGGCGAAAACGAAAGACCTCGGAGACATGCGAGCTGAGGTCCAGCGGAGCGACCTTGCCGAGCACGCTATTATACCGGTTGACGACACCTTCCTGGTACAGTGTCGCGCGACCTGTTTTCGCATCCAGGCTCGCGGCCACGAAGTACCACATGTTGGCCTTAAGCGGCACTTCGGCTTCCAGGTAATCGACCTCGTCGCCTCGCCCGACCCAGAATTCCAAGAGCCCATTTTGCTTGATGCCAAGGCCAAAGCCGCAGTTCTTGTCGTTATCCCAGCGCCCCAGCAGGCACTGCCGCATGCCGACTTGCGGCCACAATGGATGGACGAATGCAAACAGGGTGAAGCTGCCCTCAAGCGCAAGCCGGCGCTCGGTGTCCGCAGCCTCAAGAAAGGAGCCCACCTGCGTGTATTGCTTCTCCACGCGCCAACGACCATTCACCGGACATTCGATCTCCTGTTCGACGTGTCCGGGCCCAGCCGGATGCTGGTCTCCATGGATCAGGCGCACCAATTGTGCCTCGGCAGTCTCTGTGCCATCGGCATTAACATAGAACTGGATGACCTCTCCCGGCTTGACCGAAATCCTATCCGAATAGCCAAAGAGCTTAACTTGCGCCATCTCGTGACTCCTCACTTTCAGCAGTGCCGCGTCTCATTTGCGGCTTTAGGATTCGAGAAGATCCTGCACCCGGCGCAGAAATACGCCATGATAGGCTTCAACAGGCGACCTATAGATCTTGTCTTCGACGACGCGAGGGGCGACACCTCGGTGACCTGAAAGTGCGACTATTCGGTAGCCATTCGTCGACTGAAGTGCCGAGATCGCGTATTTGTCCGGTTGCGGTTGATTCCTAAAGTAGATCAGAAGCCGCTCCAACGACTCGCTGTGCTGGCCTTGCGGCGCGCGCCGGTGCTCATTGATCACCTCGGGGGTCACCAGCTTTTTCAGGAACTCGCGCTGCATTTTGTCGTAGCGACGGCGGTAGACGTCATCGGGATTGCGCGCTTCGGTCGCTTCCTCGGGCAGCATTTCCCCGCCCTTCTCGGCGCGAGTGGAGCGACGTTCGCTCTTTTTCTTGTCTCTCCAGGTCCGGAACTGCTGTTTGATGCCAAACAGGCCGTTGCGAAGATAAAGCACAACGAACAGCATGATCAGCCCGATGATGATCAGGCGTATTGGCCCAAGCGTGATCAGGACCTTGTCGAAGAAAACCACAATCAACGTTCCGACGACCGCGCCTTCGGCCCGCCCTATTCCTCCGATCACAAGCATCGCAAGACCGAGCAAGACCGTGTCGAAACTGAAGATGGAAAACGCCACGCCGCCGTAATTTGCGGAATAGAAGCCGCCGATGAATCCGAGCCCGACCGAGGAGATCAGAAACACGCGCACCCGCGCCTGGCGAAAATCGACGCCGGTTGCTTCGGCAAACGCCTCCCGTTTTTCCGGGGCAATTCGCAATATGCGACCGAGCTGCCGTCCATTGATGAAGCGATAGAGCAGAAGCGCAAGCAACATCAGCGTGAAACAAGCATAATAAGCGAGCTGCAGCTGTCCCGTGGAAGACCAGTCCTGCGGTAGATATGTGGCGGCACCATAGAGCCCACCGGTGGCGGAGCCGAACTCCTTGGACGTCACGAAATATACGCGGCATAATTCATTGAGGCCGAGCGTCAACAGGGCGTAGTAGAAGCCATCGAGCCTCGTTGCCGGCAGCGCGATGATGCCGCCGAAGATCAACCCGATGATTGCTCCGAGCGGCGGCAACAACCACCAAGGCAGACCAAACATGGTCGACGCGTATGCCGTCATGAAAGCAGCGGTGCCTACGATCGCGTAGGTGGCCAACGAGAAGATGCTCGCGGTGCCGATGACCAGCATCCAACACAAATTGATGGCGGCATAAATCCCGAAGGTCACGCCAGCTGTGAGCAGTGTGTTTTCCAGCCGCTCCGGAGTGATCAGGGGAACCAGCGCCAGTACCATCAGCCCCACCACCCACCAGATCGGGCGCTTGTCGACAATGGTCTTTTCGCGCCGCAGGCTCTTGTCGTTGTACTCTCCCCGGATGCGAAGCACGCGGCGGCGTGTCGGCCAATAGCGGCTGCGGCGCCAGGTGCTTTGGCCGTGACCTGCCCATTTATGGTAGTACCGCAGCCGGCCGACCTTAAACAGCTCCGTCCTTGATGAGCGCGTCCTCTCCCAGATTTCCTGATGACTGACATAGGACGCAGTCGGAAGCTGTTCGACCTCCTGCGCGCTATCCCACGCGAACAATGGATTTCGCCATGTTCTTTGAGCTTGGCTGAGCTCAGTCATGTTTTAAGCCTCCCTCGCCCGGTCGAGAATTCCCGCGATCCCTCTCGGGCGCACCAGCAGGATCAGGATGATCATTAAGAACTGCGTGATCAGAACGTAGCGGCCGCCGATCGCGACAGTTGTGAGCGCTTCATTCAATCCGAGCACGATCGCTGCAATGATTGCGCCTTGTACGCTTCCAAGTCCGCCGCACAGTGCGATGCTCACGGCCTTGATCATCGGCGTAAGGCCGCCGAAGGGTGAAATGTAATAGGTCTGCGATAAAAGGACTGCGGCTAGCCCAGCCAAGGCGCCCGTGATCGCCATGACGTAGAACGACGTTCGTCGAACGCCGATACCCACGATGGAAGCGGCGTGAGGGTTCATCATCATGGCCCGGATCTCGAGTCCACCCCGGCTCGAGCGCATCCATCTCAGCACCAGCAGAAGCATCACAACAGAGGTGATGACATTGCCGGCTTTATCGGCCGTCAGCGTCATTCCAGGAAGCGAGAGCTTCCAGGTCCCAAATATCTCCGGCAAGCTCTTGGATCGCGGTCCAAACCACCACAGCAGCGACTGCGTCCCGATCAAATTGATTGCAAGCGTCGCAATCAAGCCGCGGATGGTAAAGTTTGGCTTGTCATGGATGGGAATGAAGGCGAGCGCGCAGACGAACAATCCGCCCAAAGCCCCGGCTAAAACCCCGCTGGCGAGAACTGCCGGGCCCCAGGCCGAGACGTGCTGGGCAAACAGCCAAGCCCCATAGCCCGCAAACGCGAAGATGAACCCATAGGCAAGATTGAGCAGCCCCAAGCTTGACCATGTGATGGATACTCCGATGGCAAGCGTTCCGTAGATGCACGCCAACAGGATCGTATTGCTGACAACGAACCAGACATCCATGGCTCACACCCCTCCTTGGTCGTGCAGCATCAGCGCGGCAGATGCCTCACCCTTCAATTTGCCGACATGCATCCCGATAATCCGATCGACGCGTCCCTCAAGCAGGGACACATTCTGCTCTGCGATCACCATCGCCGAACCGCCGAGGTCGAGAGCCATGAGCGCATCGATGACGTTCTTGCCGATTTTTGGCGCGAGCCCGAGTGACGGCTCGTCAACCAGAAAGAGCGACGCCTCCCCCATCAAGCCGCGGCCGATCGACACCATTCGTCGTTCACCACCCGACAGTCGACCAACGGGAACCGCCATCAACTTCTTCAGAGGAGGGAAGATCTGTAGGATGCGCTCCTTGCGCTCCTTACGCTCGCGCCAGGAGCGTGGCGTGAAGGCGCCGGAATCGAGATGCTCTTCGACAGTAAGACCGTGAAAGATCTCGTCGCCTTGCGGGATCAGCGCCAAGCCCGCGCGCACAATCTGATGGGTGTATCGGCCGGGCCCCTGGCTGCGCGTGCGACCCACCTCGATTCCATTGAGCTTGATCGACCCCCTTTGCCATCCCGTCAGTCCGGCAATGGCGTAGAACAGGGTCGATTTTCCGTGGCCGTTGAGACCCACAATGCCGATGCGTTCTCCGGAACCGACGATCAGGTCGAGGTCGTGAATGACCCTCATGGGACCATATCCGGCCGATAGACCGCAGACATTGAGCACCTCGCGTCGGTGCACGTGATTATGTAGCGTATGTGTCTCTCGGCTCAAATCCTGCTGCATGACGTTCATGTCAGGCTGCCTCGTCTACGTTTTCGAAGTAAGCTGCGTGAACCTTGGGATCGTTAAGCACTTTGGCCATCGAGCCTTCGGAGATCACCTCTCCGGCGTCCATCACCATGACGCGATCCGCAATCGTCCCCAAAAGCTCAATTCGGTGCTCGACGATGATGATCGCGATGTTCATCTCCTTTGACAGCAGGCGGAGAAGGAAATCGATTTCCTCCACCTCAGAATTGATCAAACCGGCTGCGGGCTCGTCCATTAGCAAGAGCGACGGCCGGCGCATCAGAAGGCAAGCGAGCAGAAGCTTTCTACGGTTGAGTGTTTCGAGCTGAGCTGTCGGGATATCCTCGTCCACCTTCAAATTGACGAGCTCAGCGCCATATTCCGCATCGAATTTTGTCAGATAGGGCTGAAATGCCTGTCGCGCGGCTTTGAATGTTTCGCCGACCGTCAACTCTTCCGGAATGACCGGCGTCTGGTAGGTCCGACCGATGCCAAGCCTGGCTCTTCTGTGCAACGGCAGCGAGGTGACATCCTGCCCCTTGAATGTCACTTGACCTGATTTAGGCGTCAGTCGCCCCGATAGCACCTCAAACAGGCTCGTCTTGCCGGCGCCATTGGGACCAATGACGCCGAGCACTTCCCCGACCCCGACGTGTACGTTGATATCCCGAAGTATTTCCCGCCCGCCGAGGTCGAGGTGGATGCATCGGCAAGAGAACAGCGGCTGAGACGGCTTGGTGGCCCAAGATCGGCTCTCATTCGTGGTCTTCAACATCATGACCACCAGGGAGCTTTTTGAAGCTTGGATTCGGCGACTTCGCTTGGGAAGATCAGCTTGTGCTCGACGTCCTGAACCTGGAAGTAGAGCTGAGACACTCCCTTATCGATGTCCGACACTTGCAGCGTATCACCGCCATTGTTTGGAAAGTGAAAACTCTCCTGATAGGCATTGTTCATGTTCATGTAGCCGCTGACGCCGCGCTGAGGATTGACCCGGATCCAGTCACAGACCTCCTTAAATTTGCGGGGATCGCCAACCGCTTCCCAAGCTCTCTTCAGATAGTAAGTTTGGTCGTACGAGATGCTCGGATAGGCAAATCCCATAATTCCCGGAAAGCGCTGCTTGTATTTGCGCGCGAACTCCCGCCCCCTCTCGTCTGCGTAAAGACCCATCGTTGTCGACCAAACGAAGCCGTTTGCAGAGGTGCCAGCCAGCTGCAAGAACTCGGGCTGAGAAGGGCCGTACTGGAGATAGACCAGAGAATCCGGCACCGGATCGGCTACGAACTGCTTGCAGAACGCCGCATATTCGGCAGCGACCCAATGATCGATCATAATCGCCGCAGCTCCGACCTCCTTCATCTCGCGGATTACGGGGGCCCAGTCCTGGACCGGAAATTGAATGTCGGTGATCCGCTCCACTTCAAAGTCGCCGCGTTTCTTGAACGCCTCTTGCGCAGCCTTGGAGATGGTTTGGCAGTAAGCGACCTGCTCCTGTACGATGTGAACCTTGCGGTTCTTGGGCTTCCAGACCCCGCGCTTTTCTTCGTGCTCGAGCCAGATCGGGTACGTCCAGCCGTAGTCGACTTCAGAGGGAGGCGTCTGGAAGACGTGGCTATACTTTGCGGGATTGTTCTTGACCGCCTCGCTCCCAGCTCGCTGTGCGCTGCCGTGAATCCAGGGGCATTTGTATTTGACGGAAGCATCCATCGCCGGGACCGGCACCAACGTAAATGCAAAGGAAACGGCATCCACCTTCGCATCGATACATGCTGCAATCGCTTGCTTGCTGCTTTCGGGCGAGAGCACGTCAATATCGACTGTGAAGATCTTGAGCTCGCGGCCGAGCACGCCTCCGGCAGCATTTATTTCCTCGACCGCTAGTGTTGTTCCCTGGACGAAGTCCAGATGATCGGCCACGCCCGCGGCCGACGTCTGCGCTGCGGGAATTCCAATTACGATCGGCTGTCCGCTGAGAGCACCCGAGCGCGCAATCCATGGCATGGCCAAAGATGCGCCGAGGCCCGCCGTCACCGTCCGTCTGGTCAGCCTTGAAGTCATGTCAGTCCTGCCTCCTGCGCTTATCGAAATCGGCTTGATGGAGCCGGCTGCGCCTGCCGCTGCATAAAACGGTATCGCTGCTTTGCATTTCATGCAAGTCTTTTTTACTTAATGCAAATGCTACGGCATGTATACGGCTCTTGCGCAGGCGGCCCTGGTTCGCCTGCCAGACGCTGCCAATCGGCGATGGCATGATTAGATAGCCGATGCAGGATCGTCCATTCGCGTTGCCGCAGGCGATCACGCCGGCCCTGTTCGAAAGTCCGACCTCGTTAGCGATTTGCCGGCAAATAGATCACCGACCCAATTGCCGTCAGCTTCCCGGCGGGCTCTGAAACGATCGAGGCACTTCTTCGAGCAAAGGGAGGTTCGCCATGAGTAATGCCGAACAAGTCCAAACCTGCCGTTACAGACTGCGCATCGCTTAGCTCCGCCATTTCTGAGACCTTCCGAGCAGTGGGACATGATTGTCTCCTCTTGGCTTTATCTGGCTATTTCCCGACCATCCTCTCGCTATCGCAACAGATGAACGTGGGTTACGTCCCACGGACATCGTTCCGGCCAATGCCGTTCCTGAAGATTGCGAAATCGAGCGTTGGTATTGCCAAGCTTCGGACCCGCAACGTCCTGCTTCAATACGTCAGTTGACCGATTTTGCGCGGGACGGCGACGCTGGCGCCTAGCTCATTGGAGGGGAAGATGCGCCCCGCCTTTCGGCGTGGCCCCCTCGACAAAGGGACCGATTTCATGCAGTCCATCGAACTACCTGACGTTGCCGTTCGCATACGGCCGGATTTGCGAAATCGGCGGCCCTTTCCAGTCGTCGGATAGGCCAAATAGCCGGTGCCAACCGCTCTCGTCTGTCGTAAGCTTGCTCAATAAACGAGCCAATTGAAGCCGCCGAGCGCAATAAGGCGGCACGACAGCTGCTCAAAAGAAACTTAGCATCGGACCGAACGCTGCCGGCTAGCTCCTTCCGGAAATAACGTCTCAGGGGGAAGCAGTGAGAGCACACTTGGAAAGTTCGGTGATTGTCCCGTGGGATGCGGCATCCGTCGATCCACGCGCGCAACTGATCGACAGAACCTTGGAGGTCACGCGGCTTATCCGCGACCTGGTGCGGTGCTCTGCTTTCACATTGACTGCGTGGGACCCTCTGTCTCAGACGCACCTTCATCAGACGCTAGCAAGTGACGGTTACGCCGAGAAAGTGCTCGAGCACATCAACGATGATTTCGTAACGGGTAATCCAGCCTTCGCTATTGCGCACCGCGACGATCCGCGCTCTCTCAGGTGGCGGGACTGTGAGCAGGACTGGGATCTTTGGTTTCCCGACACCCTAACGGCTCGCGACTATCTCATTCCGTCAGGCTTTCACGAAGGCTCGACCATGTGCCTGCGGCTAGCTGACGGACGCTACGTCGGAGCCTTCCACATGAATTGGACCGCTTCGACTGCAGCAACGGATGAGCGCAGGGAGATCACTCAGCGCTTTCGTCCCATTCTGGCTGAGCTGTGCGACCAGCTGAGAACGCCGCGTTTGCTCGCCGAAGGCGTAGCTCCCGACTGTTTCGCGCTGGTCATCTCTTCGAGCGGCGCGGCTTTTAACTTGCTGGCACGCGCTCCAGGCCCACATCTCGGCGAAGGAGGCGCATTGCGCCAACGGCTTCTGGAAATGCTCAGGCCCTGGACGCCGCGGCGCTTTCTGTGGAGCGATGATGCGGGTCATTGCCACCGCGTTTCGGTCATACCCTGTCAGCGCAACATGGTCCTGGTCACGGAAGAGAAGATTTCCTGGCCATACGATCTCTCGTTAAGAGAGATCCAGGTCTTGCATCTGGTTGCAACCGGCGCGTCAAATCCGCAGATCGCGGAGCTGCTGTTCGTCGCGCCGCGCACCGTCTCGACTCACATTGAACACATCCTTGCAAAGACGGGATGTGTCTCGCGGGCCCAGCTAGCGGCGAAAGCCGTGTCTGAGGGCCTATTGCTTGCTCATACACCTGCTAAGTGCGCCCGTGGTCGTGATGTTTGGTAGGCAGGAAGCTTAAACTTAGGCGCTGGATCGAACCTCTACCGCTTAACGCAGCAATGTTCGGGTACGATTTATCATCAAGGGTGAAGTTTAAGGACGAAGGAAAACAGCTTTCAACAGGATCGTGAGCGCATGCGGCGAAACCATCTTGAGCTTCAACACATGCGTCACACTATTTATGAAGTCATTTCGACCAACGCCCGGCAGCTTGGAGTCGAGCGAGAAGGACGTCTCCTCGGGCAAATCCCGTCCGAAAATCTTACACTCGTAAAACTGCGCTGCTCGATATCCTAGATCGAAGGCAAGATATTCGCGACCGTATTTCAATAGAAACTCACGAGCCTCATCGGTCGGACCGTCAAATGCGAAGTCATTCACGGGGGAATATCGCCGCAACCAGTAAATCAGATGCGCCGCGCACTTGATGTGATCCGGTGTTTTGACGTTCTTCTCCACAAGCTGAATCCGCTCAAGATCTTGCTTCCACTGAAAATAGGCATCCAAAGCTTTTGCTTTATTCCAATGAGGTAGTGCGCCCATCTCTTCGGACCGAGTGTAAAAGTCCAAATGTACTTCCTCAAGAAACGTCGCTTTGTCCTGAATGCGATCGAAGAAATCCCCCGTGATAGCCATGTTGTCCCTATTGGATTCTCTCAAGAAAAAAGGCGCAGCCCTGCTGCGCCTTTGTCAGACAAATTGCAACTAAAAGTTAGTTACCGGGACGCCAAGAACCCTTCTTCTTGGAGGTACCAGCAACGACCTGACGGTCATTTGCCGGATACGAGTATGGCGAGCTGTCGAACTGGTCGAGATACTCGGCCGTTTTCCCTTGATTTCCTTTTGTCTCTGACATTGCCTGGTCCCCTAGTGGCTGGGGTGGTGTATCACCGCTGGTTGAAATTTGATTGCACTTGTCGGCTTTCCGAGCCGATTTCCGCGTCAAATGTGGCTTTTTTACCACATTGTCAGCCGAAATCGAGGCCTTCTGCTTCTCAAGTTGGTGTGCGTGAGGCTGGCCCGGTTCAACCTGACGTCTCCTTTTCCACAGCTCGACAACCGAATCAAGCATTTCGAGGGGGCCTGCCGGCTGCGACATAGAGTTTGAGGTTAATTTGGCGCTCGCTCGAAGGTTCCTGCCGCTGGGACGCCCGATACGTGCGTACGTTCCTGCTCTAAATAGCGGCACGAAGCCCGTCCGCGTCGCCCGTCGGCGACCGGCCGGGTTGAGGCGGCCTCCTCGTCGTTCGAAGCCCCCTCAAGCGGTCCGAAGCGAACGGCTGATGTCAGCGATTGTAGATCTGCTTTTCGCTCACGACCTCGGCTCCGATTCTGCGAGCGTCCACCCGCGTCCTTGGTTTTACCGAACTGGTTCGAAGTTCGGTAGGGATCCTCACGCGCGCTACGCGATCTTGCTCAACACGATTTCACGGAAGCTCGGCTAGCGAGGGCTCGCACCTCTCAGCAACTCAGCAAAAGCCGATGCCCCATTGCGCGACAACATGCGCGCTTTTTTCTTGCACCTCGCGCGGATCATGGATTTGGGTGAGTACCAAAGAAAGCGCTTTTCCCTGCCGGCCGGATACGCTCAAGCTCCGAAGAGGATCTCGATCTGTCCTAGAACACCATAAGCCCGCGACCCTTCACGATATTCGCTGGCTCATCACAATGACTTCTCGTCACGGCCAACCCGAAAGGCTTGTGAGAGCTGGCATTAGATCACGACCGGCTTACTGGGATCATTGGATTCTGGCTGAAGGCCCTTAGAGGCCAGGTATCCAGTCCGTCCCGGCCAACGGAATCCGTGTCATGGCGGCTGCCTCGACCGTCAAGGCAACAAGATCCTCCGGCTCCAGATTGTGCAGGCGGCTCTTGCCACACGCGCGGGCAATCGTCTGCGCTTCGAGCGTGACGACCCTCAGGTAGTTTGCAAGCCTGCGGCCTGCGAGCACCGGATCAAGCCGCCCCGAGAGAGCGGGATCCTGAGTGGTGATTCCAGCCGGATCTTTCCCCTCGTGCCAGTCATCATAGCAGCCGGCGGTGGTCCCCAGCGCGCGGTAGTCGTCCTCGTAGCGCGGGTCGTTGTCACCGAGTGCAATCAACGCAGCGGTCCCGATTGCGACCGCATCGGCGCCCAGTGCGAGAGCCTTGGCAACGTCGGCACCGCTACGAATCCCGCCCGAGACGATCAATTGAACCTTTCGATGCATGCCAAGATCCTGCAACGACCGTACTGCGCTGCGAATCGCCGAAAGAATCGGAATTCCGACATGCTCGATGAACACATCCTGCGTCGCGGCAGTACCGCCCTGCATCCCGTCGAGAACCACGACGTCTGCGCCGGCTTTGACGGCGAGAGCAACATCGTAATAGGGGCGGCTTGCGCCCATCTTCAGGTAGATCGGCTTTTCCCAGCCCGTTAGTTCGCGCAGCTCGAGTATCTTGATTTCCAGGTCATCCGCCCCCGTCCAATCCGGATGTCGGCACGCTGATCTTTGATCTATGCCCTTGGGCAAAGATCGCATCTTGGCAACGCGATCGGAGATCTTCTGCCCGAGCAGCATGCCGCCGCCCCCCGGCTTAGCGCCCTGGCCGACCACAATCTCGATGGCATCCGCCTTGCGCAGGTCGTCCGGATTCATGCCGTATCTTGAGGGCAGATATTGGTAGATGAGAGTCTTGGATTGACTGCGCTCTTCTGGCGTCATGCCACCGTCTCCTGTCGTGGTGGACGTGCCCGCCAGGCTTGCTCCTCTGCCGAGCGCCTCTTTGGCCTGGGCCGAAAGAGCGCCAAAGCTCATGCCGGCGATGGTCACGGGGATCGCGAGCTCAACCGGTTTCTTGGCAAATCGCGTCCCAAGGATGACACGGGTGTCGCAGCGTTCTCTATAGCCCTCGAGGGGATAGCGCGACATTGACGCGCCCAGGAATAGAAGATCATCAAAATGCGGGACCTTCCGCTTAGTACCACCACCGCGGATGTCGTAAATGCCGGTCGCGGCCGCGCGGCGGATTTCCGCAATGGCATGCTCGTCAAAAGTGGCGGACCGGCGGGGTGGCATGTAGCCCCACGCCTTCTCAATCGTTTTCATCAATAGGCCCCAGCATTGTCGATGTGGAAGTTGTAAAGCTTACGGGCAGACCCGTAGCGCCGGAACTCCGACACATCGGCCTTGTGAGCCTCGTCAGCCTGCTTAAGGAGCGCAAAGAGCTCGGCGCGATGCTCATCCCTCAGCTCTTTTTCAATGCAATCGGCGCCGAGACTTTCGACTTTGCCGCGCACATAGATACGGGCCTCGTAGATCGAATCGCCCAAGGCCTCGCCGGCATCGCCAAATGCAACCAACCGACCGGTCTGGCCCATAAACCCTGACAAGTGGCCGATACCGCCCTTTACGACAATATCTATGCCCTTCATGGAAATGCCGCAGCGAGCGCTCGCATTACCTTCAATCAAAAGCAGGCCGCCGTGAGCGGTCGCGCCTGCACACTGGCTGGCATCGCCCTTGACATGAATTACCCCGGACATCATGTTTTCGCCGACCCCCTGGCCGGCATTTCCGTCGATGATAATGCTGGCACACTTGTTCATGCCGCCGCAATAGTAGCCGACATGGCCGGCGATCTCGACGTTTAGCGGCGCGTCGATCCCGACCGCAATCGCGTGCGCTCCGTTGGGCGTCAGGACTCGAAAGGATGCCTCGTCGCTCCTCGTATTGCTGCCGAACGCCTGCAGCGTCGCGTTGAGATCACGAACGGATGTCGTTAGAAGATCAATCTCCCGGGTGTCACTAGACGTCCGAAGCATATTCAGATCGCGTTGCGACCATTTGCCGATGTCGATCTGGTTCATTGCCTAATGCTCCCAGAAGTAAGGTGTTGCGGGTTTCGGCTCGAAGAGCTTCGCGCTTTTGATTCCAGGCAGGGGTGTCAGGCTTCGATACTCGGATGCAAAGGCCACATAATCATCCGTCTCCGCCATCACCGCAGGCTTGCATGCGATTGGATCGCGCAGAACTCCGAATCCATTCTTGGTGCCGACCACAAAGGTGAAGAAGCCGTCGAGATCTTCCACGCTCGACTTCAACGCTTCTCCAAGCGATCTGCCCCGCTTCAATTCACGGGTCAGATAACCTGCGGCGACCTCGGTGTCGTTCTCGGTTTGCGGGACAATACCGTCGCGCCCAAGCTCGCGGCGAACAGATGCGTGATTGGAGAGCGAGCCGTTATGAACCAGGCATTGATCGGGTCCGGTCGAAAAAGGGTGAGCGCCCGTCGCGGTCACGGCTGATTCAGTCGCCATGCGGGTGTGGGCGATACCGTGTGTGCCGCCAAGCGAGGCAATGCCGAACGAACGGGCAATATCATCGGGATACCCGACTTCCTTGTAGATCTCGAGATGGCCCCCCTCGCTTAGAATCCGGACATCCTGAGCGTTCTCTAGCAACCAATTGCGGCACAGATTCACGAGATCTGCCGGCACAGTCACAACGGCGTGCGTATAACGGCCCACCACAGAAACCGGCGCGCTGACGGCTCGTGAAAGCATCTCTCCGAGAGCCTCGAAATCGGCTCGCTCTTCCACAGAGGTCAGTGTAAGTTTTGCCCTTCCTGGCTCTCCTGCAGTATAAAGCGCAAAACCGGCAGAGTCGGGCCCCCGGCTGCACAGGGTCGACGTCATCGACGCAAGCAGCTCGCCTAATCGCGGCTGAAGTCGCGTTCGCTTGATAAACAGGCCTGCAATTCCACACATCTTGCTCTCCGACGACACAGGTGAGATCAAAAGAAGCTGAGATAACGTTCGACTTCCCAGCTGGACACGTGGCGGTGATATTCCAGCCACTCCGACCTCTTCAGCGAAGTGAATTCTTCGATCACCGACCGCCCAAGAGCGCTCGCAAATAGCTGATCGGACTCAAGCGCGTCGAGCGCTTCAGTGAGCGTTTGGGGAAGAAGGGCGACACCCATCTCCTTGATGGCCTCGAGCGAGAGACCGTAGAAGTTGACATTTCGGGGCGCACCCGGCTCAAGCTTGCGCTCAATACCGTCGAGACCGGCGGCAATTAGAGCTGCGGTTGCCAGGTACGGATTCATGCTGCTGTCGCCAGTGCGGATCTCGAGCCTACCGTAGGGAACCCGCGCCATCGCGGTGCGATTGTTGTCGCCGTAAGCAATAAAGGCTGGAGCCCAGGTCGCACCCGACACAGTGTGACCGACGACAAGACGCTTGTAGGAGTTCACGGTTGGCGCCAGCAGCGCTGTGAGCGCCCTTGCATGAGCGAGCACGCCGCCCAGGAAATGATAAGCCAGTCTGCTCAGGCCCATCCCATTTGGATCGGCGTCATCGTGAAAGAGATTCTGCCCATCTCGATCGGCAATCGAGCAGTGAATATGCATACCACTGCCTGTCGAATTGCTCCGCGGCTTAGGCATGAACGAGCAGATCGCGCCGAGATCATGGGCGATTTCCGAGGCCGCCATTTTGAAATATAGGATCTGGTCTGCCGTCGTCAGCGCGTCCGCGTATTTGAAGTTGATTTCATATTGCCCATTCGCGTCTTCGTGGTCGATCTGATAGACGTCGATCCCGACCGCTTGCAGACATTCCGTCACCCGCTCAAGGAAGCTTCGCCCGCGCATGAGGCCGCGATAATCATAGGCAGGCTTAACGAGCGTGTCCGTGCCGTCGAACGGCGACAGCCTCCCGTCCGACTCGCGTCGCAGGAGAATGAACTCAGGCTCCAGACCCGTATTGAACGTCCAGCCGCGCTCGGCAAGTCTTGCGACCTGCTTCTTGAGGACGTTACGCGTGTCGACTGGATGCGGCGCGCCCTTCACCATACCGACGCCCATCATGCGCGCATATCCCGGGGCCCACGGGGTCACCATCAGGGTATCGAGTTCGCAGACCACCATGTATTCGGCTTCATGGGGGAGCAGACCAAGCCCCCATGCACCTCCACCTGCAAATCCGGCCCCCTCCTTCAAGAGCCCTTCGAGGTGCTGGACTGGAACGGCTTTGCTTTTCGCGACCCCATGCAGATCGACAAATTGCGCAAGTACGTAGCGAACCCCCGCCTGCTTCAGGAATACCTGGGCTCCAGCAAGATCCAACTCCTTCGGAGTCGCGAGGCTTCCTGGTGATATTGCGCTCGTCCACGCGTTCGGGAGATGCATTCGGACTTCTCCTTTAGTTGGCAGCCTCACCATGTTGCATCAGGTCTAGCGAGTTGCCCATGCCGCGAGCCACGTTGTATTGCAATTTTGCATTTACTGCAAGTTCTTTTTATTATATGCAAGTCTACGAAAGGCGGGATCACAGGTGCCGAATTCCATCAAGACAACCCACACAGATGACGAGCCCATTGGGATTCACCTCTGGGCACTTGCCGCAGGCTGGGCAAAGTATTGGTCGACACCCGCCGCTCCGTTCTGGTGGCGAGCAGCCCCGCCAATGGTCGGCCCTTGGCTGGCTCCGGCCAAGAGGGCGGATGTTGTTGTGATTGGAGCTGGCTTTACCGGGCTTTCTGCTGCCTTGGTTCTCGCTCGCGCAGGGCGCCACGTTGTGCTGGTCGATGCCGGCGCGCCTGGCTTTGGTGCCAGCACGCGCAACGGCGGCCAAGTCGGCAGCGGAAATCAGAAGTTTCCAGTAAAGAGCCTCATCCAAATGAAGGGCGAGCGAAAAGCTGTCGAACTTCTTCGTGAGGGCGTCGAAATGCTCGATGGGCTGGATGCTCTCATCCGGCGAGAGAGGATCGAGTGCTCATTTGCGCGCTGCGGTCGATTCCGCGGCGCGATGCGGCCGAAGCACTACGAACGTATGGCTCGCGAAATGGAGGACTTAAGACGCTATGTCGGCGTCGAGTCCTGCATGATCACTCGATCCGAGCAGCGCAGCGAGATTGGCTCGAACCTGTTCCATGGCGGATCGTTGCTGCCGAACGATGCAAGCCTTCATCCGGGCAAGTACCATGCAGGCCTCCTCGAGCGCGTCATTCAGGCCGGCGTCGCGGTCCACGGCGATGCACCGGTACATGGAATCACTAGCGAACGAACGGAGCACACGCTGCACTTCGATGGTTTTACAATTCAGGCCAGGGACGTCCTCGTGGCGACAAACGGTTACACGAAGAATGTGGGCGCCTATTTCAAAAAGCGGATCGTCCCGATCCGATCTGCGCAGATCACGACCGAGACAATTCCGGCCCAGCTGTTTGATCAGCTGATGCCAAGAAGGCGCGTCTACGGGAACAGCAATCGCGTGTTCTTCTATTTTCGTCCGGCGCCGGATGACAATCGGCTGATCTGGGGTGGGCGCGCAAATCATTTTACCGGCGATACCGCACTCGCCGCGTATTCGCATCTGGCGCGCGATGTTCTGCGCACCTTTCCAGAACTAAGAGACGTAAGAGTTTCCTACGCCTGGAGCGGTCTGATCGGCTACACGTTCGATGAGTTTCCGCACCTGGGCCGGACACCCGATGGCATCCATTACGCAATGGGGTATTGCGGAACGGGCGTTTCGCGCTCCACGCATTTTGGACGCAAGATCGCGCTGCGAATGCTCGGTGATAAGGAAGGTCGATCGGCATTCGATGAGCTGACATTTCCCAGTCATATGCTCCACGCTGTCGCAAGACCGGCCATACCCGCCATTGAAGCATGGTATCGCACGCGCGATTTAACAGGACTTTAGAGGGAGGTGAAATGACTACGGACGTGAAGCGAAAACAGCCGCGACAAAACATATCTTCGGGCGGCGCTTACGAGAACGTCTTCGGCTATTCGAGAGCAGTCGCGAAGGACGGTCAAGTCCACGTGTCTGGCACGTGTGCGCCGGCTGACTTCGAGTACGACGGCGCTTTTGACCAGGCGACGGCCGCGATCAAGACAATTGCGACGGCGCTAGGGGCAGCAGGGGCGGAGCTCAGCGATGTTGTGCGCACGGTTGTGTACGTTCGCAACATGGCTGACGCAGACGAAGTCGCAAGGGCACACTTCGAAGCATTTGGTATGATCCGACCAGCATCAACTCTGGTGCAAGTTACGTCGATGTTGCGCACGTGGCAACTGGTAGAAATTGAAGCATATGCGTTAGTCAGCTGAGGTCACCCTTTGATCCTGCCGTGGTCAGACGGTTGAGCGATCATGTCGAGGAGACGTTTGACGCAGCTTGACCGGCTTTGGAATTCGCTCGCCGCCAGCGAGCTAAGCACATTTAGCGAATGGCGGCAGGTGCCCGTTGGGCGCTCCTCCCTCCACTGCCCGGAGCTCAAAGAGCTCCGGGCCTTTTCGATAATCCTTCGCACGAACGACCTGCAACATGCGCAGCTAGCGTTGATGAAGGTGTGCAAATCGCTCCCGTCTGCGTGGAACAACAAAGACCTCATTAGCAACCGGCAGTCGTGAGAGCGCCTGGTCCTAAAGTATTCCCCTACGGGGCGTTCAACCGTACGCAATTGGGTTCAAGGAACCCATTCTGCGACTGCGTACGGGACTGCCCCCGGCCCAATGAAGATCGGGCCAGTGCTAACTTCTTGCTGGCCTGGACCAGCTTTGGATCATCCAGCACAGCTGGCAGAATTGCACGCGGCCAGCAAGCCTATTGGCAGCTGACACCCTGAGGACCGCTTGCAACTATATACATTCGACAAGCACACAGATTGCCCTCTGCATTCTGCATTATAACCGGATACGATGCTTCTACATCTGCACTGGCAACGATGCTCGGTCCCCCGGCAGCTCTTCCGCACATATGAGCATCGTGATAAACTGAACATGGTCATCCAAGATCTTTTCAGGGCCATGAGGAATCTGTCCGGAAAACGTCAATGCATCGCCTGGCCCGACCAGTAAGGTCCTTTTTTCAAATTGATATTGCATCCTCCCTTTCAGCATGTAGACAAATTCCGTCCCCTGATGCTGAAATCGCGGATATGTCTTGCTTCGCTTATCTATACTGATGAGGAAGGGTTCGAATCTCCTTCGTTGGCGATGGGACAGCAAACGATAGCTGTAGCCATGCTTGGCTCCTGCCCGAACGACCTCCACATTATCGGAGGACTTGATGAATTCAGCCTCCTTCCTCGTCTGCTCGACTTCCCCGAACAAAGTCGAAAGATTAATACCGAGCGCCGAGCAGATACGTGCAAGCAGCAATGGGCTCGCGCTAGAATGCGCCGTTTCGAACCGGCTGAGCATCGCGACCGATATACCTGCTGCCGATCCAACATCCCCAAGGGTAAGCCCGCGCTCGAGCCGAACATGGCGAATGACATCGCCGATTCGTTTGTCGATCGGCGGCGCCTCTACTCCCCTAGCGGTTTGCAGACGCTGCCGCGCGCCGCGTTCTCTTGTAAAAGGTCCGCGACGCTTCTGTTCCGCTTGCCTCACCTTGCGCAAACCAAGATCTCCGACAGCAGGTGGCATGTAAGAACGGCGCCGTTTTGGATCGACCAGCGCCCGATCGAGAAGACCACACCACGGTTGGCATTCCTGGAAGTCGCCGCCGCAAAGAACATTGCGAGGCTATCGATCGCGATGTATGCCGTGACAGGGGAGCATTCGCGCGACCTCATATTCGGCTGCCAGTAACCAACCGCAGCATTCTAACCGTAGGGTCCGGCCTCTTCGGTGAAGATCATCGACTTCGATCGGTGATCGCCGCGATCAGCGCATCGATTTGGCGCTTGGTCGTGCCTGGTGTGACCACCAAATGGCTAACGTCCCGGGTCGCAATTTGCCATTTGGCCTTGATGCTCCCGTCGACAGGCGGGAACACAACAGTGAGCGCATTAGTATTACGCCAGGCTCTGACGCCGCGGGAATTGAGCTCGCCGGCCGTGGAAGCGGCGAGTTGCTCACATTCGTGGAACGTTCGTTTGATGCCTTCGATACCCAGACTGCGGATCGCATACCAAAGAATGATTGGTGTATACGCATTGCGCGATCCACTCAAGGTCGTATCGGAGCTGCCGATATAATCGATAGCGCGCATGACGCGCTGAACGTGCGGCTTGTGTGAGAGGACGACCCCGCAAGGTATCGGCGCGCCAAGAAACTTATGCCCGCTGAGCGTGATAGAGTCTGCTCCATCTGCGAAATCGAACGCGGGCTTCGGGTCCAAAAGGGGCGCGTACGGCCCGCACAAGGCAGCGTCGGAATGGATATAGATCTCGCTGATACCCACGTCGCGAAGGGTCGCACGAATTCTTAGCGTATCGTCTTTCGCTTCCTTCATGGTGGTGCCGATATTGGCGACGACCACGGCCGGGCGATTTCGCGCGCGGATCGCCTTCTGTGCTAGATCGTCATAGCTCATTTCTCCATTCGACTGCGAACACACCACGCAGTGTTCCAAGCCGAGCAAACGGACCCCTTTGCTCACGCTATAGTGCGTATCGTGTGAGAAGTACGCGACAGCCCGCGGATAGAGTTCACGAGCGAGATACATCCCGTAGATGTTGCCTTCGGTCCCCCCGTTGGTAATGTAACCCCAAAATTTGCCCGGCGGAGCCCGAAACAACCGCGCAAAAAACTCGACAACTTCGCATTCGAAGTCATGCGAGTTAACACGATAGGTCCCTGTCTCAAACGGATCACCAACGTTATTGCCGGTGAGGCTCATGAAGCGCCACAACGGCTCATAGTTAAAGCCCCTCGCAAACGGGTAGCCTAGAAAACATCCATTCGCCTCTTGCATCGACGCAAATAGTTTCTCCAGTCGTTCCAAATCTTGAGATTCTAGCATGCTGCGCGCTCCTGCGGCGTCCAGTGGACCCGCAGCTTGTCTTGGTTCTCGTTCACGATAGGAAAGCCTGCTTTGGCTGCCGTCCCCTCGCCTTACTCTCAACTAGGGTAGCGGAGCATTGGGAATACGGGCGGCGAGCTGCCGAGCTGAACCTCACCCACGATTTTCCACCCCAGGCGCTCATACAGACGCGCTGATCTCGCGCTGGTAGCTTCTGAAAATGCTAGTCCCTTCGCCTCATCCAGGATGGCAAGTCCATACTGATAAAGAAGGCCTCCCCAGCCAGACCGCTGGTGCACGGGATCGATACCCAGCATTGTAAAATACCAGTGGGGCTCCTTTGGGTGATACTTGCCTAATTCTTCGAACAACCGTTCGGTCTCGGTCCGCCTGTCCTCTGGAACGCTCCCAAGCAAGAACCTCATCATGCGTGCGTCATCGCGGTGCGCCTTATCGTTCAACCATAGAAGCGCGCCTCTGTCTCCACGCTCGAAGTACGCCCCACTTCGATCCGTGTAGGGGTCGCCAGCATAGTAATCGAGGAATCCGCCGAAATGGCGCAGGTAGCGCTCCGGCTCGGGATATAGCCATCTCAGTAGCGGACACATCGTAAAAGCTGTCGTCAGAATCGCGATGACCCTCGACCGATCTTCAGGGGCAACAATCTTGATTGCCCCATTTTTCTGTCGTGAAGACTGCATATTCACTCTCTTCTTCAAGGCTGCGCGGCCAGCTTCGGTCACGCCGCCGATGACGCCGCAGACCAAGTAGCTCCAACACTCCAGGGCTTGGACGGCGTTAGCCTGCAATGCCGGACCGGACCTATTGGCCACACCTAGCTTTGCAGGATTTGGGCCACAGCCGACAGCGGTAGACGCGCGGTCTTGAGGAATGCAATGTCACGTTCGCAACGGAATTGGCGTGCTATGTGCACGGAGCGCGTCCGCTTTCAGACGGAGACACGTGCAGCCTCAGCACCGCTGAATGCTACTCGGGTGCATGGGTGATTTTGTCGCCACAAGCTGCGCTCTGCTGCTAGCATCTTCGGATTCCAGAGCGAGCATGAGGCTCCGGAATGGGTGCGGGAGAAGTCGCAAGGCTGGTTGCTAGTCTAGAGAATAGGACCAAATAGGCCGCCAACTGAGGCGGCCTACTTGTTGAATCCTCTATGGGGCGAACATCGCTATGCCGATGATGATGGTTCTCGATCAGGCTGATCCTGACTCATAGGCGCGGATGCGCTCCGCGATCAGCTCGGGCCGGCCGAGCAGACGGGTCTTGAAGCCGTCGTTGGGCTGGACCAGGTTGGCGTGGCTCGAATCCGCCCACATCCCAATCCTCTCTGCGGTCGATGCGCCGCCTTCACCTGGTCGGCGAAGGCCTGCATGATCTCGGGATCGGCGCCAGCGGCGATCGCCTCGAGCTGCTCGAGCGCTTTCCGTTCGGTCCGCCCCCTGGATGACGAAGCCGTTGACGCCGAACTTGACGGTGCGGCCTTCCGCCTTGGCAAGCGCGCGGACCTCGTCGATCTGCTGCTTCGCACCCTTCACCGTGGTGCCGTTGAGAAATACCAATCCGAATATTTTGCGGCCATGCGGCGCGCGGCCTTGGAATTGCCGCCTGGAAGATCTCCGGGTGCGCCTGCGAGATCGGCCGCGGTTTCAACCAGGCATCGTTGATGCTGTAGAAGTCGCCCTTGAACGTGAAACGGTGCTGCGTCCAGAGCCCCTTGAGCATCTGCTTCCGAGCGGCGATATCGTTCGTCATGTTCCGGCCAAGGTTCGCCGAAGGCACGAAATTCATCCTTGAACCAGCCTGTGAGGATGTTGATCGCAAACCGCCCCTTGGAATAGACGTCGATCGTGGAACCCACCTTCGCGATCATGGCCGGGTGCCAGAAGCCGGCGTGAATTGCGCTGATCAGCTTCAGCCGCGTGGTCTGCGCAGAAAGCACTGCGGTGCAGGGGATGGCCTCCTGCTGCAACTCCCAGCCATGGCTCGCGATAAACCGCGCCGGCGCCAGGCCGTATTCGAAGCCGAGATCTTCGGCCTCGCGGGCAAGCGAGGCGTTGTAATCCAGCGTCCAGTCGGTTCGCTGCGGGACGCCGCTGATGACGAAGCCGCCGCTGCCGAGCGGCATCCAATATCCGAAACGGATTGCCATGACGCGCAGCTCCTGCTCATATACCCGGGGTTTGGATCGGCTCCGCGGTCGACGCTCCCGCCGCTGCGGTACCGAGATAGAATTCGGCAACATCGTCCCGACCGGCGAGTTCTGCGGCTGAGCCTGAAGCGGCCACCCTGCCGTTCTCCAGCACGTAGCCGTGATCCGCAAATTGAAGAACGAGATGGGCGTTCTGCTCGGCCAGCAGAAAGCTGATGCCCTCGTTCCTGTTGAGATCGCGGATGATGCGGAAGATCTCTTCCACGATGATCGGCGCGAGGCCCATCGAGGGTTCGTCAAGCAGCACGAGGGTCGGGCGCGTCATCATCGCGCGCCCGATCACGACCATCTGTTGCTCGCCGCCCGAGGTCAGGCCGCAACGCACGCCGCTGCGCTGCTTGAGCCGCGGAAACCAGCTGTAGATGCGTTCGAGGTCGTCGGCGAGCGCACGACGGCTCGGCCGGCGCACAAACCCGCCGCTGAGAAGGTTCTCCTCGACCGTGAGTTGGGGAAAGACGTGACGGCCTTCGAGAACCTGGACCACCCCCCTGGCAACAAGGTCGGCGGGATCCAGTTTTCTGGTGACCTCGCCGTGCCACGTGATTGTGCCGCGGCTCAAGTGTCCGCGCTCGGACGCGAGCAGGTTCGAGATTGCCTTCAGCGTAGTGGTCTTCCCGGCGCCATTGGCACCGAGAAGAGCAACGATTGATCCCTTTTCAACCCTGAGCGAGATGCCGCGCAAGGCCAGGATCGCCTGACTGTAGAGCACCTCGATGTTATCGACTTCGAGAAACTGTGACGTGGTCATGGCGATCCCTTCGGCGATCCTTCAGGCCAACATCAGTTGGTTGCATCGCGCGGCGTGATGCCCTTTTCCCTGGCATAGGCGGCGGCCCGCTCATAGATCAGCGGCAACAGCAGCTCCCGGTCGGATTTCACCCAACCGTTGGACACCACGTTCCACTTCTCGCCGTCCCACTGCAGCACCTTGCCCGCGCCGCCGCCCTCGTGGTCCTTCGCCGAGAGCTTCAGCGGCTGCTGGAGGCCGGTGGCGCCGATTTCGGCAAGGCGCTTCTCGGAGAGGTCGAGATGCTCGAGGCCCCACTGGGCTTCCTCGCCGTTGATCGGACGCTCGCCGAAATGCGCCTGTGCGGTCCGGATCGCCTCCACCGCGACGATTGCCTCGTCCACGCCGGAATTGTAGTAGACCGAGCCAAAACTCTTCGGATCCTTGAGATCACTGAGGCCCTTGTCGAGAATGTACTTCTTGAGCTTCTGATGGATCTCGAAATTCGCGCCGGCGGGGAATGGCGTGATCGCGAGATAGCCCTTGGCCACGGCACCGGCGGGACGAACATCCTCCTCCGAGCCCGACCAGATGCCACCGACGATGTGGTCGACCGGAAAGCCCACCTTGGCGGCGGTCTTGATCGCAACCGGCGTCATGACGCCCCAGCCCCGCAGGAACACCCAATCAGGCTTGAGCTGGCGGATCTTGGCCCATTGCGCCGATTGTTCATTGCCCGGATGCGGCACCGGAATCTGGATGTCCTCGAAGCCATACGTCTTGGCAAGATGAGCAAGCAGGACCTGGGTTTCCTTGCCGTAGGGCGAGTCGTGATAGACGGTCGCGATCTTGAGGCCCTTCAGCTTGTCCTTGCCGCCGACCTTCTCCGCGATGAAATTGACCGCCGAAGATGCTTCGCTCCAGAAGCTGAAAACGACGGGGAAGCTGTACGGGAACACCCGCCCGTCGATCGCCTCTGTGCGGCCGTAAGCGATCGTGACCAGCGGAATCTTGTCGGCCACCGATTTTTCGGTCAGCGCCTTCGAAATCGGATCGCCATGCGGCAGGAAGATCGGCACCGGCGAACCGTCCTTTCCCGCCTTCACCCGCTCATAGCATTCGACGCCCTTCTCGACTTCCCAGTTGGTCTCGCATTCGTCCCAGACCAGCTTGATGCCGTTGATGCCGCCTTCGACCTCGTTGATGTAGCGGAAATAATCAATCTCGCCGGCCCAAGCCGGAATGCCGCTGGACGCATAGGCTCCGACGCGAAACGTTGCGAGCGGGAAGTATTGTGTTTTGGCATCTTCCGCCGACACTGTGGTGCCAAAGGCCGCCGACAGAACGAGGGCTGTCAGGCCGATCGCCCTGCTCATGATCCGCTTCTGCTTCCGAAAAGACATCTTTTTACCCTCCATTTGATGCAGAATTCAAGTTTGACGCGGCTGTGGCTCACACCCGCGCATGATGGTTTGACTGCCTGCTAGCGATCGAAGCACGAGGCCAGCTGCGTCCATGCCCGCGACAGCAACGCAGCTAGCCCTCTTGGCTCCTTGATCAGGAACCAGACCATCAGCGCACCGAACAACGCCCTCTGAAGATTTTCGAGTTGTCCGGCGTCGATCGCGCCTCCGAGCAATCCGCCCCCAACGTGATCGAGCAGGATCGGCAGCAGGATCATGAAGGCAGCGCCCAGATAGTTACCGCTGATGCTGCCCATGCCACCGATGATAATCGCAAACATCACCTGGAACGAACGATCCAGGTTGAAGCTGCGCGCATCGACCGTGCCAAGATAGGCAAAGGCCCAGAGCGCACCTGCGATTCCGATCACCAGGGAGCTCACGAAGAACGCCTTCAGTTTTCCGGCGGAAACCGGAATGCCGATCACCGCGGCCGCGGTATCCATGTCGCGGATCGCCATCCAGGTTCGGCCGGTCTGACTGCGAACCAGTCGCGTCGCGACGGCTGTGACGACGACGACGGTGGCCAACGTCAGGAAATAGCGGCCGGTCGGGCTTGAGAGATCATGACCGAAGACCGCAAGCCGCGGCGCCGAGATCGAGCTTGAGGTCGAATAGTTCGAGAACCAGCCATACTGATTGAACAACCATTCGAGCAGAAACTGCGTCGCCAGCGTCGATGCGACGAGGTAGAAGCCTTTGATCCGCAGGCTCGGCAGCCCGGCCACGACTCCCACAAGCCCGGAGATGATGCCGCCGAGCAGCAGGCTGATTGGCAGCGGCAGCTCCGGCAGGCGCAGTAGCAGATTGTATGTCGCATACGCGCCGACCGACATGAACCCGCCGGTTCCGAGTGAGGCCTGACCGGCATAGCCCATCAGCAGGTTCAAGCCCAACGCGGTCAGCGACATGATCAGGAACGGAATCAGGATGGCATTGAGCCAATAGTCGTTCGCCATCAGGGGAATACTGACCAGTGTGGCAAGCAGCACCGCCGCCGAGCCCACGCGCAGTCGATCCCGTGTACCCTGGGCGGTGCTCCCTGTCGTGCCGAACCCTTCGATCGCGTCGGTGCCGATCGCAGACATGCATCAAATCCTTTCGATCGGCGCTTCGCCGAACAGGCCAGCCGGACGAACCAGAAGGAAGGCGACCGCGAGCACATAGGCAAACCAGGTCGACACGCTGCCGCCCAGCAGGCTTCCGAGATAGATTTCAGCGACGCTGTCGCCCGCGCCGACGATCAGCCCGCCGATGATCGCACCGGCGATCGAGGTGAATCCGCCGATGATGAGCACCGGCAATGCCTTGAGCACGACGAGAGTGAGCGCGAACTGCACGCCCTGGCGCGCGCCCCACAGCAAGCCCGCAATCAGCGAGACGAAGCCGGCAACGCCCCACACGATCTGCCACAGCGTCTGGAGCCGGATCCCGATCGAGAGTGCGGCCTGAGGATCGTCGGCGATCGCACGCAGCGCGATCCCAACGCGCGTCTTGTTGAAGAAGATCGAAAGCGCGACCACCAGAATGCCGGCCGTGCCCGCAGCCGCCAGGTCGAACTGGCTGACCTGCACTCCACCGATCTCAATCGGGGTATCGACGATGCCGAGATCGAGTTCGTGCACGCTCGCGCCCATCACGATCTGCGCGACGCCCTCGATCACGAAGGAGACACCCAGCGTCGCCATGAACAGCGTGATCTGCGGCCGGTTGACCAACGGCCGCAGCACGACGCGTTCCACCGCGATCCCGAGGGCTACCATCACCGAAAGCGTGATCAGCGCGGCCAGCCAGAAATCGAGGCCCTTGTCGCGCAAGGTCACGAAGGTCAGCGCCGCACACAGCACCATCGAACCCTGCGCAAAATTGAAAACGCCGGACGCCTTAAACACCAGCACAAATCCGATCGCGACAAGCGAATACATGACGCCCGCAAGCAGGCCGCCGACCAGCGTTTCGACGAAGAAGCTCATCTGGACCTCAATGCGCCGTGCCCAGATAGGCGGCGATCACGTCCGGATTCCTGCGCACGTCCTCCGGAGAACCATCGCCAACCTTGCGGCCGTAATCGAGCACGACCACGTGATGTGAGAGCCCCATCACGACGCTCATGTCGTGCTCGATCAACACGATGGTGGTGCCGAGGCTCGCGTTGGTCTCCAGGATGAAGCGGCTCATCTCCTGCTTCTCGTCCTGGTTCATCCCGGCCATCGGCTCGTCCAACAGCAGCAGGCTCGGGCCACCGACCAGGGCACGCGCAAGATCGACCCGTTTCTGGATACCGTAGGGAAGCGTCGCGACCACCCTGTCACGATGGTTGGTCAGGTCGAGAAAGGCCGCGATCTCATCGACTCGTCGATTGAACTCGCGCGATTCGCGCCGGTCGCGGCCGACGCCGAAGGCGTGCTCGACCATGGTCGCGCGGCAATGCCGGATCAGTCCGGCCAGCACATTGTCGAGCACGCTGAGATGACGGAACAGCGCATTGTGCTGGAAGGTACGGCCAACACCCAAATGCGCGGCCTGCGCCGGGCGAATGCGGACGAAACGCTCACCGTTGAAGACGACGCTGCCGCTGTCAGCCCGATACACCCCGTTGATGATGTTGAGCAGCGAGCTCTTCCCGGCCCCGTTCGGACCAATCAGCGCACAGATCTCGCCTCGTTCCACATCGAAGCTGAGGGCATTGAGCGCTTTGATCCCCTTGAACGACAGCGATACGTCACGCAACTGCAGAATGGGCTCGGGCATTGCAAATTACGCCTCGACGGGCTGCCGCGGAGCGACATCGGCCACCTCGCGCTCGCGGCGCTTGACCGCCTCAATGTCGCGATAGGCCGCAGCCGGATGGCTCGACGGCAGATAAGGGCCACCTCCAAACAGCTTCTCCCGCAGAGTCCCAGGACAATAGCTGGTCGGATAGACGCCGCGCTTCTGCAACTCCGGAACCAGCAGGTTGACGACGTCCTCGAAGGTCTCCGGCGTCACCGCATAGGCGAGATTGAATCCGTCGACGTCCGTCTCCGCCACCCACTCCTGCAGGATATCGGCCACCGTCAACGCCGAGCCGACAAACACCGGGCCGAGCCCGCCAATGCCGCCCCAGCGCGCCAGCTCCCCGATGGTCCAGGACTTGCTGCCACTGGCGAGATTGTCGACGACGGAGACGATCGCATTGGTCTCGACCTTCTTGACCAGATCAGTCGGCGCGTATTGTCCGAAGTCGATGCCGCTCCAGCCGGACATGAACACCAGCGCGCCGTCATAGGAGGCGTATTGCTGATATTCCCTGAACTTTGCCTCGGCCTTGGCGTCAGTTTCATCGACGATCACCGTGACCAGATTGTAGGTCAGGACCTTGCGGGGATCGCGACCGGCTGCAGCCGCTAGCCGCCGCACGTCGGCGACGTAGGATTTCAGGGCCGACTTGATCGGGGCGGCGACAAACACGCATTCGGCATGGCCGGCTGCAAAGGCCTTGCCGGCACCGGACGCACCGGCCTGATACAGCACCGGCGTCCGCTGTGGCGACGGCTCACAGAGATGATAGCCCGGCACGTCAAAGTATCGTCCCTTGTGCGCGATCTCGTGAACCTTCGAAGGATCAGTGAATATCCGCCTCCCGGCATCGCGCAGGACTGCGCCCTCCTCCCAGCTCCCCTCGAGCAACTTGTAAAGCACCTCGGCATATTCGGCCGCCACCTCGTATCGGTTGTCATGACGGCGCAGCCCGCCCTGGCCGATATTCTTCGCCCCGCTCTCCAGATACGAGGTCACGATGTTCCAGCCTACGCGGCCCTTGCTGTGATGATCCGCAGTCGCAAGCCTGCGGGCGAACGTGTAGGGATGCTCAAATGACGTCGATGCCGTGATGCCGATGCCGAGATGTTCGGTGGCGAGTGCGATGGGCGCGACCAGCTGCAAGGGATCGTTCACGGGAATCTGCGCTGCTTGCTCGAGCGCATGGAACAGGGAGTTCTTGTAGACGTCATAATAACCGATCACGTCGGCGATGAAGATGCCGTCAAAGACCCCGCGCTCGAGCGTTCGCCCGAGATCCTGCCAATAGTCGAGATCCTTGTACTTGTGTGAGCGATCTCGCGGATGCGCCCAGACACCAGGAGACTGATGGCCGACACAATTCATGTCGAACGCATTAAACCTGATCTGTCTTGCCATTCACACATCTCCGTCGCGTCGCTCAGCGCGACGCTGTTGGTTCATTCGCGCGACATCTCGCCACAAGACGCGATCAATCGTCCATCGCGTTTATCGATCATTTTCGAAATGCATCTTTCGTCGCATCTGCCTGCGAGATGAAAAACTCGCCCCGTCATGTTCCAGTGCACTGTCGCAAACTCACGTCGGTGCAGCACGCCGGATGCGGTTCGCGATAACAACTCGTCTCTATTCGATCGCACTTCGACACGATCTGATCCGCCGACTGCGCGTCACGGAGAAGACTTCTTTCGCGTTGGATGCAACCGCGAGCATCGCAGTCTTCTTCCGCGAGCCTCGCTTCACGCCTGAGAATTTCGGCCGACAGATCGCGCAGCAGATTTTTCTTCGACCAACGGCTCGCGCCAAATAATCGTGTTTCATTCAAACACAAATACAGTCTGGCCCTCGCGAGAGAGCCCGCTATTATTCGAAGCGAATAAGACTCTATCCCTGCATGGACACACGGAGCGAGCGGACGCAGCACGATGACGATTCATCCCGGCATACTCAGCATCAGCGACGACGCCCTCCACAAGCGTTTCGCGCCAATCTTTGAGACGATCGCGGCAGGCGCCGTGGCGCGCGAACGGAACCGCACGCTGCCGATCGAAGAGATCCGACTGTTGAAGGAGGCCGGCTTCGGCGCCCTGCGTGTGCCGACCGATTTCGGAGGGCTCGGCGCGACGCTCCACCAGACGTTCGAGCTGCTGATCGAACTCGCGGCCGCGGATTCCAACCTGCCGCAGGCGCTGCGGGCGCACTTCAACCTAGTCGAGGACTTGCAGCTAAACAAGGATTACGCGGTCAAGGCACGATGGCTCGGCGCCATCGCGAACGGCGCGCTTGTTGGTGTCGCCGTGACCGAGCCGGGCCTAGGCGCGGTCGATCGCTATCGGACCGCCGTCACGTCGGAGGGAACTCTGCTACGGCTCAACGGGGTGAAGTATTACACGACCGGCACACTTTATGCCGATCACCTGCTTGTCGCGGCCGACCAGGACGGCAAGCGAGTGACCGTCCTCGTCGACGCCAGCCAGCCCGGAGTCAGCGTTGCGGACGACTGGGACGGCTTCGGCCAGCGGCTCACGGCAAGTGGCACCGCAGAGTTCAAGAATGTCACGGTCACCCACGACCGGATCATCGGCCCCGGCTATGGAACGGAAGGCCGGGTGTTTGGAACGGCCCACGTCCAACTGATCCTGCTCGCCACGCTCGCAGGGATTGCGAAGCGCGCCGCGGCGGATACCAGCGACTGGATCAAGGCACGAACGCGCACGTTCACCCATGCCGTCGCCGACGTGCCGCGCAACGACCCTCTGGTGCAGCAGGTCATCGGTCAGCTCTTCAGCGCCGCTTTTGCCGCGCGGGCAACGGTCCTTGCCGCGGTTGACGAGCTAGCGCGAACGCTTGATGGCCGTCACCAGGACCCTCAACAGCTCGATGCCTCAGAACTTGCGGCGGCACAGGCGCAGGTGACCGTCGTCAAGCTCGTGCTGGACGCCGTTACGACGCTGTTCGAAGTAGGCGGCGCCTCCCTGAGCTCGGAGAAGCTCGCCATTGATCGGCACTGGCGCAACGCACGCACCATCGCTTCCCACAACCCCGCGATCTTCAAGCTCCGCTCAATCGGAGCGTACGAGCTAAATGGCGCAGCGCTTCCATATGCCTGGAGTGCGGGCGTTCGTTCCACACGACAACAGGGTAACTAGCACCCCGCCTTCTCGCGAGGTTCGCGCGTCGAGACGATGACGCACGTCGAGATACCGCCTTCGGCGCCGAGAATCTTTCCTTCAGGAGAACCACGTGTCCAATACCAACCGCAAAGTCGCGATCATTGGAGCAGGTCAACGCGGGATTTGATGTCACCATTCACAGCGACCGTGACCGCGCGTCGCTACGCAACGATGCGCCTCCCACGGGGACGGCTGTCCATTTTGGCAAATCCCTCGAATACAATGCCGAAGTCATCGAGAATCTCTATGAGATCGGGACCAGCACCGGCATGAGCGTTCGGATATTCTCCGGCATCGGCGAGGCTCGAACTCCCGTTATCGAGTTCGACCGTCCCTTCAACTATCGGGCGCAGGCGGTTGATACGCGACTCCGTGCCGGCGATCGCCTCGGTCGTTTCCTGGCGCGAAGCGGAAAATTTGTCGTGCGCCCAGTCACGCCGGAAGATCTGGATGCGATTGCGCAGGACGCCGACCTCACCCTCGTGGCGACAGGAAAGGGCGGCTTGTCGTCCCTGTTCCCGGTTGATCCGGATCGCACTGTCTATACCGAACCGCAGCGGCACCTGCTGCTCGCAACATTCAAGGAGCTGGATCGCGCCGATCAGCAGTTTGCCTATCGTAGCTCGGACGGCGCCAGGCACAACTAGTTCAACATTCATGCCGATTTCGGCGAGACGTTCTTCGGTCCTTATCTGCACAAGGATCTCGGCGCGACGCGGGCGTTCATTGGGTTCGCCAAGCCCGGCAGCCCGTGGATCGACATCTTCAATACTGTGAGCGATACCCAGAGCGCGCGTGACGCTGTGCTGAAGCTGTTCGCGACCTATTTCCCGGAAGATTCTGAGGTGATCGACTAGTTGACGCCCCTGCACGAGGATCCGCACTCTTGGCTTCTCCGCGCAGTCCCGCCGATGGTTCGACGCGCCGTCGCCCGCACCAGAAATGGACACGCTATTGCAGCAATCGGGGATGCCGCAGTCTCCTTTGATCCGCTCGGCGGTCAGGGTGCGCAAAATGCTGTTGTCCAATCCGTACTGCTGATCCGAGCGCTCAAAGAGTACAAGGACAACGTCACCTATGAATGGCTGCAGGATCAATTCAAGCGGCACTGGGATAATCGCGCTGAGGCGGCAACGGAAGTTACCCGACTGCTTCTCGGCGATCCAAAATACGCGGCGCATGCCGAGCTGCTCTTCCCGGCAGCTGCGGTCAACGCAAAGATTGGAAGCGCGTTCTTCGATTTTCTACTCGGAGCCACGGCCGTTGCTCGGTATCCGGAGTCGGGAGAAGATAATCGAGTTAATTTCGGGTCTCGCTGGTGAGACAGCGGACAATGTCTTGGCAAGGTTCAGACCACCGGGGCAGTTTGCGCGCGGGCAATCGGTCGAGCGCGCGCTCGCCTCGTCATAAGCGACGGAGTTCACTAATTGGGCGATGATCGAAGCCTATGCCGAACCTTACGAAAAGTCGGCAGCCTGCTATGATGCGTACGTGAGCAGACCGAAGGCCGTATACGGCAGCCGGGCTCGATGAAATCGAAGCCGATTCGAGACGTGCCAAGTTGTCGGGCACGTCCCTCAGCTATACGATCCCCCCCCTGAGACGGGTTTGCAGTGCCTGCCGATCAATGACGAGGTTGCTAAGGTTCAGGTCTGGCCGTCTTCCCGCCAACCACCTGACCAGCGCCCGCCCCGTCGACCACAAGACCCTACAATCATAGCTCCTACCCCATGGGTGGCCACACGCGCGCCAAAGTACACGTGTGCGAAGATGCCGCCGCAAATTTGCAGGAGCACGACCGGCCGTGGAAAGACGCGCAGGTCCGATCTGTCGAACCATGAACGTACCTGTCGCTGGAACAAACCTGGGTCTTTCGACGTAAGCCATTCGTGATGCCGATACATGAACGAAGTCGCCCCCTCGCCTAGCTGCCCGACGCGGTGGTCTGACGAGTTCATGCGAAACTCCATTCGAGGATTGAAAAAGTTTTACTCGTTGTAATGACGGATCTGGGTCCACACTGATAGTACAACCTGACGCCACGTGCGCTTCAAGCCGTTGCGCCTAGTATAGGAGTTCGGCCATTTGGCTTTGCCCTCACCGCCAGAGATCGGGCCTGTATACCAATTCGACGATGATGCCGTCTTCGAGCACGTTGGAGACCGTTGGTCTGATGTGTCTTTGCTGGATTGCGCCTTTTGGGGTAAGCGGAAACGCCGGTCATGCACCGAGGATCGTGTACAGCGGAACTCATCGCCCTCGGCAAGCTGAGAGGAAGGCTACAACGCTCTTCGAAGTAGCCACCTCAGCCTGCAACGCGGCCGCAAGTATCTGCCGGGCGCCATCGCCGATGATCTGATCGAGTAGCGACCCACCGGCCGGCTCGTTGGACTCCTCGGCGTCATGGACCACCTTGAGCATGGGCGTATCTTCCCGAGCCGTCGCTCCAACGCCGACCTGATCGGAGTGACGGATTGCAGATCTTGTTCGGAAGGTGCGGCCGCTTCACGTCACCCGCCGATGGCCAGCCACAGGTTCTGATCATTGCTCCATCCTGCCGCGGCTCTACGTGGCCTCGTCAGCTTCTCGAAAGCTCACGCGACTAGAGGTCTACTCAGGTGATCTTGGACGTGAGGCTAGCGTGGACCAGCAGAACTTTGTCCCATTCAACGTAACAGCTTGGTCGCAGGTGCATCACGAAGTCTCGAGTGAGCCACGGGCGGGCCAGGCCGGGCAAGAAGGCTTTGAGCAGCAATTGGCGGAGGCAGGTCAGGCCGCTCCCGCCGCCCCTAAGCGGGCTAATCGCGATTACTATCCGCATTTGTCTGAAGATGACCGGGACCTTATCGATAAAGCGATTGCTCAACGGGCGGCTCAGAGGAATCTAAGTCCATCCTCGGCTTCTACTTATATTCAAGCACTTCGAAAGCTCGTCAATGATCTCCGCGCTCGTGGCCAAACGACTAGTTTAAAGGACCACCAATCCCTGATCGATCACGTCAACACCTACTTTTCCAATCCCAGCACCCGAAGCACTATGTTGATTGGGTTGAACGCCCTTGGTGCGCATCTCAATCCGGCCCGTAGTCGCTATCCACATTTGTCTGAAGAAGAACAAGACCTTATCGATAAAGCGATTGCTCAATGGGCGGCTCAGACGAATCTCCGTCCAAAAACAGCTGCCAATTATACTTCTGCACTTCGCCAACTCGTGAATGACCTCCGCGCTCGTGGCCAAACGACTGATTTAGGGGACCATCAGTCCCTGGTCGATCACGTCAACACTTACTTTTCCAACTTTCCCGTCGGAAAGACTATGTTGGCTGGGTTGAACGCTCTTGGTGCGTATCTTGATTCGGCCTATGTCGCTTGTCGCGCCGGACGGCCGACCATTGCCCCCTCAGCGGCCGACGCGCAGCTCTTGGATCGGCTTGATCTCAGCGGACTCGCCACGAACAGCGTTGCTCTGTATGATTCAAGTTTTCGCAGATTTTCTAAAGCCCTTAACGTTGCGGGCCATACGATATCCGGGCTAGATGATGCTGCGCGTATAGAATTCGCTCGGAAGTTGTTCCCGCAAGACAGAAATCTAGTGCCGGCGTTAAAAAGGGTTCGGGATGCCGAGCACGATTCCGGTGCGGGCGCCTCTCAGGAGCCAGCCGGCCATGCTGACCCGTCGCCCAGATTAGATGGGGTTCCCGAGGAGCTCTGGCTGCTGTTCGATGATGAAGCCCAGGAGTCGCCGACCGATCCATCGGAACTTGAGCGGCTGGAAAATGAGCTTCGCGGGGAAATTCAGAAAGAGCGAGATGACCGTCCCATTCAGCCGCCCTTCCTCCCGTTTAATCCGGAGGACTTCCCTCCTGTGAAAGTTCGCCGATTGCTGGATGATCAACCCGCCCAGCCAGCAGTCCCCGTCAACCCAAAGGACCTCAATACAGGCGCTGGCGTGCTGAGGCATGCTCCCCTCCACGAATTGGAGAGGCAGTCGACAATGCAGCAAAGCGGGCACGAACAAACTGCTGCACTGGGCAGGAGCAGCGTCCTGCCGAGCGAGGACAGCCGACAGACCAGCTTGGTGATCGACACTGACCATTACACGGCGCTATTTGTGCCCGCGGGGATGACCCGGCAGAACACCCCACTCTATCCGCCTAACGCCGCCAGTGAGTTCGGATCTCGATCGGAAAACGCTTCGCAGCCTAGTCTTACTGCGTCACAAACGATGATCTGTGTAGTGGTCGAACTTGATCGCACAACAAGGACATCTCGACAGCATTCGGACCAGCCCATGTTCGAGCCGCCGTCGCATCGTCGCGATCGAATTTG
>NZ_VKHP01000331.1 GCF_010811875.1 Bradyrhizobium uaiense
CGACTTCGCGCTGGAGGCCGAGCGCCACAAGGGCATGTCGTCCTATGACGCCATCGTGCAGGCCTGCCTGTTGCGCTTCCGTCCGATCATGATGACGACGCTGGCGGCGCTGTTCGGCGCGCTGCCGATGCCGCTGCAAAGCATCATCAGCCGCGACGCCTTCAACGCCATCGACCGCGCCGCTGCCGCCGGCAACGAGAAGGCGCGCGATCTCGTCAGCTACTTCGTCGGCCAGGGCGTCGGCCTGGTCGACAGCGTGAAGTCCGCGGGCGCCGTGGTGCAGGAGTTCAAGGAAGATTTCGTCGAGGCCGTCGAGCACATGAACGCGCTGGTGGCGGAGTGATCGAATACTTGGCCCATCCTTCGAGGCTCGCCCAGCGGCGCTGACGCGCCGCAAGGCTCGCACCTCAGGATGACGCCGTCCCCGTAGCCGTCACCCTGAGGCGCCGTAGCGCAGCGGAGGCCTCGAAGGGCGACGGCGTGATAAAATCGAGAAAGTAAAGCTAGAACAAAATGTCGAACAGCATCCCCGAAGACCGCATTCCCGTCATCGTCGGCGTCGGCGAGGTCGTCGATCGTCCCAAGGACATCGCCGCCGGCCTCGAGCCGCTCACTCTGCTGGAACAGGCGCTGAAGCGCGCCGAGGCGGACAGCGGCGCAAACCTGCTCTCCGACGTGCAGTCGCTCGACGTCGTCAATTTCCTGAGCTGGCGCTATCGCGATCCCGAGAAGCAGCTCGCCGCACGGCTCGGCATTCAGCCTACGCATCTCTATTATGGCCCAGTCGGCGGCGAGAGCCCGATCCGCTATCTGCACGAGGCCGCGCAGCGCATTGCGCGCGGCGAATGCAGCGTCGCCGCGGTCTGCGGCGCGGAGGCGCAGTCGACCGCCACCAAGGCGCAGCGCGCCGGCGTCGAATTGCCGTGGACGCCGTTCGCGCATGACGTGGAGGAGCCGAAGCGCGGCGCTGCGTTCCAGAAGCCGATGGCCGTGACGCTTGGCGTATTCAGGCCGATCACGGTCTATCCGCTCTATGAGTCCGCGACCTCGGCGCATTGGGGCCAGACCCCACGCGAGGCGCTGAAGGAATCCGGCGACCTGTGGTCGACCTACGCACGCGTTGCCGCGGACAATCCGAACTCGTGGCTGAAGAAGCGCTTCACCGGCGACGAGATCACCACCGCGACGCCCGACAACCGGATGATCGCCTGGCCATACACAAAGCTGATGGTGGCGAACCCGACGGTCAACATGGGTAGCGCGCTGATCCTGACCAGCCTTGCCAAGGCGCGCGCCGCCGGCGTACCGGAGGAGAAACTGATTTACCCGCTCGGCGGCGCCTCCGCGGAAGAACCGCGCGACTATCTGACCCGCGACCAGTTCGTCGAGAGCCACGCGCAGACCGCGGTGCTGAAGGCAGTGATGGATCTCGTCGGCGGCGACGGCAGGAAGTTCGACGCGATCGAACTCTATAGCTGCTTCCCCTGCGTGCCCAAGATGGCGCGCCGGACGCTCGGCCTGGGCAGCGATGTGCAGCCGACCGTGACCGGTGGTCTGACGTTCTTCGGCGCGCCGCTCAACACCTACATGACGCATTCGGCCTGCGCGATGGTGCGCAAGCTGCGAAGCGGCGGCACGCTCGGCCTGCTCTATGGCCAGGGCGGCTTCGTCACCAAGCATCACGGCCTCGTGCTGTCGCGCGCCGCGCCGCAGGCCGCGCTCAAGCAGGACACCAGCGTGCAGGCCGAGGCCGACCGCAACAGGCGCGATGTGCCCGACTTCACCGCCGAGGCCGCGGGCAAAGGCAAGGTCGAGGCCTTCACCGTGATCTATCGCGCCAATGGCGAGGTCGAGCACGGCGTCACCATGCTGCGCACCGAGGACGGCCGCCGCACCCTCGGCCGGATTCCGCCGAGCGATACCGCGACGCTGGCGTATCTGCAGAATATGGATCGCACGCCGGTCGGCAGCACCGGCAACATCGTCACCGCTGACGATGGCATGCTGGAATGGCGGGTGGGATAGGTCTCTAAGCTCCCTCGCCCCGCCCTTGCGGGGAGAGGGCTGGGGTGAGGGGCTTCCTCCGCCAGGTGGTGCAAGTGGCTGGACCCGTACCCCCTCACTCGGATCGCATCTGATGATGCGATCCGACCTCTCCCCGCAAGCGGGGCGAGGTAAGAGGCGAAGGCGCCTTGCGCCCTACCCCTTCACATCCTGCTTCTCGGACGCCGTCGTCGGCTTGCCCTTGGCGCCGGCGCCGGTGACGCGGACATGATCGCCGTCGGCGAGGCCATCCGGCGGGGCGGTGATGATGCGGTCGTCGGGAGCAAGGCCCGAGGCGATCTCGATCTCCTTGCCGAGGTCGCGGCCGATCTTCACGGTCTTGAACAGCACCTTGTCGTCAGGGCCGACGGTCGCGACCCGCAGGCCGCTGCTGTTGAAGATCAGCGCGCTGGCGGGAATGCTGAGCGGCGTGGACTCGCGCTGCAAGTTCAGCTTCACGCTGGCATAACTCCCCGGCATCAATTCGCCGGAGGAATTGTCGAGCCCGAGCTGCATCCGCGTGGTGCCGGAGGCGACGTCGACCGCCTGCGAAGAGGCTTCCACCGTCGCCTGGAAAGTACGGTTCGGGTAATCCGGCAGCACCAGCGTAGCCTTGGCGCCGATCTTGATCGCCGGAACGTAGTTCTGCGGCACGTTGACATAGACGCGCAGCTTGGTGATGTCGGAGACCGTGAACATTGCCGGGCCCGAGCCGCCGCCGGCGTTGATCAGCGCGCCGACGTCGGTGTCGCGCGAGGTCACCACGCCATCGAACGGCGCTGTGATCTTCTTGTAACCGGCGAGCGCTTCCAGCCGCTCGACATTGGCCTGACCGGCCTTGACCGCACCGTTCTTGTTGGAGAGGTCGGCGGTGCGCTCGTCGATCTCCTGCGCGGACACGAAGTTCGAGGCAACCAGCGTCTTGCGCCGGCTCAGCGTGGCCTCCGAGAGCTTGGCTGAGGCCTGGGCGCTGGCGAGATCGGCACGCGCCTGCAGCAATTGCTGGTCGAGGTCGGGCGCCTCGATCTCGGCGATCACCTGGCCGGCCTTGACGCGAGCGCCGATATCGGCGTCCCAGGTCTTGAGATAGCCGGACACGCGGGCGAAGATCGGCGCGCGGGAGTACGCCTCGAGCCGGCCGGGCAGATCGATCGTAGGGCTCAACGCCTTGGCGTTAGGCAGCGCCACTGCGACGGTCGGAACGGCTTGGTCGTCGGTCCATTCCTTCAGCCTGTTGTCCTGCTCCTCACGGGCGCGGATGCCGGTGCCGACAATCAGTCCTGCGCCGACCAGTGCAACCACGCCGAATATGCCCAATCTCCGGCTGGACACCGGTGGGCGCTGTTCAGTGGGCTGCATGCGGAATCTCCGATGAGGCGGCGGCTTTGGCGCCTTGCTTCTTGTGTACCATACTGAATACCACGGGAACAAACATCAGCGTCGCCGTTGTGGCGAAGATCAGGCCGCCGATCACGGCCCGACCGAGCGGAGCGTTTTGCTCGCCGCCCTCGCCCAGCCCCAGCGCCATCGGCGCCATGCCGATGATCATCGCGAGCGCCGTCATCAGCACCGGGCGGAACCGGACGAAGCCGGCCTCCAGCGCCGCAGCGACGGGATCGCCGAGCTCCTCATAGCGTTCGCGGGCGAAACTGATCACCAGCACGCTGTTGGCGGTTGCGACGCCCATGCACATGATGGCCCCAGTCAGCGCCGGCACCGACAGCGTGGTCTGGGTCGTGAACAGCATCCAGACGATGCCGGCAAGTGCTGCGGGCAGCGCCGTGATGATGACGAACGGATCCGACCAGGACTGGAAGTTCACCACGATCAGGAAGTAGATCAGCACGACCGCGCCGAGCAGGCCGAACAGCAGACCGGTGAAGGCCGAGTTCATGGTCTGCACCTGGCCGAGCAGCACCACGGACGAGCCCTTCGGCACTTCCTTGGCGGTGTCTGCGATCAGCTGGCGCACGTCGGTCGCCACGCCGCCGAGATCGCGCCCTTGCGTCGTGGCGTAGATCTGCACCAGCGACTGGATGTCGTATTGCGACACCACCGCGCTCGAGGTCGCGCGCTTGATGTCGGCGATGCCGCCGAGGATCGGCGCCTGTGTGTTGCCGGTCGCGGTGATCGGCAGGGTCTGCAGCGCGCTCAGCGAGTCGATCTGGTACTGCGGCGTCTGCATCACGATCGAATAGGACACGCCGTTATCGGGATTGAGGTAGTAGGTCGGCGCGACCTGCGAGGAGCCTGCGAGGTTGACGACCAGCGAGTTGGTGACGTCGCGCTCGGTCAGGCCGACATATTGCGCGCGGGTGCGGTCGACGTCGATGTTGAAGGTCGGGTTGTTCGGCGATTGCTGGATCCGCGCGTCGGCGATGCCGGGGATGCGCTTGATCTTGGCCAGCAGCCTGTTGGCATAGGCGAAGTTGGCCTCGATATTGGCGCCGCGGATCTGCAGGTCGATCGGCGCCGGCGCGCCGAAGTTCAGAATCTGGCTGACGATGTCGGCCGGCAGGAACGAGAAGCTGGTGCCCGGAAACAGCCGCGGCAGCTGCTCGCGCAGCGTGCGCACATGCTCTGCGGTCGGCTTGTGGCCGTCCTTCAGCCTGATCTGGATGTCGGCGTCCTGCGGACCGATCACGCCGGTGTTGTTGTAGGTCATGTTGATGCTGGAGATCGGCATGCCGATGTTGTCGGTCATGGTCTCGATCTCGCCGGGGATCAGCTTGCGGACCGCCTTCTGGACGTCGGCCATCTGGTTAGCGGTTTCCTCGACGCGGGTGCCGACCTGGGTGCGGACATGCATCAGGATGTTGCCGGCGTCGACCGCAGGAAAGAAATTGCGGCCGAGGAACGGCACCAGCAGGAACGACGTCGCCACCACCGCGAGGAAGCCGGCGACGAACACCTTGCGATGGCCGAGCGCCATCTCGAGCAGGCCGCGATAGCCGCCGCGGACGCGCTCGAAGCCCGCCTCGAAGCCGCGCTGGAACCAGACCAGGGGATTGCGCGATTTCGGCGGCCCACCCTCGTGATGCACATGCGGCTGCAACAGATATTTCGCCATCGTCGGCACCAGGGTGCGCGACAGGATGAACGACCAGATCATCGCGAACATGACAGCTTCAGCCATCGGCACGAACAGGAAGCGCGCGACGCCGGTCAGGAAGAACATCGGCACGAACACGATGCAGATACAGAGCAGCGAGACGAAGGCAGGCGTCACGATCTGGTTGGCGCCGTCGAGGATCGACTGCTCGACCGGCTTGCCCTGCTCCAGATGGTAGTTGATGTTCTCGATCGTCACCGTGGCGTCGTCGACCAGGATGCCGACCGCGAGCGCAAGGCCGCCGAGCGTCATGATGTTCAGCGTCTCGCCGATCGCCGACAGCATGATGATGGCGCCGAGCACCGACAGCGGGATCGACACCGCGATGATGACGGTGGAGCGCCAGCTGCCGAGGAACAGCAGGATCATGACGCTGGTCAAGAGCGCCGCGATCACGCCCTCGACGGCGACGCCGGTGATCGCGCCGCGGACGAACACCGACTGGTCGCCGATGAAGCCGATCTTCAGCGCGTCCGGCAGCTGGTCCTTGACCTCGATCACCTTCTGCTTGATGCCCGCGATGATATCGAGCGTCGAGATCGCGCCGGCCTTCAGCACCATCATCAACACCGAGCGATTGCCGTCGACATGGACGATGTTGGTCTGCGGCGGGTTTCCGTCGCGCACGGTGGCGACGTCGCGCACATAGACCATCGCGCCGTTGACCTGCTTGATCGGCAGGTCGCCGAGCTCTTCCATCTTGAGCGGCGAGTTGTTGAGATTGATGGTGTATTCGAAGCTGCCGATCTTCTGGGTGCCGACCGGCGTGATCAGGTTCTGCGCGGCGAGCGCGTTGGCGACGTCCTGCCCCGACAGCCCCCGCGCCTGCAGCGCCGTCGAATTGAGGTCGATCTGGACCTGGCGCTGCTTGCCGCCGAACGGATACGGGATTGCGACGCCGGGCACCGTGACCAGCGGCGTGCGCAACTGGTTGATGCCGATATCGGCGAGGTTCTGCTCGGTCAGGCCGTCGCCGGACAGCGCGACCTGGATGATCGGCACGGTCGAGGCGCTGTAGTTCAGGATCAGCGGCGGCGTCGATCCCGGCGGCAACTGCTTGAGCAGGGTCTGCGAGATCGCGGTGACCTGCGCGTTGGCGGTGCGGATGTCGACGTTGGGCTGGAAGAAGATCTTGACGATGCCGAAGCCGTTATAGGAATTGGCGACGATGTGCTCGATGTCGTTGACCGTCGTGGTCAGCGTGCGCTCGAACGGCGTCGTGATACGCCCGGACATCTGGTCCGGCGGCAGGCCGGTGTATTGCCAGGCCACGCCGATCACCGGGATGCGGATTTCAGGAAAGATGTCGGTCGGCGTGCGCAATGCCGCCAGCGGTCCGATGATCAGCAGCAGGATCGCGAGCACGACAAAAGTATATGGCCGGCTCAGCGCGATACGAACCAGTGCGATCATAAAACCAACATTCCCGAAATGAAGCCTGCCCAGGCAGAGGAATCGACATTGCAAAAGCCGTTCCGCAGCGGCCGATTTACCCGATGCCGGGCAAAACGCCAACCTGCGGAGCCCCGACAGCCTTCACTTCCTTGGCATAGCGCGGTGAAGCGGCGCGCTTCGATCAACCGTGTCGGACGCAGCGCCGCCGATCGCGCTCATGTTGTCGTCAAAAGAGACGGCCCTGCTCCGAAACCGGGCTGGCCGAGTACGCCGTTTCCGCCGCCAGAAGGCTAACGCATCGCTGCCCTGCGAAAATGCAAAGCGTGGTGAGCCGGCCGGCCCACCACGCGGGGATTGGTTGCCCTGAGAACCATCCCGGCAGCCCGGCCCGCCTGATGGCGCCGGATCAGGCGGCGCGAGCGGCGTTGAGGAACTTGCCGACCTCGAGCTTGAGGCGGCTGCTGCCGCCCGAGAGCGACTGCGCCGCCGACAGCACCTGGGTCGAAGCCGAGCCGGTCTCGTTGGCGCCGTGCTGCACGTCGGTGATGTTGGCCGAGACCTGCTGGGTGCCCTGCGCCGCCTGCTGCACGTTTCGGGATATTTCCTTCCGTTGAATTGCTGAGCGTGAATGCGGCATCCACGCAAAAAAATGCCCGGTCTGTCGACCGGGCATTGTTCGATGGTCGGAGATTCGGCCGGCGTCAGGCCGCGCGGACGGCCTCGAGGAACTTGCCGACTTCGAGCTTGAGGCGGTTGCTGTCACCCGAGAGCGATTGTGCTGCCGACAGCACCTGGCTCGAAGCCGAGCCGGTTTCGTTGGCGCCGTGCTGCACGTCCGTGATGTTGGCCGAGACCTGCTGGGTGCCCTGCGCCGCCTGCTGCACGTTGCGGGAAATCTCCTGCGTCGCAGCGCCCTGCTCTTCGACCGCGGCGGCAATGGTGGACGAGATCTCCGACAGCTTCTCGATGGTCGACGAGATCTCCTTGATCGCACCGACCGACTCCTGGGTCGCGGTCTGGATGCCGGCGATCTGCTGGCCGATCTCGCCGGTCGCCTTGGCGGTCTGCTCGGCAAGCGCCTTCACCTCGGAAGCCACGACCGCGAAGCCGCGGCCGGCTTCACCGGCGCGCGCCGCCTCGATGGTGGCGTTCAGCGCCAGCAGATTGGTCTGGCCGGCAATCGTGTTGATCAGTTCGACGACGTCGCCGATGCGCGCGGCCGCCTTCGACAGCTCGCTGACGCGATCGTTGGTGGTGCGCGCCTGGCCGACGGCGTCGCCGGCCATCCGCGCCGACTCCTGCACCTGACGGCTGATCTCGGTCACCGACGACGACAGCTCCTCGGTCGCCGACGCCACCGACTGGACGTTGGTCGAGGCCTCTTCGGACGCCGCAGCAACCGAAGTGGTGAGTTCCTGCGAACGCCGGGCGGTCGACGACAGCGTGCTGGCGGACGCTTCGAGCTGCGTCGAGGCCGACGACACGGTCTGCACGATCTCGCCGATCATCTGCTCGAAATTGCGGGTGATGGTATCGACCCGGCGGCCGCGCTCGATCTTGGCCTCGGCGTCGGCCGCCGCGGCTTCATCAGCCGCCCTCTTGGCGACCAGGGCTTCCTTGAACACTTGCAGCGCATCGGCCATGGCGCCGATCTCGGTCTTCTCGCCCTGGTGCGGCACCTGCGCGGTCAGGTCGCCGCGGCCGAGCGCCTGCATCGGGCTCACGATCGAGGCGATGCCGGCCGAAATGTCGCGAACCGTGTAGAGGCTGACGCCGACACTGATCAGGATCGCAATGCCGAGGATCGCGGCCACCATCATCAGCGCCGAGCCGTAATTGCTGGCGGCTTCCTGCGCGGCCTTGCCGGCACCGACGTTGTTGAGCTCGATGTCCTTGTTCAGGATCTCGTCCGCCTCGAGACCGATCTTGTTGACGACCTTGGTGTTGAGCTCGTGCGCTTCATGCGGAAGCTTGCCGACTTCCTTGCGCGAGATCGCCATCACCTCTTCGGTGCCCTTGCGGTACTTGTCCCAGGTGTCGGACCACTGCTGGTACAGCACCCGCTCCTCCGAGTTGGCAATCATCGGCTCGTACTTGGCGCGAGCCTTGGTGTTCATCTCGACGACACTGGCGAGCGTCTTTTCCGCGGCCAGCTTCTCCTCGAGCGTTTCCGAGAGCATGTGTTCGCGGATCACGTTGCGGTAGGTGATGACCCCGGCGCGCAGCTCGCCG
>NZ_VKHP01000332.1 GCF_010811875.1 Bradyrhizobium uaiense
CTCGGCAATCCCTCGACCCAGGCGCTGCTCGGCACGCGCGAGGGCATCATGCGCACGCGCGGCAAATGGATCGACTACGACACCGGCACGCGCACGATCCGTGCGGTCGCCACCTTCCACCCGGCCTCGAGGTAAAAGGCGAGCAATTGCTGCAGTGTAGGGGTGGGCTCGGGCGGCAGGGCCATCATGGGCGCAATCTAGAGCATCGACCGGAAAAGTGGAGGGCGGTTTTCGGAAAAGATTATTCTCTGCGGTATCCGGACGGTGCAAAGCCATCGAGGCGCAATTCCGTGGTTGTCCTTCCCCGAAAAATCGGAAACAACGACTTTTGAAAAGCTTAGAAGCGTTCTCAATGGGCTGAGATCAAAGATCATGAGTGCTGAAGACCTTCCCCCGCGCGAGTCTATGGAATTCGACGTCGTCATCGTCGGCGCCGGCCCGTCGGGCCTGTCGGCCGCGATCCGGCTCAAGCAGCTCAATCCGGAGCTCTCGATCGTCGTGGTGGAGAAGGGCTCCGAGGTCGGCGCACACATTCTGTCGGGTGCGGTGATCGATCCCGCCGGCCTCGACAAGCTCGTGCCCGACTGGCGCGAGGATGCCGACTGTCCGCTGAAGACGCAGGTCAAGCAGGACCGCTTCTACTGGGCGACGTCGCAAGGCTGGTTCCGCATCCCGAACTTCATCATGCCGCCGTTGATGCACAATCATCACAACTATATCGGCTCGCTCGGCAATGTCTGCCGTTGGCTGGCGCCGAAGGCGGAAGCGCTCGGCGTCGAGATCTATCCGGGCTTTGCCGCCGCCGAAGTGCTCTATGACGACAAGGGCGCGGTGCGCGGCATCGCCACCGGCGACATGGGCATCGCCAAGGACGGCAGCCACAAGGATTCCTATACCCGCGGCATGGAGCTGCTCGGCAAGTACACGCTGTTCGCCGAGGGCGCGCGCGGCTCGCTGTCCAAGCAACTGATCGCCAAGTTCAAGCTCGACGCCAACTCCGAGCCGCCGAAATTCGGCATCGGCCTGAAGGAAGTCTGGCAGATCGATCCGGCGAAGCACAAGAAGGGCTGGGTACAGCACACCCTCGGATGGCCGCTGAACGACAAGACCGGCGGCGGCTCGTTCCTCTATCATTACGACGACAACCGCGTCGCGGTCGGCTTCGTCGTTCACCTGAACTACAACGATCCCTATCTGTCGCCGTTCGACGAATTCCAGCGGATGAAGACGCATCCCGATATCCGCGAGGTGTTCGAGGGCGGCAAACGGCTCGCCTATGGCGCGCGTGCCATCACCGAGGGCGGCTACCAGTCGGTGCCGCGGCTGACCTTCCCGGGCGGCGCGCTGATCGGCTGCGCGGCGGGCTTCGTCAACGTGCCGCGCATCAAGGGCGTCCACAACGCGATGGGCTCCGGCATGCTCGCCGCCGAGCACGTCGCTGCCGCGCTGGGCGCCGGACGCGCCAATGACGAAATCGTCGAATACGAGAATGCGTGGCGCTCGTCGGCGATCGGCAAGGACCTGTTCAAGGTGCGCAACGCCAAGCCGCTGCTGTCGAAGTTCGGCAATCTGCTCGGAATGGCGCTGTCCGGCTTCGACATGTGGTGCAACACGCTCGGCTTCTCGCTGTTCGGCACCCAGTCGCACGCCAAGCCGGACCGCAAGACGCTCGATCCATCCAAGCAGCATCAGCCGATCGCCTATCCGAAGCCGGACGGCAAGATCTCGTTCGACAAGCTGTCGTCGGTGTTCCTGTCCAACACCAACCATGAGGAGGACCAGCCGGTCCATCTCAAGGTCGCCGACATGAACCTGCAGAAGACCTCGGAGCACGACGTGTTCGCGGGTCCCTCCAACCGCTATTGCCCGGCCGGCGTTTACGAATGGGTCGAGGAATCCGCAGGTCCGCGCTTCCAGATCAACGCCCAGAACTGCGTCCACTGCAAAACCTGCGACGTGAAGGATCCCAACGGCAACATCACCTGGGTTCCTCCGGAGGGCGGCGGCGGTCCGAACTACGAGGCGATGTAAGGCCAGGGTGAGGTCAAGGCGGCCGACCACATTTGCGTGAGGCCGCCGCCAACCTGTCGTACCCCTTGCGTGGCCTCTGTCATGTGGAAGCGGCGGATTGCACCGTCGTATACATCTGGAGACGCGGAACAGGGGGCCGCGGCGTCAGTATCCGGCGCTTTTTGCGTCCGCGCGCGAATATGCCGGGCCCGGTCACGATACCGCCATAGTGGGAGCGTCTTGCGGTGGGCTGGCTGGATCGGCGGGCCTAAAGGCCTAATCTGCCAATTGATTCGTCACGGCTTGCCTTTGGGCGATCCTTGCGGATAACCGCCAAAAGCGGCATTGTCGCTCGCCGTGATGCCGCCGCTTGGGTTCGCATTTTGAGACTGATCGCAAGATCTTGGCCGTAAAATCCATCTTGGCGTAAATCCCTGGAGCAAGGCGACCGTGATGCTGTCCACCCGTTTCAACCGCCTGACGATTGCCCTTCTTGCTGCCGCGGCGCTTGCCGTGCCTGCGCAGCTCGCGGCGCAAACGCCTGACCATCCGACCGACAATGCCGCGCAATTCCCGTCCAAGACCGACCTGAAGTCGCTGACCACGGCGGGTAGCTATCTCGCCGCCCGCCACGCCAGCGTCGAGCGCGATGCGTCCTCGGCTGCGGCGTTCTACCGCTCCGCGCTGCGCACCGACCCGAAGAATTCCGAGTTGCTCGACCGCGCCTTCATCTCCTCGCTCGCCGACGGCGACATCGAGGAGGCGGTCAAGCTCGCCGACCGCATCCTGACCCAAGACAAGGCCAACCGCGTTGCGCGCCTCGTCGTCGGCGTGCGCGACCTCAAGCTGAAGAAGTATGCCGCCGCGCAGTCCAACATCAACCAGTCGGTGCGCGGCCCGATCACCGATCTGGTGGCGACGCTGCTGTCGGCCTGGGCGTCCTATGGCGCCGGCGACAGCAAGGGTGCGGTCGCCTCGATCGACAAGCTGACCGGCCCCGAATGGTATCCGATCTTCAAGGACCTGCATGCCGGCATGATCTACGAGCTGGCCGGCAAGGAGAAGGACGCCGGCGCCCGCTTCGAGAAGGTCTACAAGCTCGACGATTCGATGCTGCGCACGGTCGACGAATATGCGCGCTGGACCTCGCGCAACAAGGATGCCGCCGCCGCGACCGCGATGTACGAGGCGTTCGACAAGAAGTTGCCGCGTCATCCGCTGGTGCTGGAAGGCATCAAGGAGACCAAGGCCGGCAAGAAGCTGCCGCCGCTGATCGATTCACCGCAGGCCGGCGCCGCCGAGGCGCTGTACGGCATCGGCGCGACGCTGACCCGCCGCGGCGGCGAGGACCTCGCGCTGGTCTATCTGCAGCTGGCGCTCTATCTGCAGCCGAACCATCCGCTGGCGCTGCTGTCGCTCGCCGATCTCTATGAATCGGTGAAGAAGCCGCAGATGGCGATCAAGGTCTATGAGCGGATGCCGGCGTCCTCGCCGCTGAAGCGCAACGCGCAGATCCAGCTCGCGACCAATCTCGACGCCGCCGACCGCAGCGACGAGGCGATCAAGATCCTCAAGGAGGTCACGTCAGATCAGCCGAAGGACGTCGAGGCGATCCTGGCGCTCGGCAACATCGAGCGCGGCCGCAAGAAGTTCGGCGACTGCGCCACCACCTACTCGCAGGCGATCGATGCGCTGCCGGCCGGTAACGGCGACAAGAATGCCTGGGTCACCTATTACTACCGCGGCATCTGCGAGGAGCGTTCCAAGCAGTGGAACAAGGCCGAGGCGGACATGCGCAAGGCGCTCGAGCTGCAGCCCGAGCAGCCGCATGTGCTGAACTATCTCGGCTATTCCTGGATCGACCAGGGCATCAACCTCGACGAAGGCATGAAGATGATCAAGCGTGCCGTCGATCAGCGCCCTGACGACGGCTACATCGTCGACTCGCTCGGTTGGGCCTATTACCGGATCGGCAATTACGAGGAGGCGGTGAAGAACCTCGAGCGCGCGATTGATCTGAAGCCGGAAGATCCGACCATCAACGACCATCTCGGCGATGCCTATTGGCGCGTCGGCCGCACCCTGGAAGCCAAGTTCCAGTGGGCGCACGCCCGCGACCTCAAGCCCGAGCCGGAAGAGCTGCCGAAGATCCAGGCCAAGATCGACAACGGCCTGCCGGATGACACCTCCAACGCCGCCGCCGCCGACAAGAAGAAGGACGACGACGGCAAGGGCGGATAGGGCTCGCGGGTGCGGCAAACTCGGTGTCGTCCCTCCAAAAGCAGGGACTCATAACCATCGATGATTATTGTTGCGGACTGCCCGGACGACGAATCCCGTTAACAACATCCGCCGCGGAGTATGGGTCCCCGCTTTCGCAGGGACGACGGCGGCGGATGCGGCGCTTAATCCGGTATACCCCCCGGAATTTCCATCCAAACAAAGGGATAGGATCGTGAGGCGATTTACGCTAATCGCTCACGATCATTGTTTTTTAGGGGTTTGTCGCCGTGCCGGCGCTGATTGAAGAAGGGCGTGCCAAGGTCAACCTGACGCTCAGGGTTGTCGGACGGCGCGTCGATGGGTTTCACGACCTGGAGAGCGTCGTCGCATTTGCCGATTGCGCCGATCGGCTCACGCTGCAGCCGGGCCCCGAGCTGTCGCTCTCGATGACGGGACCGCTGGCCGATGCCTGCGGCGATACATCGGACAATCTGGTGCTCAAGGCCGCGCGGCTGCTCGGCGAGCGCGTCGTGGACCTCGAGGTCGGCCACTTCACGCTGGAGAAGGTGCTGCCGGTTGCGGCCGGTATCGGCGGCGGCTCGGCCGATGCCGCAGCCGCGCTGCGGCTGTTGGCGCGGCTCAACGAGCTCGCGCTCGACGACAGTAGGATCATGGAGGTCGCGCTGCAGACCGGCGCCGACGTGCCGGTCTGCGTCGCCTCGCGCGCCTGCGACATGACCGGCGTCGGCGAGGGCCTGCTGCCGCTCGATTTGCCGAAAATGCCGTGCGTGCTGGTCAATCCGCGCGTGCCGGTTGCGACCAAGGACGTCTTCAACGCGCTCGGCCTGCGTCATGGCGAGCTCCTGATCGGTGCCACCGATGTGATGATGCAGGCGTCCTCTTGGCCGGAGGCTGGCCGCGCAGTCGACGACTGGATTGCGGCGCTGTCGCGCGGCACCAACGATCTCGAAGCTCCCGCCGCGCGGATCGAGCCCGTCATCAGCGACGTGTTGTCGGCGCTGCGTGACACGAGGGACGTGCGCCTGGTGCGCATGTCGGGCTCCGGTGCCACCTGCTTTGCCGTGTTCGGAACCGACGCCGACGCCCAGGCCGCCGGCGAACAGCTCCGCGCCGCTCACCCTGGTTGGTGGGTGCATGCGGGCACGCTGAGCTAGCGCGATCGCGCGGCACCACCTTCAACTGTCATCGCCCGGCTCGACCGGGCGATCCAGTACGCCGCGGCCTCTCGGCTCAAGCACTGCTGCCTCTGGAATACTGGATCACCCGCTTTCGCGGGTGATGACACCGTGGCAGTTCGGCACGATACCGTGCGACATTGCAGCGCTTCCCGCCTCAACGCCGGGCAGCCTTGCACCCCCGGTTGCTTGGCAAGCCAAACCCCGTTTGCCATAACAGGATGAACAACAACGTTGCGCGTGCGGGACCGTTCGGAATCCGCCTGCAGCCAAAGAGCCGGGAGGATGCCATGGCCAATATCCGAGTTCTCGCCACCGACCTCGAGTTTCCCGAAGGTCCTGTCGTCATGCCCGACGGCTCGGTCGTGCTGGTTGAAATCCGCGGCCAGCGGCTGACCCGGGTCTATCCCGACGGGCGCAAGGAGATCGTCGCCAAGGTGCCGGGCGGCCCGAACGGCGCCGCGCTCGGTCCCGACGGCAAGATCTACGTCTGCAACAACGGCGGCTTCTCCTGGATCCCGACCAAGAACATGATCATGCCGGGTCCGCAGCCGGAGGATTATCTCGGCGGCTCGATCCAGCGTGTCGATCTGCAATCCGGCAAGGTCGAGACCGTGGTGACGAAGTGCGGCGAGCATGAGCTGCGCGGGCCGAACGATCTGGTGTTCGACAGACAGGGCGGCCTGTGGTTCTCCGATCTCGGCAAGCGCCGCGCCCGCGACATGGATGTCGGCGCGTTCTATTACCTGAAGCCCGGCATGAGCGAGATCGTCGAGGCCGTGCACGGCATCCTGCCGGCCAATGGCATCGGTCTCTCGCCGGACGAGAAGACCGTCTACATCGCGGAGACGCCGACTGCCCGGTTGTGGGCCTACGAGGTGTCCGAGCCCGGCACTATCAAGCCGCGCGACGTGATCTATCGCGGCGAGCGCGGCAAGCCGATCGCTGGCCTCGGCGGCTACCAGATGTTCGACTCGCTCGCGGTCGAAGCGAACGGAAATGTCTGCGTCGCAACCCTGATCTCGGGCTGCATCTCGGTGATCGCGCCCGACGGCACGGTCGTCGAGCAGGTGCCGACCGGCGACCGCGTCACCACCAACATCGCCTTCGGCGGCCCCGATCTGAAGACCGCGTACATCACGCTGTCCGGCAGGGGCGAGTTGATCGCGATGGACTGGTCGCGGCCCGGATTGCCGCTGAATTTTCTGAACAAGTGACGTAAGAACGTCATTGCGAGCGAAGCGAAGCAATCCATGCGACCACGAACGCGGAGAGAATGGATTGCTTCGTCGCCTCGCTCCTCGCAATGACGGAAAGGATACAAAATGCCCCGGCTTGAACCGGTCACCCTTCGCGGCGCGCATGCGCGGCTCGAACCGCTGTCCCACGATCACCGCGACGGCCTGGTCGACGCGGTGAAAGACGGCGGTCTGTCGAACCTCTGGTACACCGCGATCCCGCAGCCGGAGAACATGGCCAAGGAGATCGACCGCAGGCTCGGCTTGCAGAAGACCGGATCGATGCTGCCGTTCACCGTGTTCGATGCCGATGGCCGGATCTCGGGCATGACGACCTACATGAATGTCGACACACCGAACCGCCGCGTCGAGATCGGCTCGACCTGGTACGCCAAGCGTGTGCAGCGCAGCGCGGTCAATACGCAGTGTAAAGTGCTGCTGCTGCAACATGCCTTCGAGAAGCTCGATTGCATCGCAGTCGAGTTCCGCACGCATTTCTTCAATCACCAGAGCCGGCGCGGCATCGAGCGTCTGGGTGCCAAGCAGGACGGCATCCTGCGCAGCCATCAGATCGCGCCCAACGGCACGTTGCGCGACACAGTGGTTTACAGCATCATCGCCAGCGAATGGCCGACGGTGAAGGCGCATCTCAACTATCAACTCAACGAAAAGCCGCGCTGACACTTTTGTCGGCGCCAGAAGCGAGACGATGGAAACGTTCGATTATGTGATCATCGGCGCAGGCTCCGCCGGGAGCGTGCTGACCAATCGGTTGAGTGAAGATGCGGGCACGCGGGTCTGCGTGCTCGAGGCGGGGCCGAGCGACTGGCATCCCTACATCCATCTGCCGGCCGGCTTCATCAAGACCTTCCACATGAAGAGCGTGAACTGGGCCTACCAGCAGGAGGTGGGGCCCTACACCGGCGGCCGCAGCATTTATGCGCCGCGCGGCAAGACGCTCGGCGGCTCGTCCTCGATCAACGGCCACATCTACAACCGCGGCCAGCGCCAGGATTTCGACACCTGGGCGCAACTCGGCAATTGCGGCTGGGGCTATCCCGACGTGCTGCCCTATTTCCGGCGCATGGAGAAGCGGATCGGCGAGGGCGACGACACTTATCGTGGCCGTAACGGCAATCTCACCGTCACCACGATGGACTGGCAGGATCCGCTCTGCGAGGCCTTCATGGCGGGCGCGGTCAGCCTCGGCATTCCACGCAACCCTGACTACAACGGCCAGATCCAGGAGGGCGTGTCGTACTGCCAGCGCACCATCCTGAACGGACGTCGCGTCAGCGCCGCGACCGCGTTCCTGCATCCGGCGCGGAAGCGGCCGAATGTCGATGTGCGCACCCATGCCCACGTCACCGGCATCATCTTCGAGGGCAAGCGCGCGGTCGGCGTGCGCTATAATCGCGGCGGCAAGCACGGCGATCCCCTGGATATCCGCGCCACCAAGGAGGTCATCCTCTCCGGCGGCGCCTACAATTCGCCGCAGCTGTTGCAGCTCTCCGGTGTCGGCTCGCCCGATCTGTTGCAGGCGCACGGCATCGAGGTGCGTCACGCGCTGCCGGGTGTCGGCGAAGGCCTGCAGGATCACTACGCGCCGCGCTCGGTTGCGCGGGTCAAGAACATCCGGACCATCAACGAAATGCGCCGCGGCCTCAGCCTGTGGGGCGAAGCGATCAAATGGGCGACGACGCGGCGCGGCCTGCTGTCGCTGTCGCCGACCATGGTCTACTGCTTCTGGCATTCCGGCGAGACCACCGAGAGCTCCGATCTGCAGCTCACCTTCACGCCGGCGAGCTACAAGGAAGGCGTGCAGGGCCAGCTCGAGGACGAGCCCGGCATGACGGTCGCCTCGTGGCAGCAGCGGCCGGAGAGCCGCGGCTATGTCCGCATCCGCTCCGCCGATCCGTTTGCGCCGCCGGAGAGGATGACCTCCTTGGTGGCGCGGATATCCAGGGGATCGCCGTGCTTGCCGCCGCGATTATAGCGCACGCCGACCGCGCGCTTGCCCTCGAAGATGATGCCGGTGACGTGGGCAT
>NZ_VKHP01000333.1 GCF_010811875.1 Bradyrhizobium uaiense
GCTGGAGAGCATCTGGAACGTCAACAACAACCCGGTGTCGGCCAATCACGCGGTCGCCGCGGCGCGCGGTGTTCTCGACGTGCTGCCGAAGCTTGCCAATGATCTCGGCAATCTCGAGCTGCGCAGCACCATCGGCAGCGAGAACGAGCAGGCAATGCCGTGCTGCACGCCGTGCCGCAGCGTGATCGGGTAGGACAGCGAATGCGCGATCGCCGTCTTGGTGTTGGAGAACGCCAGCCCCGCGAACAGCGCTGCCTGCGCCATGCGGCTGCGCAGCTCGAGATTGCCGAGATCATTGGCAAGCTTCGGCAGCACGTCGAGAACACCGCGCGCCGCGGCGACCGCGTGATTGGCCGACACCGGGTTGTTGTTGACGTTCCAGATGCTCTCCAGCGCATGCGACAGCGCGTCGAGCCCGGTGCTGATGGTCAGCAACTGCGGCTTGCCGAGCATCAGGCGCGGATCGATCACGGCATGGGTCGGATAGAGCGATGGGCGCGCCAGCGAGTATTTCTTGCCGTTGGCCTCATCCCAGACCGTGCCCCAGCACGTCACCTCGCTGCCGGTGCCCGCGGTGGTCGGCACCGCGATGATCGGGATCGCCGAGAGGCGTTCGGCGCCCTGCTGCGTCTCCAGGTAGGTTTTCACGGTCGCGAAGTCGCCGCCGGCGGCCGCGAACACTTTTGCCGAGTCGATCACCGAGCCGCCGCCGAGCGCGATGATCACCTCGGGCTGCTTCGCGTGCCCGGCAAAGCGCGCGGTCTGCTCGGTGAGCAGTCGGTAGTCCGGATTGGGCGCGACGTCGCGGATGGTCAGGACCGACGGCCCCGCCGCGGCGCGCAGCCGCCGCTCGAGTTCATCAAAGAACGGCTCGCCATAGGTCACGAGCGCATAGGCGCGCTTGCCGATCAGCGCCGGTAATTTGTCGAAGCTGTCTGCTCCGAATTCAATTCTTACCGGGTTGGAATAAGTCCAGGCCATCCACGCGTCCTCCGTTTGGCGCGAAGGTACGTCGTCGGCTGCTATTGACAAATTCATTCTACGGATGCGTTCTATTGATTATGTCAATAGTGTTCAGCCAGCTGCGCGCCTTCCACGCGGTCGCCGCCCATGGCGGCTTCACCGCGGCCTCCCGCGTGCTCAATGTCGGCCAGCCGACACTGACCATCCAGGTCAAGGAGCTGGAGGAGAGCTACGGCGTCGAGCTTTTGATCCGGAAGCCCAGGCACACCGAGCTCACCGAGGCCGGCGCCGCGCTGTTCGAGATCACCCGCGGCATCATGACGTTCTGCGACGAGGCGCACGAATTGCTGGCCGCGCACGGCAAGGCGACCAAGGGCCATCTCAGGGTCGCGACCGTCGGACCGTTTCATGCCACCGAGATCATCGCGGCCTTCAAGCGCGATCATCCAGAGGTGCAGATCTCGACCCTGCTCGGCAATTCCGAACGCACCTTCCGCCACATCGTCGACTTCGAGGCGGACGTTGCGATCCTGGCGGAGGTCCCGGAAGATCCGCGCGTCACCATGATCCCCTACCGCACCCACCGCGTGATCGTGTTCGTCAACCGGGATCATCCCTGGTTCAAGCGAAAATCGGTCAGGCTGCGCGAGCTCGCCGACCAGCCGATCGTGCTGCGCGAGCGCGGCTCGACCACGCGGCGCGCCTTCGAGGCGACGATGCAGGATGAGGGCATCAGGATCGAGCCGGTGTTCGAGATCGAGAGCCGCGAAGGCGTGTGGAAGGCGGTCGAGCGCGGGCTCGGCATCAGCGTCGTCGCCGACTTCGAATTCGTGCCGCATCCGAACCTGCGCGCACTCGAGATCAGCGACCGCACCATCAAGACTCAGTACAGCATCGCCCATCACAGCGGCCGGGGCCATTCCCCGATCATCAAGGCGTTCATCGAGACGGTGCGGCGGATGAAGGGTGGCGATACTATCGCGAAGAGGCTTTCTCGGTTTTCAATGCGAACAGCGCCACGAGTGCAGCCAAACTCAAAGCCGATGTGACTGCAAGCGTATAGCCGCCGAGCGGTGAAATCAGGAACCCGAATGCCAGCGGCGCGATCGCTTGCGACAGTCGCGACGGTGCGCCGAGCAATCCCAGACGGTAGCCGTAATCCTTTGGACCGAATATCGCCAGCGGCAGCGTGCCGCGCGCAATCGTCAGGATGCCATTTCCGGCACCATGCAACAGCGCGAAGACTCCAGCAAAGCCACCGCCGAACAAGCCGATGACGCAGGCGCCCAACGGGTGCGTGATGCAGGCCAGTCGTGCCGACCAGAGCGGATGGAAACGCTTCAGCAGGCTCGCCTCGACGATACGCGCCGCCACCTGCGCCGGACCGATCAACGCACCCGCCGCGATCGCCTGCGCCTGCGTAGCGCCCAACGACTCAAGAATTCGTGGCAAGTGAACCGCCATCGCCGACGTGACGCTCCAGGCGGCCGCGAAGGCAAAGGCAAGCAACACCATCGCGCGGTCGATCGGAATATGCGGCTTTGGCGTGTCGGCTGCGACCCGATGCTCTCGCTTCAATTTAGGAATCAGCAAGCCGTTGAGCGGCAGGCAAATCAGGATGTGTGCGGCCGCCCAGCCGAAGCAAGTCCAGCGCCAACCGATGGTTGCCAGTCCCCACGCAGTGAGCGGCCAGCCGATCGTGCTGGCAAAGCCCGCGATCAAGGTAATGCCGGTGATGGAGCGGCGGGCCGTGTCACCGTAGATGCGCCCGAGCGCAGCGAAAGCTGCATCGTACAGCCCAAGGCCCATGCCAACGCCAAGCAGCAGCCAGCTCACCGCCATCAGTGCGACGCCCTGCGAAAGCCCGAGCAGGATCAGGCCCGACGCCAGAATAAGGTTGGACGCGCAGAGCACTTCACGCCCGCCCATGCGGTCGATCTGGCGACCAACGCGTGGGCCCAGCAGCCCAGAGATCACCAGCGCCATCGAGAATGCGGCAAACAGCCAGTTCGTCGAGATGCCGAGGTCGCGCGCAATCGGGTCCGCGAGAATGGCTGGCAGATAGTAACTCGATGCCCAAGCCAGGGTTTGCGTGGTGCCGAGCGCGACAATCAGGACGTTATCCGCACGGCGGCTCATCCAGCGCGCGCACCCGGCGTCCTCGGCGAAACCACCTCTCCGTCTTCCTTGACGAATTGGCCGATGTCAGCCGCGGCGAGCAGATCAAGCACGGCCTCGGACGGCCGACACAACTTCACGCCCTTTGGCGACACCACGATCGGCCGATTGATCAGGATCGGATGCGCCAACATGAAATCGATCAGCTCGTCGTCGCTCCACTTTGGATTGGCAAGATCGAGCTCCCCGTAAGGCGTGCCCTTCTCACGGAGCAGCGCGCGCGGCGTGATGCCCATGGCGGCGATCAGCGCGACCAGGGTGTCGCGCGCGGGAGGCGTCTTGAGATATTCGACGATCTCGGGCTCCTCCCCGCTTTGGCGAATCATGGCCAAGGTGTTGCGCGACGTCCCGCAATCGGGATTGTGATAGATCGTCATCGTCATCGGACTGCCTCCCTTGTCATTTCGGCGCCCCTCAGCAGCCACGTCATGAATGCCGCCGCGACCACGGCGCCCAAAACTTCGGCGACGATGAATCCCGGCAAGTCCTGCGCACGGATGCCGGAAAACGTATCGGTGAGGGATCGCGCGATGGCGACGGCCGGATTGGCGAAAGACGTCGATGCAGTGAACCAGTAGGCAGCCGTGATGTAGAGCCCGACCAGCCACGGGATAGCGGCTTCACGAAATCGAAGACCGCCGAGAATGGTTGCGATCAATCCGAACGCGGCAACGAATTCCGCAAACCACTGCGGAAATCCCGTCCTTGCCTTCGCAGAGAACTCCAATAGCGGCAGACCGAACATGGCATGCGCAACCATCGCGCCTAGAATGCCTCCGAGCACCTGCGCCGCGACGTACTGCGCGGCGTGCGGCGGACGGAGTTCGCCCTTGAGCGTGAACACCAGCGTCACCGCCGGATTGAAGTGTGCGCCGGATATTGGTCCAAGGATCGTGATCAGCACCACCAGAATGGCGCCGGTCGGAAGCGTGTTGCCGAGCAGCGTCAATGCGACGTCCTTGGTCAAGGTCTCGGCCATGATGCCGGAGCCGACGACGGTCGCGACCAGAAGCAAGGTCCCTGCCCCCTCGGCCGCAAGGCGCCGCGGAAGGTCGAAGTCGCGCATCAGGCACGCGCCTTCTTCTTGGCCGTGGAAGGCCCGCACTGGGCCGCGGCGAGCGCCGGCGCACAAATTTCCGGGTGGCCCGCGCAGCAATCCTTCATCAGGAACGCGATGAGATCGCGCAGGCCATTGAAGTCTGCCGAATAGATGATCGAGCGCGCCTCGCGGCGCGGCACGATCATGCCCGCATGTTCGAGGTCCTTCAGGTGAAAGGACACGTTGGACGGCGACACTGCGACCGACTCGGCAATCGCCCCCGCCGCCATGCCATCGGGACCGGCCTGCACCAGCAACCGCACGATCCGCAGCCGCGTTTCCTGCGACAGCGCGGCGAAGGCGGTTCGGGCTTGACGCTCCTCCATCTTTCGATAATCCTACAATTCAATAATCATTGAAATGAGGATAGCGGCAATGAATACGCCTGCCAATACCCGATCGCTCGTCGGCGCCCTGCTGCCGGTGGATGAGCTTTCAGCTACGGCGCTGCTTTCAAGCCTCGAGGCGCACAAGGAGAAGCCGCTGATCTTCAGCTACGACGGCCAAGACGTTCGCCCGAGCTACCACGTGACCGAAGTCAAGACCGGTTCATTCAGAGGGCTTGATTGCGGCGCGAACCCCGAGAGCTGGAGCGAGACCTTCATTCAACTCTGGGACATCGAGGAGGAAAACCGCGGCCATATGGCTGCCGGCAAGTTTCTCGCAATCATCCGCAAGGTTGACGAAGCCGTCGGCTTCGATCCGCAGGCCAAGCTGACCTTCGAAGTGAGCGACGGCGTGCGGCCGATGCAAATCTATCGCGCGGAGCGCATGGATGCCGGCGAAGCCGCGATCCGCGTCTATCTTTCAGCGCGTCCGTCGAGCTGCAAGCCTCGCGACCGATGGCTGCAGGAGCAGCAATCCTGCTGCGCCCCGACAGCCAAGCAGCCGTGCTGCGGCTGATTGCTGCTGAGCGGATAGGCCGCGGTCCACGGGACCAGAGTCAGCTCGCGATTTGAGAAATTTGCGGCTGTCAGCCGCACCGTTCAAGATGACGCGAAGCCCGCGATATGGCGATAGCTGAGCCGCAGCGCCTGCTCGACGATGCCCGCGCAGGTACAGCCGCGCAACTCCCGTGTGCCGAGCCCGATCGCGGGGATTGCCATTGCCTTCCATGACGTTCACACGCCCATCATGGGCACGCGAACCCGTGCCTCCCAACTCAACTCTGCGTGGTACCGCGCACGGCGATTCGTTCAGCCGCGCAGCGCGCGTCGAACATCATTTTCTCATTCCGCGCACGAGTACGCCGACGCTCCCCACGCAATCGCGTCATGCGCTGGAAAACCCGCCCCGCCCGCCTGTGTCGCGTCTTCAAATATGCATTTTCTGTGGCAACGACCGAAGCCGACTGCTATGGCCGATGTGGGGTTGCCTGCGTAGCAGGATTTTTTTTCGATTTGGGGCCGGGCGATCATCTTCGCCCATGCAGTGATTTCAAAAAATGCTTTCTTCAAAAATGCTTCCCGCATTTGGAATCGTTTCGGCAATCGGCAACCGCACAAGATACGTTCAGGCGTCGCTCACATGGCTCCTTGTGGCGCTCTTTCAACTCGCTCTCATATCGCCTTCCTTCGCGATATCTGCCGGCTGCAGTCAGATCAACGCGACGTGGGGTGGCGGGCTCTCGGTCGCATCGTCCGCTGAGCAATATCTGACATACAGCCTTTTGGCCGGTGAGAAACTCACCTATTCGGCCACGACGTCGGGAGATACGAATCCACCCTCGAACCGTACCAGCGGTGCCGGATTCGCGCTCTACGGGCAGAATGGAAACACTGTCATTCTCGAGCAATACGGAGCAGCAGGCAGCGAACTCAATCTCAACGGCAGTTACGTTCTTCCGCTGAATGATACCCAATTCATCGTCTATGCCTGGAGCACTGCAACTGGTTCTACCCAGGCGACCGTGACCTGCTCGGCTCCGCCGGCCGTGACGGCGATATCGCCGACATCCGGGCCTCAGAGCGGCGGCAACTCGGTCGTGATCACGGGCACGAACTTCACCGGCACTTCGGGCGCCGGCGGCGTGAAATTCGGCGCCACGAATGCGACGAGCTACACCGTCAATTCCGACACCCAGATCACCGCGATCGCGCCGGGCGGTTCTGCGGGCACCGTCGATGTGACCGTCACGAATAGCGGAAATACGTCGGCGACTTCGGCCGCCGACCAGTACGCTTACGTCGCGGCACCGACCGTCACCTCGATCTCGCCGACGGCGGGGCCGACAGGCGGTGGCACCACGGTGATCATTACCGGCACCAATCTGACGAGCGCGACGGGGGTCACATTCGGCGCATCGCCGGCGACGACCTTCACGGTCAATTCCGCAACCCGGATCACGGCGACCTCGCCTGCCGGCACCGGCACGGTCGACATCAGGGTGGCGACCGCAGGCGGCACGTCGCTGACGTCAGCCGCCGACCAGTTCACTTATGTCGCAGCTCCCGCCGTTACCTCGATCTCTCCGACGTCGGGTCCGGGCGCTGGCGGCACGACCGTGACCATCACCGGCACCAACTTCTCGGTAGCCACGGCCGTGACCTTCGGGGCGACGTCCGCAGCCGGTTTCACCGTCTTGTCGCCCACCACGATCACAGCGACTTCGCCCACAGGCGCGGGCATGGTCGATATCAGGGTGACTTCCGTAGGCGGAACGTCGGCAATATCGGCAGCCGACCAGTTCACGTATGTTCCGTCCCCAACCGTCACTTCGATTTCTCCGACCGCCGGCACGACAGCAGGCGGCACCTCCGTGACCATCACCGGCACCAACTTCACGGGCGTAACGGCGGTGACCTTCGGCGGCACGGCCGCGGCAAGCTTCGCCTTCAATTCCGCCACCTCGATCACTGCGACCTCACCAGCCGGTACCGGCACGGTTGATATCAGGGTCACGACCGCAGGCGGGACCTCGGCGACGACGGCAGCCGACCAGTTCACCTTCGTCGCGCCACCGACCGTCAGCTCGATCTCGCCGACAACGGCGCCACAGACGGGCGGCGCGATGGTGATCATCACCGGCACCAATCTGTCGGGTGCGACAGCGGTGACGTTTGGCGCAACCGCTGCGACGGGCTTCACGGTCAATTCCGCGACCCAGATCACCGCAACGTCGCCTGCCGGCACCGGCACGGTCGACATCAGGGTGACGACAGTCGGTGGGACTTCGGCCACGTCAGCCGGCGACCAGTTCACTTATGTCGCAGCCCCCACTGTCACCTCGATCTCTCCGACGTCGGGTCCAGGCACCGGCGGCGCGACCGTGACCATCACCGGCACCAACTTCTCGGGAGCGACGGCCGTCACGTTCGGGGCGACGGCCGCGCTGGGCTTCACCGTCGTGTCTCCTACCACAATCACCGCGACCTCGCCCGGAGGCGCAGGCACGGTCGATATCAGGGTAACCACCGTCGGTGGCACCTCGGCCACGTCGGCCGCGGATCTGTTCACCTATATTCCGGGACCCGCGGTCACCTCGATCTCCCCGACGACAGGTTCTCAGACTGGCGGCACGACGGTCACCATCACCGGCTCCAACTTCACGGGTGTAACGGCGGTGACCTTCGGTGCCACAGCCGCGGCAAGCTTCACCTTCAACTCCGCGACATCGATCACCGCGACCTCGCCGGCCGGCACCGGCACGGTTGATATCAGGGTCACGACCGCGGGTGGCACCTCAGCAACCTCGGCCGCCGACCAGTTCACCTATATCGGGCCACCAACCGTTACCTCGATCTCGCCGACTGCGGGACCCTTGGCAGGTGGCACCACGGTCACCATCACTGGTTCGGGCTTCACGGGCGCCACCGCTGTGACCTTCGGCGCAGCGGCCGCCACCAGCTTCACCGTCAATTCAGCAACCTCGATCACCGCGACATCGTCCGCCGGAACCGGCACCGTGGATATCCGCGTGACCACGATCGGCGGCACCTCGGCGACTTCGGCCGCCGATCGCTTCGCCTATGCAGCGGCTCCAACCGTGACGGCAGTCGCACCGCCGGCCGGGCCGCTTGCGGGCGGCGCCTCGGTGACGATCACCGGCACCGGCTTCACCGGTGCGACGGCGGTGACCTTCGGCGCCACGGCTGCGACCAGCTTTACGGTCAATTCCGCGACGTCGATCACCGCGGTCTCTCCTGCCGGAGCAGGTACCGTCGATATCAGGGTGACCAATCCGATCGGGACCTCGGCCACCGCTACGGCCGACCAGTTCACCTACACGGCGGCGCCGACGGTGACGTTGATCTCGCCGGCATCGGGACTGGCTCCCGGCGGTACGGCTGTGACCATCACCGGCACCGGCTTCACCGGTGTGACGGCGGTGATCTTCGGCGCCACGGCCGCGACCAGCTTCACGGTCAATTCCGCGACGTCGATCACCGCGACGGCGCCCGCCGGGCCCGCCGTCGTCGCTATCACGGTGAGCACCGCGCGGGGCACCTGCGCAACCCAGGGCGCGCGCCCGTT
>NZ_VKHP01000334.1 GCF_010811875.1 Bradyrhizobium uaiense
ACCGCTCGCTGCAGATGATCCGAACCATTCCGCATCTGGCGCTGGTGCCGCTGATGATCCTCTGGTTCGGGATCGGTGAGGAGCCGCGGTTGATCCTGGTCGCGATGGGATCGTTGTTCCCCGTCTACATCAATACCGTCGGCGGCATTCGCAATGTCGATCCCAAATTGATTGAACTCGGCAGATCCTATGGTCTCGGACCTGTGGAGCTGGTGTGGTCCATCATCCTCCCGGCGGCGCTGCAACCGATCCTGGTCGGCATCCGCTATGCGCTTGGCGTCGCCTGGCTGACACTGGTCGTCGGCGAGACGATCGCATCGCGGGACGGCATCGGGTACCTCGTGCAAAATGCCCGCGAGCTGCTGCGCATCGACATCATCGTGCTGGCGATCATCCTTTACGCGATCGCAGGCTGGCTGTCGGACTTCGTGACGCGCCTGATCGAGCGACGACTGTTGCGCTGGCATCCCAACTATGCCGATCGGGGGAAGGCATGAGCGGCGCGGAGGTCAGCCTGCGCTCGGTCAGCAAGTCGTTTGCAGGCCGATCCGTCCTGCACAAGATCGATCTCGACATCGCGGCGGGCCAGTTCGTCTCGATCATCGGCCCGAGTGGTGCCGGCAAGTCAACGCTGCTGCGCCTCGTTGCGGGCCTCGAGACACCTTCCGGCGGCCGTATCGAACTGCGCGCGACCGGCCACGTCGCGGATGTGCGCCTGATGTTCCAGGAGGATCGTCTGCTGCCGTGGCGGACTGTGCTCGGCAATGTCCAACTGGGCCTCAAGGGCCGTGACCGCGAGGCCTTTGACATCCTTCGCGCCGTGGGTTTGCGGGGGCGCGAGAGCGAGTTCCCGATCGGACTTTCCGGCGGGCGGCGGCAGCGGGTGGCGCTGGCGCGGGCGCTCATTCATGAACCGGATCTCCTCCTGCTCGACGAGCCCTTCGGCGCGCTCGACGCCATCACCCGTGCGGCGATGCAATTGCTGCTGGAACAATTGCTAGCGGCGCGCCCTCGTACCGTCGTGCTGGTCACGCACGATGTCGAGGAGGCATTGCTGCTTTCCGATCGCATACTCCTGGTCAAGGACGGCGGCATTGCGCGGGACCTCGTGTTCGATCGGCCACGTCCGAGGCATCGTGGCGACCCGGCCCTGGCTACCCTGAAGGAAGACTTACTCGACGGTTTGTTGTCCGCGGAAGGCAATATTCCGGCGGTCGCGTGACACATGAGGATGACCGAATGATTTCGAACGGCTTGGTTGGCGTGCGCCGTCGTACCGTTTCGCGCCGAACATTCCTGGCGTCGGCCGGGGTGACGGTGGCAGCGGCGACGGTCGGCGCGCGCGGCGTGTCGTTTGCGGGTGTCGCAGAATCGGTGCCATCTCAACTGACCGTGGCTGTCATCGGCGACGGCCGCACCGGTGTCTGGGCCTCGCTGCGTGCCGGCGCCGGCGGCCGAAACCTCGAACAAGAGCTCGGCACCAAGATCGTCTGGCAACCGGGCTTCACGGCTTCGCTTCCCGTCATGGAGGCGGTGAAGGCAAGTTCGGTCGACTTCACATTCGCAACCGCGACCGCCGTCGTGAACGCCGTGTCCGCGCGCGTGCCGATCGTGCCGCTCGCCGCTTATCCGCTGCCCGTCGACGAGGTCGACTTTCTCGTGCAGGCCAGCTCGGCGATCAGGACGGCAGCCGACCTGAAGGGCAAGAAGATTGCCCATCAGAACGGGACGACCGGCACCTATAGCTTGATCAAATATCTGGAGACTGCCGGGCTCCGGCTATCCGACGTGCAGGCCGTGAGCCTGAGCGGGGCGGACGCGTTCACCGCGTTTGCGCAAGGCAGCATCGACGGCTGGATTCACTGGCAGCCCGCGACGGCTCTCGCGCTGACGAAGCTCGGCGACAAGGCGCGACTGTTGCCGGACGTCAAGACCTACGACTACGCCTTCTACGTGGCGCGCAGCGAGGTCGCGGTGAAGCACCCGCAAGTCTTTGCAAAGTTCGTCAAGATCATCCGGGAGACGCAGGCCTATATTTTCGCGCATCCGGCAGAATCGGTTGCACTGTGGGCGTCCCAAGGCGGCTTTCCGCCTGATGGCGCCGAGCGGGCCGTGTACGAGAAGCTGATCCGCGACGCCAGACTATCCGAGTCCACGGCTGTCGCTTTGAGACCGATCGATGAAGCCGCTGCCGTCTCCACGCAGGATCTCGCAGATAATTTCCACGCCCTGGGCGTCCTGCCGAGCAAGGTTGACGTGCGGTCGTTCCTGCTCGGTGCGCAATTCGACGCAGCAAAGAGAGCCGTTGCCCTGGAGCTTGGCGAATAGGCCATTCGTCGCGGCAATCAGCAACACAGAGAAATCATCATGAGCGCCCAAATCGGTGAGACGGTCACCATCACATCATCGACTATCGGCCTATTCGGCCGCTATCTGCTTAGCGCAGGCAGGAATCATTTCGTCTCGGACCAGCGCGCGGCTGCCGGTGGGCCGGGTGAGGCAATTACGGCAGGCGAACTGCTGCTGTCGTCGCTGGGCAGTTGCTCGCTTGGTCTGATCCAGAAGACTGCGAAGGAGCAGGGCATCGCCCTGCGCGAAGCCCGGACCGAAGTCACATTCCAGCGTCATGCGACCGATCCAACGCAGTATGAATCGATCCGCATCGCGGTGCGGCTCTCCGGCGTGACCGAGAGCGAGGCCGAAACGCTGGTCAGCGGCTTCACATCCAACTGTCCGATCTACAACACACTCAAGCGCGGCGGACCCGTCGAAATCTCCTGGACCGTGAGCTGATCGATGACTGCCAGGAAACTTCATCTCGCCGCCTTCGTCTCCGCCGGCCCGGTCTCGGGCAGTCACGGCGGATGGCGGCACCCGAAAGCGAATGGCGACCTGCTGTCGGCTGGCTATTACCAGAACATCGGCCGGTTGCTGGAGGAAGGGCGCTTTGACCTGCTCTTCGTTGCCGACATTGTTGCGATTCCGGACACGCTCGGCGGCAGCCTGGACAGCCAGCTCCGTTATGGCGCCTTGCGGCTCGATCCGCTGGTGGTGCTATCGGTCATCGCGGGCGCGACGAAGCACCTCGGACTCGGCGCGACGATTTCCACGACCTACACGCAGCCGTACGGTCTGGCCCGTGCGCTGGCGACCCTCGATCATATCAGCGGCGGCCGTGCGGCTTGGAACATCGTCACCTCGTTCCAGGAAGCGGAGGCCCGCAACTTCGGGCTGACCGAGCAGCTTTCGCGTGACGAGCGCTACGACCGTGCCGACGAGTTTCTCGATGTCACGATCAAGCTGTGGAATTCCTGGCAGGATGGCGCTCTGGTGCGCGATCGCGAGGCGCCGCTGTTTGCCGATCCTGCCCGGGTCCGGGCGATCAATCATGCGGGCAAATGGTTCAATGTCCGCGGTCCCCTCAATGTCAGCCGGCCGCCGCAGGGCCGCCCGGTCTTCATCCAGGCCGGTGCGTCGGCGCGCGGCCGCGATTTCGCGGCGCGTTGGGCCGAGATCGTCTTCGTGACCCCCGGGCTGATCGACGTCGCCGTCGAATTCCGCAACGACCTGCGCGAACGCGCGGTGCGGTTCGGCCGCGACCCGGATACGCTCAAGGTGTTGCCCGGCGTCGTGCCGGTGATCGCCGACACCGAGAGCCATGCCAAGGCGCTGCACGACGAACTCTATGGTCTTTCCCACCCCGAGGCCGGACTCTCGACATTGGCCTATCACCTCGGTGTCGATCTCTCGCGGTTTCCGCAGGATCAGGTCTTGCCTGAAAACCTCAACGTCCCCGGTGTCGAGGGCCATTACCGCGAAGTCTCAGAGCTGACCTGTCGCTCTGGCCTCAGCCTGGCCGAACTGGGGCAGCGCTGCGGCGCGGGGCGGACCACCAGCGGCTTTACCGGAACGCCCGGCTCGGTCGCCGATCGCATGCAGGAGTGGTTCGAAGCCGGCGCCTGTGACGGCTTCATGTTGCAGATCCCCTACCTCCCTGGCGGGGTAGAGGACGTGGTGCATCAACTGGTGCCAGAGCTGCAGCGCCGTGGCCTTTTTCGAACAGAGTATGACGGCGCGACCCTGCGCGAATCGCTTGGCCTTGCCCGGCCGCCGAACTGACCAGCGGATTTGACGACGGGTTGCCGTTGTAAGTCGTTTCAAATGGCTACGATCAGCGCATGCCATATCGGGTGGTTGCGCTTCCAGTATTTTGAACCTGCTCGGTAGGCGAAACTCTGTTTTCAACCGGAGCCCAAGCGGTAGGTTTGGGTCCGCGAAGGTCAAAAATGCTTTATCTTTCAATGGGGATTGACTGACACTCTCTCCGCCATTCGCACGTCCAGCCGCCCACATGGTTGAGATGTTGGTCCTCTTGAACACAGAGGGCCTGCAAACGCCTGTCGCCTTTCCCAACACGAATCGTGCGAGCGCGATCGCTCGGCTGATGCCGGATCGCCGCCGGTCAGCGTCTCACGGCAAAGCAGTGTCGGCGCCCCATCGGGGGCGCCGACATGTAGGCCAAGCCGTTCAGCTCACGGCGTGCAGGGCAAGCCGTTCGCTGTCTTGCGCACCTGGAGCCACTGCTCCCTGCGGCCTCATTTTTCCTTCAGGGGCTCGACACCCTCGTCGCGAACCGCCTGGAGGCTGTGCGGGTTGAGGTCGAGCGCACGGAGGATGGTCGGTGCGATCTGGGTGGTGAAGCTCGTGTCCTCGACGACCCTCGGATGCTTGATGCGGGGCGAAGAGAGCAGCAGCAGCACGTTCCGATCGTCGTTGGAGAAGCCGCCGTGCTCGGCGAGCTTGCTGCCGCCGGTGCAGATCACGCCATGATCGGTGAGCGCGATGAAGTCCGGCACCCGGCTGTTGTGGAACGGATCTTCGTAGAGCTTGGTCAGTTCGTCGCGGTCGAGCAGCTTCTGGATATGCAGGTCGGCGGCGTGGGCCAGGATGTAGGCCTTGGCGTCGGCATAATAGGGATTGCCGGTCGCCGGGTTGGTCGCCTGCTGCAGCTCCGGCGACAGCCAGACCAGCGCCGCGTCGTCGCAGATCTCGAAGCCGTTGGTGCCGAAACCGGGCGTGTTGCCGTACAGCGCATCGGAGATCGCTACGCGGTCCTTGACGTCGATCGGCGACTGGCCGTGCTTGGCGCTGACGATGATCAGCGTCGAATCGTAGAGGTTCTGCGCCTTGAGCTCGTTGACGAACTTGCCGAGCGCGTCGTCCACGAACTGGAATTGCAGGGTGAGCGCGTTGCCGGGCGTCGCCTTGCCGTCGGCATAGCCGCCGACCAGCGACTTGTCGGTATCGGCGTTGCCGGCCTTTGCAAGCTTCTGGCCGACGCTGACCGTCTGGAAGTTCATGCCGAAGATCGCGGGGACGCCTTGATGCTGAGTTCGCGTGCCATCGTAGCCGTCGATCCAGTTCAACACCGCCTGCACCTTCAGCGAGTCGTATGAACGGACGCCGGTGAAGCTCTTGGTGTAATCGTCGCCGGGCTTGGCGCCCTTGTCGATCGTGTCCTGCGAATTGATCTCCGGCGTGAAGAGCTCGTCGAGGCCCTTGCCCGAGGGGCCCGCCAGGTCCTCATAGGCCGGATGCTTGTCCGACCAGGCCGTGCGCATTCCGGCCTCCTTGATGACCTCGAAGATCGTGTTGGTGCGCACGTAGTCGTGCGGATAGACCGGCACGCACTTCCCGTTCACCAGCTTGCGCTGCAAGTGATCCGGATCGAGCTGCGTGTAGACCTGACCGAGCGTGCCGCCGGCGGTGTAATCGGCGACCAGTCCGCTGGAGTAGTCGTAGGTCTTGTCGAGCGCTTCGAAGTTGGTGATCTCGGTTCCTGCCGGGCTCACGCAGCCGGGATCGGGAAGATTCTGGCTGGTATAGAAGGCCTTGGCGGGATACTCGGTGCGATCATAGCTGTCGTCATAGAACAGGCCGCCGCCCTTCGGCGTGGCGCCCGTGACCTGCGCGAGCATGCCGGGAAAGCTGTCGGACGGCGCGGTGGTGTAGGCGTTCGGATAGACGACGCCCTTGCCGGTGAGCTGGGCGAAGTTGCCGCCGGGGCGGCTTTCGACCCAACGCTTCAAATCAACGGCGTGCATGCCGTCGACGCTGATCAGCAGGACATGCTTGTAGCCATGCCGCTGCGAATGATCGTTGTCATCATCCGCGTGCGCGACGGCGACGCCGCAAGCGAGCATGGCCGCCGCGATCGCGGCAGTCGACATGCAATAGTTACGAAAACCACTCATGAGTTCGCCCCTGTCTATTTTCGGTAAGTTTGGAATCGTCAGCGCTGGCCGCGACAACTTGTCGCGGTCAATTGACGGTGGGATGACGTTTTCTTGCGAGTTCGATGACCGCGGTCGGGGCTGACCGGCATCCAACGATTGCTGATCTGCCCAAGGGAAGGGCTAAAGCATGATCCGGAAAAGTGCGAAGCGGTTTTCCGGAAAGATCATGCTCAAACAAGGAGCTAAAGCGCGATGACGATTCAACCCAATCTCATCGCGCTTTAAGCGCCGACCGGACGACGCAACGCAACGGCGAGCTTTTGCCGTTCACTCGCCAAATTGCGCTTGGCTGCGCGTATCACCCTGCCGTAGCGCTGTCCGTTGGAACTGCAAGCGATGCCTGAAGCAAGGCAGTGAGCGCCTCTGTGGGCTTGACGTCGACGAAGGCCGGCAACAAGTTCGAATCCATCGGCAGGATGAAGTCTTTATCGGTGTCCTGATGTCGGATCCACAATCCGGCAAAGTAAATCGCCGGAGCGAGCAGCAAAAGCGGCTCACTGGATTTGTCATCGTCCCTATCGGATGAGATCGCGCGGCGCACGGAGGGTGCCTGAAGCGCTTTGGGAGAGCCGGTTACGTATGGCCCCTCGTTCAGTTCGGCCAACCGATAACCACCCTGGTCGGTGAAGACGGCATGAGCCGCAGCGATCGGCTCAACAACGTTCCTGTCATAGATGAGAAACCGCCAGCCGAGGATGGTTGCTACGGAACTGAGCGCAATCAGCTCAATCTTCGCTGGATCCTTGGCCGCGCACCCGTCTGGCTTGGCCAGACGGCGCAACGTGCTCAACGGCAGCAACGCCATGCGATGCGGTGCGCAAAGCTGGAGGTCTTGGGGATGCTTGCGATGTGCGAAGTTGAGCTTGGGCGTCGCAAAGCCCCGCGTGCGCGCGCGCTTGGCCATGCCGGCAAGGACGGCGTCGCGGGCATCGTCGGGACAGTCAGCTGCTGAAATCGTCATGCCGTTGCCCTCCTGGTGTAGTATGTGTCCGTCCAGGTGCCGCAGTTGACATAGCCGCTCGGAAATTGTGCGGCGTCGATGTCCGAGAGACCCCACCAAGGGTCCGCAATCGCCAGGCCGTAGTCATTTTGCGCGGGTCCGCCGGCCGCCGGTTCGTCGGAGTAACCCTTGATCGTGACAAGGTGGGCCCCGCCGCCATTCCAGACGATGCGCACGCATAGCGGGCGTCTGCTTCCGATTTCTTCCTGGGTCTCTCGCAAGGACGCGGAACGGCGCGCCGTCCATTTCCTGAAATGGCCGACGCGGAACAGCGAAGACATCAAGTAGCCGTAGACATTGCAGGCATCCTTGCCGCCCACGCAGCAGTCAGTCCGGCCGAGCTGTCCGTTCGCAATGTCGCATTGGGTGACCCTGCTGGAGGGACGGTAAAAATGGGCGACGCTGGCCGCGACGGCGGCCCAGCACCAGTTGGTCTTTTCCTGGTGCTCGTTCTTGAAGTCGAGCAGCCGCCATCTCGATCGCCTGAGCGGGGGCAGTTTGATCGGGACGCATGTCGCGTTCACGAGCGAAGCAGTGTCATCTGCGGCCGGCGTCATGATCGCTTCCCCCGCTTCCTTTTGGAGGTCGAATGTCCGGACGGCAGGACGAGTGTTCCGGCCTTGCCGGGCTCACGTTTGGCCTCCGCCAAAATCGCCTTGAATGTCGGACATTCTTTAAGGATCTCGAACGCCTGGTGGGCAATCACCTTTCCCGCCCGGGTATCGCTCGGGTAATGGACGCCTGCCACCTCTCGATTGCGGCCGATGCGATCGGCCAATGCGACGAGCGTCCGTTTGGTGTGTCGAGGATGGATATCCGCAAGCGCCAGCGCGATCAGGTGGCTTTCGAGCGAATGCGCGCTCGGAAATGAGGCGTGCCCCGGCGAATTGATCAAGGGAACGAGCGCAGGACAGATCTGTTGCGGCCGAGCCCGATTGAACCGGAGCTTGAAGTCGATTGCGACCATTTGGGCGACCCGGATCGCCATCTCGACGATCTTGAGCGAGTTGGGATGTGACCACGGCGACATCATCAAGACTTCGGCAAAATAGCCGCGCAGCCGCGAATTTTGATCGAGAATTTCACCGATCAGGCGAGGGCGCTCGTCGCGCGCCATTGCGGCCAGCTGATCGATCTCGGCAAAAATATCGGCATGATCCGTTGGCGGATCCGGAGCTTGAATCGAGCGGCGCCAATTCGTCTGGCCGAACTCCGCCAGCGCGATCACACCAAAGAGGTCGGGCTCCCAGCCTGACCATGGGAAAACCGCCTTGAAATTGAGATCCGACTCGCAGATTTCACCGCCCAGCGGATCGAAGATCAGGAAAGGTGCGCCCTGTGGGGGTGGCGAACCCATATAGGCTC
>NZ_VKHP01000335.1 GCF_010811875.1 Bradyrhizobium uaiense
GCTGCCGCGCGAACCGTCGACGCAGTCTGCGCCGCAATCGGCCACGCCCTCGATGCCTTCACCTCCGAGGAATGCGCCAACTACCTCAAAAATTCAGGCTATCGAACTTAATGCCATCACGCTTTAGCTGGCTGGCACAAACTGCCGATATCAAGGTTTTTTATGAAGACGCAAAACTGTTCTCGTCCGGAGAACACCGGTTACAGTTTGTGCCATCACTCTTCGTTTCAGTGCTCCAAATTGAGACCACCGAAAATCAGGAATGTTGGGCGGGTTGGCGAAGCGTAACGCACCGTCTTCATCCGCGCGCCGAGCGCCGGATTACGGCTGCGCCTAACCCGCACTACGATCTACGATCCGCCTTGCCAAACGAAAAACGCGGCGCCAGGGCGCCGCGTTTCCGAATCCGTTGATCGAATGAACCGTCAGCCCGCGACCTTGGTCGCCGGGACGTCGCGCTGGCGCTTCATCACGATCTTGTTCAGCGCGCCGAGATAGGCCTTTGCCGAGGCGACCAGGGTATCCGGATCGGCCGCGCGCGCGGTCATCGAGCGGCCCTCGTGCGCCAGACGCACCGAAACCTCGGCCTGCGCGTCGGTACCCTCAGTCACTGCGTGGACCTGATAGAGCTCCAGCTTGGCCTCATGCGGCACCAGGCGCTTGATGCAGTTGAAGACGGCATCGACCGGACCGTTGCCCTCGGCTTCCTCGATCTTGATCTGGCCGTCGACGTCGAGCTTCATGGTCGCGCGCTGCGGGCCATGGGTGCCGGCGATCACGGTCAGCGAGGTCAGCTTGATGCGGTCGTGCGCGGCCGCCATCTCCTGGTCGACCAGTGCCTCGATGTCCTCGTCGTAGATGTCCTTCTTGCGATCGGCCAGCGCCTTCATCCGCGTAAAGGCATCCTCCAGCTGATTGGCGCCGAGCTTGTAGCCCATCTCCTCCAGCTTGTGGATGAAGGCGTGGCGGCCGGAATGCTTGCCGAGCACCAGCGAGGACTGCTTCAGGCCGACCATCTCGGGCCGCATGATCTCGTAGGTCGAGGCGTCCTTCAGCACGCCGTCCTGATGGATGCCGCTCTCATGGGCGAACGCGTTACGGCCGACGATCGCCTTGTTGTACTGCACCGGGAACGAGGTCGCGGCAGACACCACCTTCGAGGCGCGCGTCAGCTGCGTGGTGTCGATCTTGTTCCAGTACGGAAACTTGTCGTTCCGCACATTGATCGCCATCACGATCTCTTCCAGCGCGGCATTGCCGGCGCGTTCGCCGATGCCGTTGACGGTGCACTCGACCTGCCGCGCACCGCCGACGATGCCGGCCAGTGAGTTCGCGACCGCCATGCCGAGATCGTTATGGCAATGCACCGAGAAGATCGCCTTGTCGGAGTTCGGCACCCGCTCGATCAGCGTCCGCATGAAGTGGGTGTATTCCTCCGGCACGGTATAGCCGACGGTATCGGGGATGTTCACCGTGGTGGCGCCGGCCTTGATCACGGCTTCGACGATCCGGCACAGATAGTCCATCTCGCTGCGGGTGCCGTCCTCGGCCGACCATTCGACGTCGTCGATCTGGTTGCGGGCGCGGGCGACCATCGCAACCGAGGTCTCGATGACCTCCTCGGGGGTCTTGTTCAACTTCACGCGCATATGCAGCGGCGAGGTCGCGATCACGGTGTGGACGCGGCCACGGCGGGCGAACTTCACGGCTTCGGCGCAACGGTCAATGTCGGCCGGATGGGCGCGGGAGAGGCCCGCGATGACCGAGTTCTTGGAGCGGCGGGCGATCTCGCTGACCGCCTGGAAGTCGCCTTCCGAGGTGATCGGGAAGCCGGCCTCGATGACGTCGACGCCCATATCGTCCAGCAGCTCGGCGACCTCGAGCTTCTCCTCGAAGGTCATGGTGGCGCCGGGGCACTGCTCGCCGTCGCGCAGGGTGGTGTCGAAAATGATGACGCGGTCCTTCTCGGACTTATCAGCGGTGGCCATGTCAGAAATTCCTTTAAGCTTTGCGCCCGTCATGTTGCTACTTGAGCGTTTACTTGGGCGATTATCAGGGTCCGGTGATCTCGTACAAACCCCTGAGTGCCCAGGCGCAAACGCCCCGCCGGCCCTCAGGGGCAGGTAAGAAGCAGGCCGCCAATAAGCAGGGTGGGCGCTGCGGCCGGGATCGTGGCGGTAGCCTGGGCCACCTCCCCCGAAATCCCATCAATTTGGCCGCGAATCAGCATTGCCAGACCCTGTTGAGCGCCGAAATCCTCGGTCAAAACCATTGACGGTTGGTTGCCGGGACGCGCTGTGCGCCGTCGTTCTAAACGATTATGGCAAGCCGCCGCAATGGGTAAAGAGGGACAGCGGGGTTGACCTATGCGCAGCCGGCGGGCGTGAGGGACGACGTCGCTCGTAAGGGACGCAATGGCAGAAGGGTTCCCCCCCCCCCCCCCCCTTGCGGGGGAGGGTTGGGGAGAGGGGTAAGCCCCGGGCGCGATATTCGATGAGAGCGATTGTTTCGCAATCTCGATCACGTCGTTGAAAGCAAATCGAGAGGGCACGTCGTGTGGTACCCCTCTCCCCACCCTCCCCCGCAAGGGGGGAGGGAGCCTGAGTGGCGTGCTCACCTTGCTCGTGTGACGACGCTGCTAACCTCCGCACTCCCCCTCACCTGCGTCCGCGCGAAGACGCGCGCAGGCTCGACGGCGAGCGACCGTAGAGATCAGCGAAGGCGGCGTTGAAACGGCGGACGCTGCCGAAGCCGGCGCGGAAGGCGATCTCGGTCATCGCATCATCGGTGGTGTCGATCAGGCGCTTGGCGCGCTGCACGCGGCGGGTGGTCGCAACCTGCTGCGGGCTTGCGCCGACATGGCGCTCGAACAGCCGGGCCAGATGGCGCGCGGTGATGCCGAGCCGGTCGGCCAGCGCGGCAACCGAGCCGCGCTCCAGCGCGCCGCCGTCAATCAGCTTGAGCGCACGCGCAACCGTGGAGCGCGTGCCGTTCCACGCGGGACAGAACGGCGCGGTTTCGGGACGGCAGCGCAGGCAGGGCCGAAAGCCGGCTGCCTCGGCCGCGGCAGCGGTCGGGTAATAGGAGACGTTGCGCGGCAGCGGGTGCTTCACCGGACAGACCGGGCGACAATAGATCCGCGTCGTCTTCACTGCGGTGAAGAAGCGGCCGTCATAGCGCGCGTCGCGCCGCAGCCGTGCGGCGTTGCAGACCTCGAAGCTGAGCATCGCCGGAGAGTAGCGCATCGCGCGATCCAGGGAAGTGGCCGGCGGTGATGAGGTCCGATTCCGGCCAGCACGCCCGGCGGCGCTGACCTAGATCGAGCCGATCGATCAACCTCTGCATCGATCAGTCCTCGAGACATCGCAATGACCAGCCCGACCACCAAAGAAACCGCCAAAGAAATCGTCCTCAACGCCTGGCAGACCTTCAGGACCCGCGACGCCGGCCTGATTGCCGCCGTGTTCGCGCCGGATGCCGAATGGATCGCGCCGGCCCGCAACGCCACCGCGGTCGCGCTCGATCACACCGATCACATGATCGGTGCGGATGCGATCGCCCGCTTCATCTCGACCGAGATGCACCGCCTGTTCTCCGAGATCGACATCGCGTTCCGCGCGGTTCATGCTGACGGCGACAGCGTGATCGTCGAGGAACGAATGCGCGCGACGCTGCCGGGCGGCCGCGCCTACGACAATGACTACTGCTTCGTGTTCGTGGTCGAGGCAGGCCGGATCAAGCAGGTGCGCGAATACATGGATACGCGCAAGGGCTGGCAGATGGTGTTCGGAGAAGCCGCGGCGTGAGGCTGCTGCTCACGATAACAATGCCGCGCTTGCTACACGCCAGAGCAAGGAATGCACCGGCAAATCGATTTCCTCCCCTTGTGGGGGAGGGATCCTGAGAAGTGTGCTCACCCCACATGCCGGGGCGCTTGTCCGTCAACACGCGAAAGTCAGCGCATCGACACGCTACTTCTTGGCGGGCACCTTCTTCTCCGCCGCCCCGCTTTTTCCCTCCGCCAGCAGCGAGTCGCGGATGCGCTTGAATTCGCTCAACTCGGCCTTGTCGACCTCGGGGAATTTCAGGTCGAGCTTGTCGAGCGCACTGACGATGGTCGAACCGATCACGGCCCGGGCGAACCATTTGTGGTCCGCCGGCACGATGTGCCAGGGCGCGTCCTCGGTCGCGGTGTGGTGGATCATGTCCTGATAGGCAGCCTGGTACTTCGCCCATAGCGCGCGCTCGGAGATGTCGGCCATCGAGAACTTCCAGTTCTTGGCAGGCTCGTCGAGGCGATCGAGGAAGCGCTGGCGCTGCTCGTCCTTCGAGATGTGCAGGAAGAATTTCAGGATCACGGTGCCGTTGCGCGACAGATAGCGTTCGATCGCGGAGATGTCCTCGAAGCGTTCGCGCCAGATATTCTTGGTCACCAGCTTCTTCGGGAGCTTCTGCTTGTCGAGCACCTCAGGATGCACCCGCACGATGAGGCACTCCTCGTAGTAGGAGCGGTTGAAGATGCCGATACGGCCGCGTTCCGGCAGCGCGATCATCGCACGCCACATGTAGTCGTGGTCGAGCTCCCGGGTCGACGGCTGCTTGAAGGACGAGACCTCGCAGCCCTGCGGGTTGACGCCCTCGAACACGCTCTTGATCGCGGAGTCCTTGCCGGCGGCGTCCATGCCCTGGAAGATCAGGAGCAGCGACCAGCGGTCCTGGGCATAGAGCTTCTCCTGGAAGTCATTCAGCCGCTTGCGGTTGGCTTCGATGATCTTGCCGCCGGCATCCTTGTCGATACCGCCCTTCTCGGCGGTCGGATATGACTTCAGATGAAATTCGGTTGATCCGTCGAAGCGGAACGGCGCGACGAAGGGCTTCAGTTCATCGGCGAGCGATTGGGACGGTTTGTTGCTCATGGCCTCTCGAGGGCTTGCGTGACGATTTGATCCGGTCGATCACGCTACCAAGAATGCCCTTGGGCAGGAAGATGATGAAAAGCACCAGCAGCACGCCATAGACCAGATTGTCCCAGCCGACCGCCTTGGTGCCGAACGAGATGCGCAGCACCTCGGCCAGCACGATGGTGATGACGGCGCCGACCGTCGGCCCGAGCGCCACATAGACCCCGCCGACGATCGCCGCGAACACCATCTGCAGGGAGACCGCGATGCCGCTCACCGTATCGGGCGAGATGAACATCTGGTACTGGCAATAGAGCGCGCCTGCGAGCGCGGTCATCAGCGCGCTGATCAGGGTGATCTTGAGCTTCTCGGCGGTGACGTTGACGCCGGCCGCGGCGGCGGCGTCTTCATCTTCCGAGATCGCCTCCATGGCGTGGCGGATCATGCTGCGGTCGATCGCGCGCCAGATCACGAGCCCAGCGACCCAGACTGCGAGCGCGATCAGGTACCAGGTGGTCTTGTCGTCGAATTGCAGCGCGAGCAGCCCCTTGCCGCTTGGCGCGCGCTGCGGCGTGTAGCCGAGCGAGCCGCCGGTATAGTCGCGGGTTGCAGTGATGACCTGCAGCACGATGCCCGACAGCGCCAGGGTCACCAGCACGAAATAATGCCCGGTGATGCGGAAGCGGAAGCAGGGATAGGCGACGATCAGCGCGAGCACGCCCGCGGTCGCCATGCCGAGGGGAATGCCGATCCAGGGCGAGACGCCGAGGTGATTCCAGAGCAGCGCGGTGACGTAGGCGCCGATGCCCATGAAGCCGCCGTGGCCGAGCGAGACCAGGCCGAAGCGGCCCATGATCGACCACGACGTATAGGCGAACGACCAGATCAGGATCAGCACCAGCACGTGCAGATGATAGGGATCGCGGTGCACGAAGGGCAGCGCGACAAGCGCCAGCAGCGCAATGATCCAGCCGGCGGTCTGCCTGTTCACGAGCGCCTCGAGAGCAGGCCCGCGGGCCGGATGAACATCATCACGATGAAGAAGGCGAACGCCAGCACGTAGCCCCATTCGAGGTCGGAGAAGAGGCCGCCGAGCGAGATGATCTCGGCGAACACGAAGGCCGCGATGAAGCCGCCGATGAAATTGCCGAGGCCGCCGAGCACGCAAATCAGGAAGGTGATTGGCCCGAACGACAGGCCGACGAACGGATGTACGTCATATTGCAGCACCAACAGGCACGCCGCGAGGCCGGCGAGCCCGCCGCCGATCGCCGAGGTGACGAGATAGATCCGCTTGGGGTCGACGCCCATCAACGGCATGATCTGGCGATCCTGCGCGATGGCGCGGATCGCGGTGCCGGTGAAGGTACGGGTCAGGAACAGATAGACGCCGATCATGCCGGCGAGCGCCGCTCCGAACGAGAGCAGCCGCGCGTAACTGAAATTCATCTCGCCGAGCGCCAGCACCGGCAGGCGGATGCCGAGATTGCGGAAGTCGATGCCGAAGGCGACGGTGGCGAAGCTCTGCAGGATGAACAGCACGCCGCCGGTGGCGAGCAGCTGGTTGATCGGCGGCGCCGTCAGCAAGGGCGCGATCACCAGGAAATGCAGCGCGGCCCCGAGTAGCGCCACCAGCAGGATGACCAGCGGCGCGGCGGCCCAGTACGGCAGATGAAAGACCTGCACCAGATAGTACATGCCGTACATGCCGATCATCACGAGCTCGGCGTAGCAGATCCAGGTGACGTCGATGACGCCGAAGATCAGATTGAGCCCGAGCGCGAGCAGTGCCAGCACGCCGCCGAGCAGGATGCCGTTGATGACGGCCTCCAGCAGGTAGATGTCGAAGATGTTGAGGAAGGATTGCATGGCCGTTCTGCCTTAGACCGTGGCGGCGTCTGGCTGAATCATCATAACCGTCATCCTGAGGTGCGAGCCTTGCGGCGCACTTGCGCCGCTGGGCGAGCCTCGAAGGATGCACGGCCACCAGCCGGGCCGTGCATCCTTCGAGACGCCGCTTCGCGACTCCTCAGGATAACGGGAAACTGTGTGGGCGCACCTGCCCGATCCACGATCATCATTCCTTCACACCCCCAAATACGCCTGCTTGATGGTGTCGCTGGCCGCGAGCTCCGCCGCTGACCCGGCGGCGCGGATACTGCCGGCTTCCAGGAGATAGGCGCGGTCGACCACGCGCAGCACCTGCTGCACGTTCTGCTCGACGATCAGCACCGTGAGCCCCGAGGCGCGGATGCGCTTGACGAGCTCGAACACCTGCTGCACCACGACCGGCGCGAGCCCGGCCGAGGGTTCATCGAGCAGCAGCAGCTTCGGGTTCGACATCAGCGCGCGGCCGATCGCGCACATTTGCTGCTCGCCGCCCGACATCGTGCCGGCCATCTGCTGCAAGCGCTCCTTGAGCCGCGGAAACAGCTCGAACACGAACTCCAGCCGCTCGGCGTAGTGCGCGCGGGCGCCCGGCATGTAGGCCCCCATCTTCAGATTGTCCGCGACCGTGAGCCGGGGAAACAGCCGGCGGTTTTCCGGCACATGGGCGATCCCGAGGCTGACGATGCGATGCGGCGGCGTCGCGACGACGTCGGTGCCCTCCATCGCGATGGTCCCCCGGATCGGGCGGATCAATCCGGAGATCACCCGCATCAAGGTGGTCTTGCCGGCGCCGTTCGGGCCGATCACGCCGACCGCCTCGCCTGCCCTGACGTCGAGGCTGACGTCGAACAGCGCCTGGAAGCTGCCATAGCCCGCATCGATCGACTTCAACTCCAGCATGCCGGTCACGCCCCGATCCGTCGGCGCGCTTGCGCTGCGGCCGCGGCTGCAAGGCTCGCATCCGCATCGGTGCCGAGATAGACCTCGATCACCCTGGCATCGCCGGCGACATCCGCCGGCAGGCCTTCGGCGATCTTCTCGCCGTGATCCAGCACCATCACGCGATCGACCACGCGCATCAAGACGCCCATGATGTGCTCGACCCAGATGATGGTGATGCCGAGTTCGTCGCGGATCCGCCGCAGCATATCGGCAGCCTGATCCATCTCGGCCTCGTCGAGCCCGCCGAGGCTTTCGTCGGCGAGCAGGAGTTTCGGTCCTGTCGCGAGCGCCTTGGCCAGTTCGAGCTTCTTCAACCCCGCAGCGCCAAGCCCCTCGACGCTGGCATGGCGATCGGTCGGCAGGCCGACCATCGCCAGAGCACGCTCTGCCGCCTCCTCCGCCCTGCTGCGGCTGTGACGGCCCTGCCCGTAGAAGCCGGCGAGCACGACGTTCTCGAAGATGCTGAGGCGATGGAACGGCCGCGGGATCTGGAAGGTACGGCCGATACCGCCGACGATGATCCGGTGCGGGGCGAGACCTGCGATCTCGCGGCCGGCGAACAGGATCGAGCCCTCGGTCGGCGGCAAGGTGCCGGAGAGCATGTTGAAGATGGTGCTCTTGCCCGAGCCGTTCGGGCCGATCAAACCGAGGATCTCGCCCTGCTCGACGCGGAACGACACGTTGTTGACGGCACGAAAGCCGCCAAACCGCTTGACCAGGCCTTCGACGGCGAGCACGGCGGTCCCCTTCGCGAGTGCTAGAGCAGGATGGAGTCAGGTCGAAACAGCCTGGCCGCAGACTCGCTGCACCTCTCCCGCTTGCGGGGGAGGTCGGAACGCATCGAAGATGCGGTCCGGGTGGGGGCTCTCTCCACGATACGATTCGTGGAGAGAGCCCCCAGCCCAACCC
>NZ_VKHP01000336.1 GCF_010811875.1 Bradyrhizobium uaiense
GGGTAGGGAGAGGGGTGGCGGCATCGGGACTGCCCGAGTGGTACCCCTTCCCCCCACCCCTCCCCGCAAGGGGGAGGGGAGCCCGCGCGCCGGTGCTCACCTTACGAAAGCGAAGACGTTCATGACTGGTCATCCCGGCGAACAATATTATCCCAAGGGCGTGCAGTGGAGCGATGAGATCACGCGCGGCACGCTGCCGGATCTGCTCTCGACCGCGGCCGCCGAATACGGCGCGCGCCCGGTGCTCGAATTCCGCGACCGGCCGATCAGCTACAGCGAGCTCGAGGCCCTGGTTGAGACCGCGGCCGCCGCCTTCATGCGGGCCGGTTACGGCAAGGGCACCTCGGTCGCGCTGTTTCTCGGCAATTCGCCTGATCATCCGATCAATTTCTTCGGTGCGCTGAAGGCCGGCGCGCGCGTGGTGCATCTGTCGCCGCTCGACGGCGAGATCGCGCTGTCGCACAAGCTGTCCGATTCAGGCGCGCGCGTGCTGGTCACCAGCAACCTCTCGGCGCTGCTGCCGACTGCGCTGAAATTCCTCGCCAAGGGTCTGCTCGACCGTCTGATCGTCTGCGAGGACGGCAATTGGGGCAAGGCCGGCACACAGCAAGCCGCGCTGCCTGACAATCCTGCGATCATTACCCACAAGCAGTTCATCGACGGTGCGACAAAGCCGTCGCAGTGGCCTGCGGTCGACGTCGAGGACGTCGCGCTGCTGCAATATACCGGCGGCACCACGGGCCTGCCCAAGGGCGCCATGCTCAGCCACGGCAATCTCACCGCGGCGGTGTCGATCTATGATGTCTGGGGCAAGCCCGCGCGGCTCGAACGCAACGCGGTCGAGCGCGTGATCTGCGTGCTGCCGCTGTTTCATATCTATGCGCTGACCGTCGTGCTGCTGTCGGCGATCCGGCGCGGCCATCTGATCTCGCTGCATCAGCGCTTCGACGTCGAAGCCGTGATGCGCGATATCGAGGTCAAGCGCGCGACGGTGTTTCCCGGTGTGCCGACGATGTGGATCGCGATTGCCTCGCTGCCCGATCTCGACAAGCGCGATCTGTCTTCGCTGGTGGTCGCCGGCTCCGGCGGCGCGCCGCTGCCGGTCGAGGTCGCCAAGATCTTCGAGCGCCGCGTCGGAATGAAGCTGAAGAGCGGCTGGGGCATGACCGAGACCTGCTCGCCCGGCACCGGCCATCCCAAGGAAGGCCCGGAGAAGCCGGGTTCGATCGGGCTGATGCTGCCCGGCATCGAGATGGACGTGGTGTCGCTGGAGGATTCCACCAGGGTGATGCCGGTCGGCGAGGTCGGCGAAATCCGCATCCGCGGCCCGAACGTCACCAAGGGCTACTGGAACAGGCCGGCGGAGACCGCGGAGGCCTTCGTCGGCGATCGCTTCCTGACCGGCGACATCGGTTACATGGATGCCGACGGCTATTTCTATCTGGTCGACCGCAAGAAGGACATGATCATCTCCGGCGGCTTCAACGTCTATCCGCAGATGATCGAGCAGGCGATCTACACCCATCCCGCCGTGCAGGAGGTAATCGTGATCGGGATCCCCGACGATTACCGCGGCGAGGCGGCGAAGGCCTTCATCAAGCTGCGCGACGGCGAGAAGCCGTTCACGATCGACGAGCTGCGCACGTTCCTCACCGGCAAGGTCGGCAAGCATGAACTGCCGGCCGCGGTCGAGTTCGTCGCGGAGCTGCCGCGCACCCCGGTCGGCAAGCTGTCGCGTCACGAACTGCGCCAGCAGCAGCCGAAGGCATCGCAATCGCAGCAGCAACAGACCGCATCAGGGTCGCGCTCATGATCGATGCGGCGCAACGATACGTAATGTCGTCGTCCCGGCGAAAGCCGGGACCCATACGCCGCGGCCTTGGTAAGAGGCACAAGCGGCAGCCGGCTTTGCCAATAACGACGGCCGGTGGTTATGGGTCCCGGCTTTCGCCGGGACGACATTGAGATTGACGAGGCATTCAACTTACAAAGGAGGATCCGATGGATCTCGCTTTCACCAAGGAAGAGATAGCGTTTCGCGAGGAGGTACGGGAGTTCTTCAAGAACAACGTGCCGCCGGAGACCCGGCGCAAGCTGCAGGAAGGCCGCCATCTGTCGAAGGACGAGATGGTCACCTGGTGGCGTATCCTCAACAAGAAGGGCTGGGGCGTCACCCACTGGCCGAAGGAATATGGCGGCACCGGCTGGACCACCGTGCAGCACTACATCTTCAATGAAGAGCTGCAATCCTATCCCGCGCCGCAGCCGCTCGCCTTCGGCGTCAGCATGGTCGGCCCGGTCATCTACACCTTCGGCAACGAGAAGCAGAAGAAGGAATATCTGCCGCGCATCGCCAATGTCGACGACTGGTGGTGCCAGGGCTTCTCGGAGCCGGGCTCCGGTTCGGACCTCGCTTCGCTGAAGACCACGGCCGAGCGCAAAGGCGACAAGTGGATCATCAACGGCCAGAAGACCTGGACCACGCTGGCCCAGCACGCCGACATGATCTTCTGTCTCTGCCGCACCGACAAGAACGCGAAGAAGCAGATGGGCATCTCCTTCATCGTGTTCTCGATGAAGTCGAAGGGCGTCACCGTGCGCCCGATCCAGACCATCGACGGCGGCCACGAAGTCAACGAAGTGTTCTTTGACGACGTCGAGGTGCCCTACGAGAACCTGATCGGCGAAGAGAACAAGGGCTGGGATTACGCAAAATTCCTGCTCGGCAATGAGCGCACTGGCATCGCCCGGGTCGGCGTGTCGAAGGAGCGGCTGCGCCGCATCCGTGCACTCGCCTCCAAGGTCGAGTCCGGCGGCCGTCCTGTCATCGAGGATCCGGCGTTCCGCGAGAAGCTCACGGCCTGCGAGATCGAGCTGAAGGCGCTCGAGCTGACCCAGCTCCGCGTCGTCGCCGACGAGGGCAAGCACGGCAAGGGCAAGCCCAATCCGGCGTCCTCGGTGCTCAAGATCAAGGGCTCGGAAATCCAGCAGACCACCACCGAGCTGCTGATGGAGATCATCGGTCCGTTCGCCGCGCCCTATGACGAGCACGGCGATGCCGGCTCGAACGAGAGCATGGATTGGACCGCGCAGATCGCGCCGAGCTACTTCAACAACCGCAAGGTTTCGATCTACGGTGGCTCCAACGAGATCCAGCGCAACATCATCAGCAAGGCGGTGCTGGGGCTGTAGGCCACAAATTCGGTGTCGTCCCCCGCGCATGCGGGGGACCCAGTACGCCGAGGCGGTCGTGATTCCCAATGAGCGCCGCGGCGTACTGGATCCCCGCTTTCGCGGGGATGACGAGTGGAGATCAGGGCAGGCGCCCGCGTGATTTTGGAGAGATGGTAAAATGGATTTTGATCTGTCCGAGGAGCAGCGGCTTCTCAAGGAAAGTGTCGACGGTCTGCTGGCGGATGCCTACGACTTCGATGCGCGTAAGAAGTACATGAAGGAGAAGGGCGGCTGGAGCAAAGCGCTCTGGGGCAAGCTCGCCGAGCAGGGCCTGCTTGGTCTGCCCTTTGCGGAGACCGACGGCGGCTTCGGCGCCGGCGCGGTCGAGACCATGATCGTGATGGAAGCACTCGGCAAGGCGCTGGTGGTCGAGCCGTATCTCGCCACTGTCGTGGTCGCCGGCGGCTTCCTGCGCCATGGCGGCTCGGCCGAGCAGAAGGCCAAGTACATCCCGGGCATCATCGACGGCAGCAAGACCTTCGGCTTTGCTCAGCTCGAGAAGAACTCGCGCTATGACCTGTTCGACGTCGTGACCACGGCCAAGAAAAAGGGTGACGGCTGGGTGATCGACGGCGAGAAGTTCGTCGTGCTCAACGGCGAGAACGCCGACACGCTTGTCGTGACCGCGCGCACCAAGGGCGGCCAGCGCGACAAGGCCGGCATCGGCGTATTCCTGGTCCCGGCGGACGCCAAGGGCGTCACCAGGAAGGGCTATCCGACGCAGGACGGCCTGCACGCGGCCGACATCACCTTCACCAATGTCGAGGTCGGTGCGGACGCTGCGATCGGCGATCCCGAGAACGGCCTGCCGTTGATCGAGCGCGTCGCGGACGAAGCCCGCATTGCGCTGTGCGCGGAAGCGGTCGGCGCGATGGACGAGTCGCTGAAGGAGACCGTCGAGTACATCAAGACCCGCAAGCAGTTCGGCGTTGCGATCGGCTCGTTCCAGAGCCTGCAGCACCGTGCCGCCGACATGTTCGTGGCGCTGGAGCAGGCCCGCAGCATGTCGATGTTCGCGACCATGGCGTCGGACTTCGCCGATGCCAAGGAGCGTTCGTCGGCGGTCGCGGCCGCCAAGGTGCAGGTCGGCAAGTCGCTGAAGTTCGTCGGCCAGCAGTCGATCCAGCTTCACGGCGGCATCGGCATGACCATGGAAGCCAAGATCGGCCACTATTTCAAGCGACTGACCATGATCGAGAACACGCTCGGCGACACCGACTACCACCTCCGTCGCGTCAGCGAGGGCGGCGGGTTGTTGGCCTGAACCCACTCACGTCATTCCGGGGCGCCGCAACGCGGCGAACCCGGAATGCATTTCACCACCAATGATGCGGCCCAATGGATTCCGGGTTCTCGCTTCGCGAGCCCCGGAATGACGGCCGATCCGGGAGGCAACAACAATGAAAAACACCCCGTTCGATCTCACCGGCCAGGTTGCGGTCATCACCGGCTCGAGCCGCGGCATCGGCCGCTCCTCGGCGGAGCTCTTGGCAAAACTCGGCGCCAAGGTCGTGGTCTCCTCGCGCAAGGCGGATGCCTGCCAGGAGGTCGCCGACGGCATCAAGAAGGCCGGCGGCGATGCGCTCGTCATTCCCTGCAACATCGCGCGCCGCGCGGAAGTCGAGGCGCTGGTCTCGGGCACCATCAAGCATTACGGCAAGATCGACATCCTGGTCTGCAACGCCGCGGTGAATCCCTACTACGGACCGCTGCTCGACATCACCGACGAAGCCTTCGACAAGATCATGGGCTCGAACGTCAAGAGCAACATCTGGCTTTCCGCACTGGCGATCCCGCAGATGGCCGAACGCGGCAAGGGCTCGGTCGTCATCATCTCCTCGATCGGCGGCTTGCGCGGCTCGACCGTGATCGGCGCCTACGGCATCTCCAAGGCGGCGGACTTTGCGCTGTGCCGCAGCCTCGCCGGCGAATGGGGACCGAAGGGCGTGCGGGTCAATTGCGTGGCGCCGGGCCTCGTGAAAACCGATTTCGCCCGCGCGCTGTGGGAAGATCCGGACAATTTGAAGCGCCGCACCGCATCGACGCCGCTCCGCCGCATCGGCGAGCCCGACGAGATCGCCGGCGCCGTGGCCTATCTCGCGTCCGACGCCTCGACCTTCATGACCGGCCAGACAATCGTGGTCGACGGCGGCGTGACGACGGCGGCGACGTAAGGGGCTGTTCCTTCGGGATGACGCGGTGATTGCTCAGCTTGCTCAGTGTCATCACCCGCGTATGCGGGTGATCCAGTATCCCAGAGACCGCAGTGCTTGAGCCGAAGGGCCGCGGCGTACTGGATCGCCCGGTCGAGCCGGGCGATGACAAGGGGCATATGCGATAGCCTTCCTGCGCAAGCGAGAGGGGAGCTCAGCCCGCCTCACACCTGTTCCAGCGCCCGCTCGAAATCCTCGATCAAATCGTCGGGATGCTCCAGCCCCGCCGAGAAGCGGATGAAGCCTTCGCTGATGCCGAGCTCGGCGCGGGCCTCCGGCGCCAGGCGCTGATGCGTCGTGGTGGCGGGATGCGTGACCAGGCTCTTGGCATCGCCGAGATTGTTGGAGATGCGCGAGATCTTCAGCGCGTTGAGGCAGCGGAAGGCGCCGGCCTTGCCGTCCTTGACCTCGAAGCCGACCAACGTCGAGCCGGCGCCCATCTGCTTCTTCACCGTCGCGGCCTGCGGATGGTCGGGGCGGCCGGGATAGACCAGCCGCGTGATCTTCGGATGTTTCGCGAGCGCCTCGGCGATCTTCGCCGCGTTCTCGGTCTGCGCGCGAACGCGGACGCCGAGCGTCTCCAGCCCCTTCAGCAGCACCCAGGCGTTGAACGGCGACAGCGACGGGCCGGTCTGGCGCATGAAATTGTGGATGTGCTCGGCGATGAAGGCTTCCGACGACAGGATGATGCCGCCGAGACAGCGGCCCTGACCGTCGATGTGCTTGGTCGCGGAATAGACCACGACGTCGGCGCCGAGCGACAGCGGGCTCTGCCAGATCGGCGTCGCGAACACGTTGTCGACGATCAGCCGGGCGCCGCCGCTATGCGCGATCTCAGCGATCGCACCGATATCGAGCACGTCGAGGGTCGGATTGGTCGGGCTCTCCAGGAAGAAGGTCTTGGTGTTCGGCCGCAAGGCGCGCTGCCATTGGTCGAGATCGAGGCCGTCGACCAGCGTCGTCTCGATGCCGTAGCGCGGCAGCAGGTCCTGCACGACGTAAAGGCAGGAGCCGAACAGCGCCTTCGACGCCACCACGTGATCGCCGGCCTTCAGCGGCGCGAGGATCGCGGTGGTCACCGCGGCCATGCCGGTCGCGGTCGAGCGCGCGGCTTCCGCGCCCTCGAGCTCGATCATGCGGCGCTCGAACATCGCAATCGTCGGGTTGGAATAGCGCGAATAGATGAAGCCGGGATCCTGGCCCTTGAAGCGCGCCTCGCATTGCTCGGCGGTGTCGTAGACGTAACCCTGGGTGAGAAACAGCCCTTCCGACGTCTCCCCGAATTGCGAGCGCAGCGTGCCGCCATGGACGAGGCGGGTTTCGGGACGAAAGCGGGCGGTACCTTCAGATTCAGACATGTGACCTCCGAAGTGGCCATTTCCTCTGAAAATGGCCACAAAAAAACCGGCCTAGAGAAACCTCCACAAGCCGGGATCACACTGTCCCCGGCCTGTTTAGCGACTTATTTAACGTGGCTGCAAGCCGGCCGGCTCAAATCACCACGGGATAAGTGCAGCTGATATTCCCTCGCGCCCTTTCCGTCAAGACGGTCATCGGATAACCCGTAAAAGCCCATGTTTTGGGGCTTGGTGGCCGCCTGGAGTATGATTTTGGGCCATCCCGAGGGACCGTGCCGTGTCGTTCACGCTGGAAGATGAATCCAACGGAATCCTGCCCGACCGCATGATCGCGGAGATGGCGGAGGCCGGCCTCATTCTGCCCGCCTATGACTTTGTCGAGAGCCAGATCCAGCCGGCGAGCCTCGACCTGCGTCTCGGCGACATCGCCTACCGCGTCCGCGCCAGCTTCCTGCCGGGGCCCGATGCCACCGTCGCCGAGCGGATCGACCAGCTCAAGCTGCATGAGATCGATCTGTCCGACGGCGCGGTGCTGGAGACCAATTGCGTCTACATCGTCCCGCTGCTGGAGAGCCTGGCGCTGCCGCCGGAGATCGTGGCTGCCGCCAACCCGAAGAGCTCGACCGGACGACTCGACGTTTTCACCCGCGTGATCGCCGACGGCACCCGCCGCTTCGACATGATCGGCGCCGGCTATCACGGCCCGCTCTATGCCGAGATCTCACCGAAGACGTTTCCGGTGCTGCTGCGCGAAGGGTCGCGGCTCAGCCAGGTCCGCTTCCGGATCGGTGAAGCAACGTTGACCGCCGACGAGCTCGATGCGCTGCATGCCGCCGAGCGGCTGGTCGATGCCGACAATGCCGATCTCACCCATGGCGTCGCGCTGTCGGTCGATCTCTCCGGCGAGAATTCGGGCGGTTTCGTCGGCTATCGCGCCAAGCGCCACACCGGCGTGGTCGATGTCGATCGCCGCGGCGGCTATTCGGTCGACGAGTTCTGGGAGCCGATCAAGGCGCGCTCCGACGGCAGCCTCATCCTCGATCCCGGTGAGTTCTACATCCTGGCTTCGAAAGAGGCCGTGCAGGTGCCGCCGGACTACGCCGCGGAGATGGTGCCGTTCGATCCACTGGTCGGCGAATTCCGCGTCCACTATGCCGGCTTCTTCGATCCCGGCTTCGGCTATGCCGGCGCCGGCGGAAAGGGCGCGCGCGCCGTGCTGGAAGTGCGCTCGCGCGAGGTGCCGTTCATCCTCGAGCATGGGCAGATCGTCGGCCGTCTCGTCTACGAGCGCATGCTGGAGCGTCCCGACGCGCTCTATGGCCAGCGGATCGGCTCGAACTACCAGGCGCAGGGCCTGAAGCTCTCCAAGCATTTTCGCGTGTAATTCCGTTTCGCGCGCGTAATTCCGCGAGTCGCATTTCGCGTCGCGTCGCGTCGCGCGGCAAGGCCATCTCGCCATCATTCTCCGCTGTCATTCCCCGCGAAAGCGGGGAATCCAGTACGCCGCGGCCCCTCCGTTGACGACAACTGCCTCTGGAATACTGGATCGCCCGGTCGAGCCGGGCGATGACACCGAGTATGTGTTGGTTGCGTCGTATCCTCCGCGATGACACATTCCCGCAAACAATAAGATCGGGAGTGAGCATGAGCGCCGCAACAGATTCACCGCAGCAACAGGCGCAGTGGCGGAAGTGGCGCAGCGTCGCCGATCTCTATCATGCCTTCTTCACCGGGCTGATCCTCACCGTGGTCACGCGGCGCGGCACGGCTGACGCCGCCGAGTTCGGTTTCCG
>NZ_VKHP01000337.1 GCF_010811875.1 Bradyrhizobium uaiense
TCGGCGCCTTGACGCGCAGATGATCGGAAAGATCGCGCTGCTTCTCGCCCATTCGCGACAGCAGGTCGCCGACATCGGCAACGACGCCGCGGGCACGATGCACATATTGCTGACCGGCCTCGGTCAGCCGCAATTGCCGCGTCGAGCGATGGAACAGCGCGGTGCCGATCCGCTCCTCGAGCTGGGTGACGCGCTTGGCGACGACTGAGGTCGCGACGTTGAGCCTGCGCGCCGCGGCGGAGAAGCCGCCGGCGTCCGCGGTGGCGAGGAAGGCTTCGAGGTTCGCCAGCGTATCCATCGGCCGTTCCCTTTGCTGTCGCCTTTCTCGATTCGCGAAAGCTGATCACATAATTTGGTGGATTGTACTGCAATCCGCATCAATTCATAGTTGGCTCAATCAATTTGTTCAGGGCGGAAATGATGCGAGCGAGCACGATCGAAGAACCTGCGCGGCAGGTGCCGGTCTATGGCGAGTATGACGTGGTGGTGCTTGGCGGCGGACCGGCCGGCATCGCGGCAGCCGTCGGCGCGGCGCGCGCCGGACGGCGAACGCTCCTGATCGAGCGTTACGGATTCCTCGGCGGCATGGGCACCGCGGCGGGCGTGACGAATTTCTGCGGCCTGCACGCCAACATCTTCGGCGAGATGCACCGGGTGGTGCAGGGCATCGCTTCCGACCTGCTGGCGCGGATCGACCGGCTCGGCGGGCTGAACGCGCCGCATCTGATCCTCGGCAAGATCCTCGCGCAAGCCTACGACACCGCGGCCTACAAGATCGCGGCGGACGATCTCCTGGCGCATCACAAGGTCGACATCCTGTTCCATGCGCTCGGCGCCGGCGTCGTCATGGACGGCGCGCACATCCGCGCGCTGATGGTGGAAACCAAGGCCGGACGTCAGGCGGTGCGGGCCGGCATCTACATCGATTGCTCCGGTGACGGCGATCTCGCGGTCTGGGCCGGTGCGCCCCATGAGGTCGGCGACAACCAGGGCGGCATGCTCTACCCCTCGATGATGTTTCGTCTCAACGGCATCGATCCGGCGAAGGCCGGCGATGCGTGGCGCACGATTCCGGAGCGGATGGCGCAGGCCGAGGCCGCCGGCACCTATAAATTCCCGCGCAAGTCGGCGATCGTGCGGCCGCAGAAATCGCAGATCGAATGGCGGGTGAATTTCACCCAGGTGACGCGCAGCGACGGCGGCGCCATTTCCGGCATTGATCCCGACGACATGACGCGTGGCGAGATCGAGGGCCGCCGCCAGGCGGTCGAGGCGTTCAGGTTCCTCCGCACGGTGCCGGGCTTCGAAAATTCCTACATCGTCGATCTGCCGCCACAACTCGGCATCCGCGAGACGCGGCGCGTGATCGGCGGCTACATGCTGTCCGGCGAGGACGTGCTGGGCTGCGCCTCATTCGCGGATTCGATCGGCGTCAACGGCTGGCCGATGGAAAAGCACGTGCCGGGCGATGTGACCTTCGAGTTTCCGCCGATCCCGGAGAGCCGCGGCTACAACGAATTGCCGTATCGCATGCTGGTACCCGATGGCGTCGATAATCTCCTGGTCGCCGGCCGCTGCGCTTCGATGACCCATGAAGGGCAATCCGCGGCGCGCGTCTCCGGTGCCTGTTTTGTGATGGGCGAGGCGGCGGGAACCGCGGCCGCGCTGGCCCTGTCGGGCAATACGATTCCGCGCGACATTTCCGTCGAAAAGTTGCAACAACAGCTCGGCACGCAGGGCGCGTTCATCGGCCGCGATCAGGCCGTGCCAGAAGGAATCTAGAGCGTTTTCAAGCGAAGTGGATACCGGTTCGCGTGAAGAAAACGCGTCAAACAGGAATCGAGAGCCCGTTCCGATTTGGTCGGAACGGGTTCTAAGCGGAGGACGGAATGAAGGTTTGGGCGCGGCTCGCACTCGCGGGCCTGCTGGTGTGGGCCGCGAGCGGCATCGCGAGGGCCGATGATCTCCTGAAGGCGAAGATCGGCGTGTTGCGGCTGTCGTCCTCGGCACCAGTGTTCATCGCGCAGGACAGGGGTTACTTCCGCGAAGCCGGCCTCGATGTCGAGCTGAAGTTTTTCGACGCGGCACAGCCGATCGCGGTGGCGACCGCGTCAGGCGACGTCGATTTCGGCGTCACCGCGGTGACCGCGGGGCTCTACAATCTCGCCGGCAAGGGCACGCTGAAGGTGATCGGCGGCATGAGCCGCGAGAAGGCCGGCTATCCCTTGATCGGCTATTTCGCCAGCAACAACGCCTATGCCGCGGGCCTCAAGACGCCGAAGGATCTCGCGGGCAAGCGCGTCGCGGTGACCCAGGTCGGCTCCAGCTTTCATTACTCGCTCGGCCTGCTCGCCGACAAATACGGCTTCAAGCTGTCAGACGTGAAGGTCGTGCCGCTGCAATCGCTGTCGAATGCGACCGCGGCGCTGAAGGGCGAGACGGTCGACGCGGCACTGTTGCCGGTCTCGACCGCGCGGACTTTGATAGACTCGAAGGGTGCAAAATTGCTCGGCTGGGTCGGCGACGAGACGCCGTGGCAGCTTGGCGCCATCTTCGCATCGCCGAAGACGCTGACTAACCCGCAATTGGTGAAGAGACTGCTCACCGCGCTCACCCGCGCCGACCACGAATATCACGACGTGATCCTGACCGCGATCAAGGACGGTGTGGCGCCGATCAACGACAAGACCAAATCGCTGCTCGAGATCATCGCCAAATACACCAACCTGCCGGTCGAACAGGTGGTCGGCAACTGCGCCTATATCGATCCCGACGGCAAGCTCGACGTGAAGAACCTCGACAACCAGATCAAATGGCTGCAGGGGCAGGGCTTTGTCGACAAGGGTTTTGATGCCGATGCGATCATCGCCAAGGACTATGTGAAGGCGGATTGATGCTGAGCCGCGTGCGCCACTCTCTCACCGTCATCCTGAGGAGCCGCGAAGCGGCGTCTCGAAGGATGCACGGCCCCGACACATGCCGGCCGTTCATCCTTCGAGGCTCGCTGCGCTCGCACCTCAGGATGACGGGTTTGGCAGCGAGGTCATAGCAACATGGACCTGATCGCCGACCATATCAGCCATCGCTTCGGCGCGCTCGACGTGCTCGACGATGTCTCCTTCACGGTTCGCGCCGGCGAGATCGTCGCGATCGTCGGTCCGTCCGGCTGCGGCAAGAGCACGCTGCTGTCGATCCTCGGTGGCTTGCTGCGGCCGAGTGAGGGCGCCGCCGAACTGCGCGGCGCGCCGCCGTCGGGCAGCCTCAATCCATTGACCTTCGTGTTTCAGGACTTTGCCCTGCTGCCGTGGAATACGGTCGAGGAGAACGTCGCGTTTCCGCTGCTGCACACGTCCCTCGGCGCCGGCGAGCGCCGCGCCGTGATCGACGATGCGCTGCGCCGCACCGGACTGTCGGATTTCCGCGCGGCTTATCCGAAGCAATTGTCCGGCGGCATGCGCCAGCGTGTCGGCATCGCGCGGGCGCTCGCGGTTCGTCCGGCGATCCTGTTGATGGACGAGCCGCTGTCGGCGCTGGATTCGCAGACCCGCGAGCTCCTGATGGAGGATTTCGTGGGCTTGCTGGCCGACGGCACGATGGGCGCGGTCTATGTCACGCATAACCTTGAAGAGGCCGTGCGGCTCGCCGACCGCGTCGTGGTGCTGTCGCGCCGCCCCGGTCGCATCAGGGAAATCGTGACCATCCCGATGACGCGCGCCGAGCGCGGCACCGCGGATGCCCGCGGGCCGATGGCCGCGCTGCAGGGCGAATTGTGGTCGCTGATCCGCAAAGAAGCGATCGATGCCGAGCGCGAGGTTCAGCATGCTTGACCGCTCCCCACAGGAGACGAAGGACCGATCGGCGGAAGCGACACGACCGGTCGCGTTTCGCGGCGCCGGCTTCACGCCGCGCGGCAGCCGCTCCGCGGGCTGGATCGCGCTCGCGCTGGTCATCGCGGTCTGGCAACTTGCCGGCAGTGCGGGATGGGTCAATCCGCTATTCCTGCCGGCGCCGTCGGCGATCGCGATGGCGGTCTACAAGCTCGCGTCGTCGGGCGCGCTGTGGCAGCATTTGTCGTGGTCGATCATGCGGATCGGCACCGGCTGGATCATCGGCACGGCCGCCGGCGTCATCGTCGGATTTGCGATCGGGCTGTCGACCATGGCGCGCGGCGTCGGCATCACCTTCATCTCGGCGCTGTTCCCGATTCCGAAGATCGCGCTGCTGCCGTTGCTGATCCTGTGGCTCGGGATCGGCGAGGAGCCGAAGATCGCGACCATTGCGCTCGGCGTGTTCTTCTCGACCGCGATCTCGGTCTATAGCGGCGTCGACGCGGTGCCGCGCAATCTGATCCGGATGGCGCAGAGCTTCAACGTGCCGTTCCACGCCATCGTGCGCCGCGTGATCTGGCCGGGCGCGCTGCCCTCGATCCTCGCCGGCTTCCGTATCACCTCGTCGGTTGCGCTGCTGCTCGTGGTCAGCGCCGAGATGATCGGCGCGCAATACGGCATCGGCGCCTTCGTGCTGCAGGCCGGCAATCTGATGCAGACCGATCAGCTGCTCGCCGGCGTCGTGATCCTGTCGCTGTTCGGGCTTCTGGTCGGGAAGCTGATCAACCTGCTGGAAGTGCGGTTGCTGCACTGGCGGTGAAGGCGCGCTGCTCGCCGCATCGTCGTCCCTGCGAAAGCAGGGACCCATAACCACCGCTGGTGCTTGCAGGATGAATGTCTCGCCGCGTGCCCTTTCCTGAGGCCGCGGCGTATGGGTCCCGGCCTTCGCCGGGACGACGAGTTAGGCGTTCCCCCTGTCCTCGCGGAACAGATCCAGCTTCTGCTGCACCGGGCGATCCGAGAACGAGAACAGCACCGAGTCGGTGTCGGCCTCGTGGGTGACCCAGTGCCAGCTCGGCACCACGAACAGATCGCGCGGTCCCCACTCGAAGGTCTGGTCGCCGACCCGGGTGCGGCCCTTGCCCTCGATCGCGGCGAACACGGTGGCGTCGGTCGAGCGATAGCGCGCGGTCTTGAAGCCCTTCGGCAGCAGCTGGATGAAGGTGCCGATGGTCGGCATCGCGAAATCGCCGGTTTCGGGGTTGGAGAATTTCAGCTTGAGGCCGTGGCAGGCATCCCATTCATCGCGGGCCCGGGCCTTTTCAAGCGTCTCGCGGGTGTGCTCATAGGGATAGTTGAAGATCGGCGAGGTTTTGGACGACCGCTTCTGGTCGATCGGCAACAGGTTGCGGCCGTAGCGCGCGAAACTGTCACCGGCCGGCTTGGAGATCGCCTGCTGATCTTCCTTGGCGCCTTCCGCGAACGAGCAGTCGAAGAACTGCACCATCGGGATGTCGAGCCCGTCGAGCCAGAACATCGGCTCGTTGGTTTCGTTGGAATGGTCGTGCCAGGTCATCGACGGCGTGATGACGAAATCGCCCGGCGCCATCGCGGTGCGCTCGCCATCGACTGCGGTGTAGGCGCCCTTGCCCTCGAGCACGAAGCGCAGCGCCGACTGGGTGTGGCGATGCGCCGGCGCGACGTCGCCCGGCACCACCATCTGCACGCCGGCAAAGAGGGAGGTCGTGATCCTGGACTGACCGCGCAGGCCGGGGTTTTCCAGCACCAGCACGCGGCGCTCGGCTTCCTTGGCGGTGATCAGTCTGCCGGCTTCGTTCATGTAGTCGCGGATCTGGTCGAACTTCCACAGATGCGGGCGGCATGCGCTCCGCGGCTCCGGCGTGACCAGATCGCCGAGCACGTTCCACAGCGCCGAGAGGTTTTCGCCGTCGATCTTCTTGTAGAACGCTTCGCGCTCCGGGGTCTTCTGCACGGCTTCCATGGCAAGCCTCCCATCATTCTTGTCGGTTCAATTTAATTGACAGTATACTGACAATGTGGCTAGCGTCAATGAAACAAGCCCATAGCGTTTTCGAGCGAAGTGGGTACCGGTTCGCGTCAAGAAAACGCGTCAAAACCAGAATAATGCAAGGGAGGTTCCGATGAAGCTGCATGGCTATTTCCGGAGCAGCGCGTCCTACCGGGTCCGGATCGCCCTCAATCTGAAGGGGCTCACGTCGGAGCATCTGCCGCATCATCTGCGCAAGGGCGAGCAATGCGCGCCGGCCTATCTGGCGATCAATCCGCAGGGATTGGTGCCAACCCTGGAGAGCGATGCGGGCGCGATCCTCACCCAGTCGCTTGCGATCATCGAATGGCTCGATGAGACCAATCCCACTCCGCCGCTGCTGCCGAAGGATCCGCTGCGGCGGGCCAAGGTGCGGGCGTTCGCGCAGGCGATCGCCTGCGACACCCACCCGGTGCAGAATCTGAAAGTGCTGGCGCGGTTGCGCCAGCTCGGCCTGCCCGAAGAGCAGGTGACGGAATGGGCCGCTTGGGCCAACCGCGAGGGTCTGTCGGCCTGCGAGACGCTGATTGCCGAAGAGGCCGGGCCGTTCTGCTTCGGTGAAACGCCGACGCTCGCCGATCTCTGCCTGGTGCCGCAGCTCGCCAATGCGCGGCGCTTCGGCGTCGACGTCTCGGCCTATCCGCGCCTGATCAAGGCAGAAGCAGCGGCAAAACAAGTCAAGGCATTCGCCGACGCCGCCCCGGACAGGCAGCCCGATGCCGAGTAGCAAGCCCACGCCCGTCACCATGGACGCGGTCTACACCGCGCCCGGCTATCTGTTCCGGCGCATGCAGCAGATCGCGGTGGCGTTGTTCATCGAGGAGTGCAGGTCGTTCGACCTGACGCCGGTGCAATACGCCGCGCTCGTGACGATCTCGACTCATCCGGGCATCGACGCCACCCGGCTCTCGGCGGTGATCGCGTTCGACCGCTCCACGCTCGGCAATGTGATCGAGCGGCTGCAGGCCAAGGAGTTCATCGTGCGCAAACCGGCGCCCGAGGACAAGCGGGTCAAGCTGCTCTATCTCACCAAGGCCGGCGCCGGCGTGCTGAACGAGATCATGCCCTCGGTCGAGAAGGCGCAGACGCGGATGCTGCAGCCGCTGAAGCCGGCCGACCGCAAGACGCTGCTCTCGCTCTTGACCCAACTTGTCGACCTCAACAACGAGGCGTCGCGGGTGCCGCTGCGCGCCGAGGATGCCCTCGAACATCTCGGAAGGTCGGGCTGATGGCGGAGACGAGACCCGTCCTGATCGCGGGCGGCGGCATCGGTGGCCTCGCCGTGGCGCTGGGGCTAGCGCAAAAGGGCATCCGCTCGATCCTGCTGGAAAAGGCCGCCGCGCTCGGCGAGATCGGCGCCGGCATCCAGCTTGGGCCGAACGCGTTCCACGCCTTCGACTATCTCGGCGTCGGCGAGGCCGCGCGCAACATGGCCGTCTATATCGACCAGTTGCGGCTGATGGATGCGCTGACCGCCGATGAGATCACTCATATCGATCTCGGCGATGCCTTTCGCGCGCGGTTCGGCAACCCCTATGCCGTGGTGCATCGCGGCGATCTGCACGGCGTGTTCCTGCGCGCCTGCCAGAGCCACGAACTGATCGAGCTGCGCGTCAGCAGTGAGGTGGTCGGCTACGAGCAGGATGGTTCATCCGTGACCGCAAAACTCGCCAGTGGCGAGCGCATCACCGGGCGGCTGCTGATCGGAGCCGACGGTCTGTGGTCGAACATCCGCAAGCAGGTGACGGCAGACGGCCCGCCGCGCGTCTCTGGCCACACCACCTATCGCTCGGTGATTCCGACCGAGCAGATGCCGGAAGACCTGCGCTGGAATGCGGCGACGCTGTGGGCCGGGCCGAAATGCCACATCGTGCATTATCCGCTGTCGGGCTGGAAGGTGTTCAACCTCGTCGTCACCTATCACAATGATGCACCGGAGCCGGTCGCGGGCAAGCCGGTCTCCGAAGCCGAGGTGATGAAGGGCTTCACCCACGTCCACGAGCGGGCGCAGAACATCATTCGCCACGGCACCAACTGGAAGCTCTGGGTGCTGTGCGACCGCGACCCCACCGAGCGCTGGATCGATGGCCGCGTCGTGCTGCTCGGCGACGCTGCGCATCCGATGCTGCAATATTTTGCGCAAGGCGCCTGCCAGGCGATGGAGGACGCGGTCTGCCTGTCACACATGCTGGCCCATCACGATGATCAGGCGGCGGCGCTCGATGCCTATCGTGCCCAGCGCTTTCCGCGCACGGCGCGCGTGCAGCTGATGTCACGCGCGATCGGCGAGCACGTCTACCATCCCGCTGGCGACCACGCCCGCATCCGAAACGCGATCATGAGCGCGAAGTCGCAGACGGAGTGGTGCGACGATATCGCGTGGCTCTATGGCGGGACGGGGCTGGGGAGTTAGCTGCCGCACGCCGATTGAAAGAGTACGCCGTGTGGCCACCCCTCTCCCTAACCCTCCCCCGCAAGGGGGGAGGGAGCCCGAGCAGCGTACTCACCTCACGTACACACTCATCTTGCTCTCTCGTCGTCGCGGAGATCGTAGGGATCACTGACGTAAGGAGGGCACGGGTGGAGGGG
>NZ_VKHP01000338.1 GCF_010811875.1 Bradyrhizobium uaiense
CTCGCCGCCGAGACCATCGACGTCACGCTGCCGCTACGCGAGACTCCGGCGGAGACCGGTCGCATCCATCCGCTGAGCCAGGTGTGGGACGAGCTCACCACGATCTTCGCCGACATGGGCTTTGCGGCCGCCTTCAGCACGTCGCGCCTGGCCGCGAGCGCCTGCGTCACCGCGTCCTTGGCGAGGTTGATCCTGGCGCCTTCGGTCTTGCGCTCCTCCGGCGACATCTTGCCGAGGGTGGCAAGCAGGGCCGAGATCGAGCCCTTCTTGCCGAGGGCCGCGACGCGCACCGCCTCGAGGGCGGCTTCGTCACCGGCTGAGGCGATCTGGTCGAGGATGGATTTTTCGAGCGTTGCGAGGTCGGACACGGTCAATTCCTGCGCTTGAGCGGCGCATGATCTGATGGGAAGAACCGGGAAGCGAACCGGACCTGACCTTGCCGACCATGCACGAAAATTCGGCTGGGTTGTCGCCGCCCGAAGGCCGTAACGTCAAGCAAAAAGCCGGTCATTTCGGGACCAGCGGCCGGCGGCATTGAACCCGGTGACGCGGGCGTGGGACCAAGGGGGAGTTCAAGGAGACCCACGCGATGTTGCTGCGATCTTGCCTGGCCGTGCCGGCGGTCCTGTTGATGCTCGGAACGGCGCATGCCGCGACCGAGGAATGTCCCGCCAAATCGACCCAGATGGACGACATCATCGCAGAGCTCGAGAAGGCGCCGAGCTGCAACCGCGCGATGAAGGTCTTCGAGGCGTGTGAATACGGCGCCAGCGGAGACGTCCAGTTCGGCGAAGTGGTCGAGAAGAAATGCGAGGCGGACTTCCTGTCCGGCCTCGGGGCGTCGCAGAAGAAGGCCTATGCCGGCGAGCTCAAGCGCTGTGACCACAAATACGACAACGAAAGCGGCACCATGTACCGCTCGTTCACAGCGTTCTGCCGGGCGATCGTCGCCCAGCGCTTTTCGCAGAAGGCGCTGAAAGCGGGCCCTAAGGCCCGCTAGAAGCTCTCGCCAGGATCAAGCTGCGAGGGCAGCCTTGGCCTTCTCGGCGATCGCCTGGAACGCGGCCGGCTCGGCGATGGCGAGATCCGACAGCACCTTGCGATCGACGACGATGCCCGACTTGGACAGGCCGTTGATAAACACGCTGTAGGTCATGCCGAACGGACGGACGGCGGCGTTGATGCGCTGGATCCAGAGCGCGCGGAAGGTGCGCTTCTTGCGCTTGCGGTCGCGGAAGGCGTACTGGCCGGCCTTTTCGACGGCCTGCTTGGCGACGCGAATGGTGTTCTTGCGGCGGCCGTAATAGCCCTTGGCGGCCTTGTAGACTTTCTTGTGCTTGGCGTGAGCGGTCACACCGCGTTTGACGCGAGACATGACGGAAATCCTTGATCTGGAAGAGGTGACGGGGCGCCGCGCAGTCGCGGCGAGGGTTCAAGCGGATCGGAGCGATCAGGCGTTCGGCAAGAAGTACTTCTTGACGTTGTCGCCGTCGGTCTTGAACAGCACGCGGGTGCCGCGGAGCTGACGGATCTGCTTCTTCGTCCGCTTGATCATGCCGTGGCGCTTGCCGCGCTGGGCGTGCATGACTTTGCCAGTGGCAGTCACCTTGAAGCGCTTTTTAGCGCCCGACTTGGTCTTCAACTTGGGCATTTGGCTCTCCTGTCGCACAACACGAAAATCGCCCCGAGAGGCGTCCGGCCGGCTAAAATGCTCGTTAGAGCGTTGAAAGTGCTATGGTTTTTTCCGAATTGAAAGAACCTGCACTGAACGTCGCCACGGCAGCCCTTGATCAGCCGGGCGGCGAAGGCCCGGCTTATGACAGAGGATCGGCGGTTTTGCAACGTTCGAAGCTGGAAATGGCGGCGGATCTCCCTTCCCCTTCCCCCTGAAAGGGGGAAGGCCGGGATGGGGGTCAGCCGCAGACACCGATGCCCGTGGAGAGAGATGATCCCCACCCGCTTTGCGCCGGTGCGCAAAGCGACCTCCCCTTTTCAAGGGGAGGTTGGCTTCATCCGGGCTACGAGAGAGCCCTCCAGACATGAAACGGCCCGCCAGAGGTCCTGGCGGGCTGTTCCATTTCAACAAAGCGACTAATTCGAATTAGCGCGGCGCCAGCACCATCACGACCTGGCGGCCTTCGAACTTCGCGTCCTGCTCGACCTTGGCGAACTCGGCGACGTCGGCCTTCACCTTGTCCAACAGCTTGGTGCCGATCTCCTGGTGCGCCATCTCACGACCGCGGTAGCGCAAGGTGATCTTGACCTTGTCGCCTTCCTCGAAGAAGCGCTGCATCGCGCGCATCTTCACGTCATAGTCGTGATCGTCGATCATCGGGCGGAGCTTGATCTCCTTGATCTCGACGACCTTCTGCTTCTTGCGAGCTTCGGCGGCCTTCTTCTGCGCGGAATATTTGTATTTGCCGTAGTCCATGATCTTGCAGACGGGAGGACTGACGTTCGGCGAAATCTCGACGAGGTCCATGCCGGCTTCCATGGCCATCTTGATGGCCACCATGGTTTCGACGGTGCCCTGGTTGACACCATCGGCATCGATCAGCTGGATTTGCGCGTTGCGAATCTCATCATTGGTGCGCGGCCCGTCTTTTGCGACTGTGGGCGGGGCTCTATTGGGACGGCGAATGGGTAACTCTCCAAAGTTGTGAAAGGGAAGGCGGATATTTTGAAGCAAGACGCTGCGGCGGGCAAGCGAACTCGCTCCTTTAAGCGGCAAAACCGTCAATTGCGAGGCATTTTAGCCACGCCCGGCACATATAGCGGGTGTGCCTGCTCTGCAAGGCGGGCCGGCTGCCGTTGACCGGTGCCGTACGACGATTGAAATGCAGATCTCTGACACGCGAGTGACCGAACCATGAGCCAGACCGCCGCATCCGGACAGGAACCCGCCTTCATCGAGGTCGGCGAGGGCAGTGGGGCACGCCGGATCGCGGTGCGCGCCCGCGCGGGCAGCACAAGCGGTGCGCCGGGCAGCGCAAGTGGCGCGCCGGGGCTGTTCTGGCTCGGCGGCTTCAAGTCCGACATGACCGGCACCAAGGCGATCGCGCTCGATGCGTGGGCCGCCGAGCACGGCCGCAGCTGTATCCGGTTCGACTATTCCGGCCACGGCGAGTCCGGCGGCGACTTCGCCGACGGCACCATCGGCCGCTGGCTCGAGGAGAGCGTTGCGGTGTTCTCGCAGTTCTGCAGCGGGCCGCAGGTCGTGATCGGCTCTTCGATGGGCGGCTGGATGGCGCTGCTGCTGGCGCGCGAGATCGCCAAACGCAGCAAGGCTGGCGGGAATGGCAAGCTCGCCGGCCTCGTGCTGATCGCGCCGGCGCCCGACTTCACCGAGGAGCTGATGTGGAAGTCCTTCTCGCCGGAGATACGGGCCGAGATCGAGACCAATGGCATGTGGCTCAGGCCTTCGGAGTACGGTGACGGCACGCCCTATCCGATCACCCGCAATCTGATCGAGGAAGGCCGCAACCATCTGCTGCTCGGAAGCCAAATCGACGTCGGCTGTCCGGTGCGCATCCTGCAGGGCGCGCAGGATCCCGACGTGCCGTGGAAGCATGCGTTTGCGCTGGTGCATCGGCTGCCGGCCGAGGACGTGGTGCTGACCATGATCCAGGACGGCGACCACCGGCTGTCACGGCCACAGGACATCGCGCGCATCATCGCCGCGGTGGCGGAGATCGGCTAGGATTTTCCCTTCTCCCCTTGTGGGAGAAGGTGGCGCGGACGAAGTCCGTGCCGGATGAGGGGTTCTCTCCGCGGAAGCAGACCCCTCACCCGTCTCGAATGAGCTCTCGCTCATTCGATCCACCCTCTCCCACAAGGGGAGAGGGAAGAAACGACAGGCCGGAGAAACGCCATGGACACCACAACGATGCTGCGCGCGTTCTGCGACGCGGTCGAACGGCGCAACGGCAAGGCCTTTGCCGATCTCTTCACCGAGGACGGCGTCTATCACGACGTGTTCTACGGCGCCTTCGAGGGCCATGCGAAGATCGCCGAGATGATCGACGACTGGTTCTACCGCACCGCGACCGATTTCCGCTGGGTCATGCACGATCCCGTCAGCGACGGCAAAACGCTCTACGCGCGCTACACGTTCAGCTACCGCTCGACCTTGCCGGAGGCCAAGGGCGCCCGCGCGATGTTCGAGGGCGTCGCGATCATGCGGCTGCGCGACGGCAAGATCACGGAGTATCACGAGGTCGCCAACACCGCGCCCGCCTTCGTCGATCTGAACTTCGCGCCGGAGCGGATCGCCAAGATCGTCGGCAAGCAGGGCACGGCGCTCAGGGCGCGGCCGGAGATGCAGCGGCATTTGGCTTAGCCGCAGTCTCTCCGTCGTCATTCCGGGATGCGCCGTCAGGCGCAGGCCCGGAATCCATCAGGCCGCAGCGCCGGTGGAGGAATGGATTCCGGGCTCGCGCCAAGAGGCGCGCCCCGGAATGACGGATGTGGTTACGGCGGCGGCGGGTTGGTCATCGGCTTGCGCTGCGCCAGCGCAGCCACAGTCGACGTGCCGATCGGGCCTTTCTCGTCATAGAGCCAGCATTCGCCGATCGCGATGCCGTCGGTGGCGTGATGGTTGACGACCTCGAAGCCGATCCAGTTGGTCACCGGCAGACGGTGCAGATAGATCGTGACGTCGCTGTTGATGTAGCCGAGGCCCTGATCGCCGGCATTGGCGAAGGGACTGGCGAAATCCGCGCCGGTCGCGACATGGACGAACGGCGTCATCTTCACGCCGGCGACGAGCTCGCGGACTTCGCTCATCCAGAGCCTTCGCTCGCCGAGCGAGCCCATGTGTCCTGTGATCGGCCGCGTTTCCCATTTGCCGTTCATGCCAAGCCTCGGATCGGCCGGCTTCGGAATGTCTGCCGGCGCCGGCACCTGCCAGTTCGGCGGCGACCACACATTTCCCGGCGCATTTTCCGTCCTGCGCAACAGCTGGCAGGAGGCGCGCGCCATGCTGGTGCCGCCGCAGACAAACTCGGCCTCGATCATCCTGATGCGCATGCCGTCGCGCACCAGCTTGGTCGTCACCTCGATCGGCGTCGTGATGTTGGGCAGCCGGAACATGTCGACCGTCAGCCGCGCGGGCACGAAATCGTCGGAGCCGTGGCGCTCCTCGATCACGAAGGCGAGCAGGCCGATCACGACGCGGCCGTGCAGGGATTCCGGACTCCACGGTCCGTTCGCAACGGCCGTCGGCATGAAGCCGTCGCCGTGTCTGGTGAAAAATGGCTGGTTTGTCATGGCCCATCGACCATGACGGGAATGGCGCGATGAAATCAAGAGGCGGCCGCGCGCCACTCCTGTTGCACGCTGAGGTCGGGCTCGCCGCCGGACCGCGATGCCAGCGTCGCGAACGCATCGCGTGGCATCAGTTGCGACAGCGCCCACACTGCCGCGCCGCGCACCAGCGGGCTGGCGTCGTCGAGCAGACGCTGTGCTTCGCCGGCAAGGTTCGCGTCGCCGGAGTTGCCGATTGCGATCAGCACATTGCGGATGAAGCGATCGCGGCCGATGCGCTTGACCGGCGATTTCGTGAACAGCGCGCGAAAGGCCGGATCGTCGAGCCGCGCGAGCTCAGCGAGCGCAGGCGCGCGCAACGCATCGCGCGCGGCGAGCTTCTGCTCGCGGCCCGCCTCGGCGAACTTGTTCCACGGACACACTGCGAGGCAATCGTCGCAGCCATAGATGCGGTTGCCGATGGCCTTGCGGAATTCGTGCGGGATCGGACCCTTGTTCTCGATCGTCAGATACGAGATGCAGCGCCGCGCATCGAGCTTGTAGGGCGCGGGAAATGCCGCGGTCGGGCAGATGTCCTGGCAGGCGTTGCAGCTGCCGCAGTGATCGGCTTCGCCATCGTCGCACGGCAGCTCGGTGGCGGAATAGATCGCGCCGAGAAACAGCCACGAGCCGAACTCGCGCGATACCAGATTGGTGTGCTTGCCCTGCCAGCCGATGCTGGCAGCCTGCGCGAGCGGCTTCTCCATCACAGCGGCGGTGTCGACGAACACCTTCACCTCGTCGCCGGTCGCAGCAGTGAGCCAGCGCGCCAGAATCTTCAGCCGCTTCTTGATCACGTCGTGATAGTCGTCGCCCTGCGCATAGACCGAGATCGCGCCATGCGATCGACGCGCGAGAATATTCAGCGGATTGTCATCGGGCCCGTAATTGACGCCGAGCATGATGATCGAGCGCACGCCACCCCACAGTACGCGCGGATCGGCGCGTCGCTCCGGATTGGCTGCGAGCCAGTCCATGTCGCCATGGCCGCCGGAGCCGAGGAACTCGAGGAAATATCTTCCGGCCTCGCTGGTCGCATCAGGCGTGGTGAAGCCGATGGCATCGAAGCCGAGCGCGCGCGCCTCGCGCCCAAGCGCTGCCTTGAGATCGGACGGAGAGAGCCTGGCCGCCTGGTTCAGAAGTCGAGGTCCACATAGGTCCGCGACGCCGGCACCCCCGCCAGCCATTCGCTGAGCAGCGGGCGGAACGACGGGCGGGATTTCACCCGCGCGTACCACGCCTTTGCCGCGTCGTCCTCGCTCCATGGCACGTCGCCCAGGTAGTCGATCGCCGAGAGATGCGCCGCGGCGGCGAGATCCGCGTAGGTGAGGCGGTCGCCGGCGAGATAGTTCCGCGTCTTCGCCAGCCAGCCGATGTAACTCAGATGATAGCGCACATTGACCTTGGCGGCGCGCATGATGTCGGGCGCCGGCGGACCGCCGCCATTGTCCTCGCTCATGAAGCGCTTGTAGATCCGCTCGGTCACCAGCGGGTTGGAGGCTTCCTCGAAGAACTTCTCGTTGAACCATGCCATCAGCCGGCGCACCTCGACGCGCTCGGCCATCGACGTCGGCAACAGCCGCCGCTCGCCGGCCTCGAGGCCGTGCGCCTCGTCGACATATTCGGCGATGATCGGGGCCGTCGGGACCGGCGGAAAGCCCTCGGCGATAAGCACCGGCGTGGTTGCCGCCGGATTGAGCGCCAAAAACGCCTCGCGCCGTTCCCAGACCCGTTCCTCCACCAGGCGCAAATCGAGGCCATACTCGCCGAGCACGAGGCGAATGAAGCGCGAATGCGGACAGAACGGATGGTGATACAGCGTGTACATGAAGCCCTTGGTAATTTCGTGGCGCTTAAGAAACCATCAACCTGTGTGACCTGACCTGTAATTTGGCCGGGACAGTTCCGCTCGTCTCTATGTCGCGTCGGCACACAAACCGGTAGCCACCCCCGCAGACGGTGCGGGTCACAAAAACGCTATAGCCCAGCAAATCGGCCGGGTAACCCATTGTTTGACGATTATTTGCGATTGCGGCCTATGTGCGAATAAGCGAGAAGAATTCGGTTTTCCACACAGGGCAGATCAGATCATGATGACGGATATGCTGCGGGCGGTGATTCTCGGCATCGTCGAGGGCGTCACAGAGTTCCTGCCGGTCTCTTCGACAGGCCACCTGCTGCTTGCGGAGCGCTTCTTCAATCTCGGCGAAGGCAATTTCTGGAAGAGCTTCGCGATCCTGATTCAGCTCGGTGCGATCCTCGCGATCCTCGTGCTCTACTTCACCAAATTGTGGCGCGTGGCGCTCGGCATGTTCTCCAATCCCGACGACCGCCGCTTCGTGATCGGCGTGCTGGTGGCGTTCCTGCCGGCTGTCGTGATCGGCCTGATCGCCGGCAAATACATCAAGGAGTTCCTGTTCAATCCCTGGGTGGTCTGCTTCACGCTGATCGTCGGCGGCGCCGTCCTGCTCTGGGTCGATCAGCTCGATCTCAAAGTGTACGAGGACGACGCGACCCGGTTCCCGCTGTTGATGTATTTCTGGATCGGCGTCGCGCAGTGCCTGGCGATGATTCCCGGCGTGTCGCGCTCCGGCGCCAGCATCGTGGCTGCGATGCTGCTCGGCGCCGACAAGCGCTCGGCGGCGGAGTTCTCGTTCTTCCTCGCGATCCCGACCATGGTCGGCGCGTTCGCCTATGACTTCTACAAGAACCGCGGCGACTTCACGTCCGACGGTCTCAGCGTCATCGCGGTCGGTTTCGTGGTGTCGTTCATCACTGCGATGATCGTGGTGAGGGCATTCCTCAACTTCGTTACCCGCCGCGGCTTCGCCTTCTTTGCCTGGTGGCGCGTGATCGTCGGCACGCTCGGTCTGATCGCGCTGGCGATGGGAAGGTAGCTTACTTCGCCTCGCCCCGCCTGCGGGGGGAGGCCGGATCGCAAGGAAATGCGATCGGGGTGAGGGGGACTCACCGCGTACCCACATGCATCAGATTTTTGCGGAGGCAGCCCCGCAATATCTCTGGCGCTTCCGCGCGACCGGGCAGTTCCAGAAGAAGAGCGCGTAAGCTCTATCCCCGAAGCGACTTTGCTCCCTCGCCCCGTTCTTACGGGGAGGGTTGGCTGTCTCTTATAGCGATCAGCCGCAGACGCGGAACCGATCGGCATCATTGTGGG
>NZ_VKHP01000339.1 GCF_010811875.1 Bradyrhizobium uaiense
GCCCAAAAACGAAATCCCAAAACGCAGGAAAGCCAGGTCCCACACACCGCTTTCCTGCAAAATCGAATACTTTCTCAAGAACATTTTTGCTTATTTTTCAGGTCAATCCGCATTCTTCACGGACGACACCGGAAGGAGGCAGAGCGCGGCGGCGCAGAGACACCGTCCGCGCGAAACGCCTGGCGCGTGGACGGGTCAGTCATGTCCGCTCCTACCTCGCTTGCGATAAGTTTATTCTGGACCAGATCAGTGATCGTCCGGGCAGGTTTGATGCTCATGAGTGGGAGAGCGGTCTTCCAGCCTCGGATATGTTGAGCAGTTCATCGAAAATCTGATGGCGCCCGCTAATATCCTATGACCTCCTTTCTAACGGATTTCCACCTCCCGCACGGTAATCTGTCTTCCACCCAGTGAAAGGGAGCGCCAAGAATCTCTGCAATTGCCTTCTCGATATCATTCATAAGGTGGGCGTTAGTCGGGGGCGGGATGGTGTCCCACGTTTGCGCAGAGCCCGCGGCGCTCAGATGCGCTCTGCTTAGCCGTGGTCTGAGCCGCAAAATTTCTGCCTTCACAGGGGCCCACTGCATGAGGTTCGCGGATGGTCTGTCTTGTGGGCGAGCCTTAGATAAGGTTCTTGCCAGAGTTCCTGCGCTTTCCATAATACCGTCGGAATGGTGGGTGCACTCAGCCGATTGAGCAACTCGGTTGCAAGCTGCAGCTCTGATTGGAATACTTCCCAAATCTCGTAACCGCTCCTTAGCGTCGTCGCAGTGTCAGGTCCGCGCCGGCCGCGCCAGTGTCCGAGAGTGATCTCATATCATTCGAGATCCCAGAAAGCTCTGTGTCGGCCCGCCTCAACGCCAATGAAAATGGGGTCGCGTAACCCGGTCTACTATCGGTGCTAGAACCGATGGTGATGGATTGATCCAAAGCAAACGAGTCCTTCCAGCCGCACTACGTCCTTGGCATTGCAACTCAGCTATCCGCGAATCTTAGATTAATCTAGTGTCCTGAACCAGAAATTCGCAGCATTACGACGCCTGGGCTTGAGTATTGTATCGACAGAAGCGTTCGATGGAAGCGAGGATTTCGTCGGCAGACTTGGACCATTTGAATGGCCTGGGATCGGCATTGTGATGAGCGATGAAGTCCATAATGTCTGCGCGCAGAGCCTGGACGCTGCGATAGATGCCACGCCGGATCTTCTTGTCGGTGATGAGCGCGAAGAAGCGCTCGACCTGATTGAGCCAGGACGAGCTGGTGGGCGTGAGATGGACATGCCAGCGCGGCCGTTTGGCGAGCCAGTTGCGGATCAGCGGGGCCTTGTGCGTGGCGTAGTTGTCCATGACGAGATGGACATCGAGACCGCGCGGGACAGCGGTCTCGATCTCGTCAAGGAACTTGCGGAACTCTGCGGCACGGTGACGGGAATAGCATTTGCCGATGACCTTGCCGGTCGCAATGTCGAGCGCTGCGAAGAGCGAGGTCGTGCCGTGGCGCGTGTAGTCATGGCTGCGCCGTGTGGGCTGACCGGGACGCATGGGCAACATGGGCTGGCTGCGGTCGAGCGCCTGGATTTGGGACTTCTCGTCCACACACAGGACGACGGCCCGCTGGGGCGGGGAGACGTAGAGGCCGACCACATCGCGCACCTTGGCCACGAAATCCGGGTCGGTCGAGAGCTTGAACGTCTCCATCCGATGAGGCTGCACGCCGAAGGCTCGCCAGATGCGCTGCACGCTTGAAACCGACAGCCCACTTTCCTTCGCCATGCCGCGCGAGCTCCAATGGGTCGCATCCTTCGGAAGGCTTTCCAATGTTCTTACGATCGTGGCTTCGACGCGCGCATCATCGATCGTCCGGGGCGCTCCGGGCCTTGGCTCGTCGCGCAGGCCCTCCAGGCGGTCCTGTACAAAGCGCCGACGCCACTTGCCGACCGTCATCTCGACCACACCGAGCTTCGCCGCCACCTCCTTGTTCTGGCCGCCTGCCGCACAGGCCAGAACGATCCGGGCCCTCAACGCCAGGGCTTGGGCCGTCTTGCGGCGGCCTGCCAGCGCCTTCAGCTCAGTCCGCTCCTCATCGCTTAGAATCAAGGCTGCCAGTTGCCGCGCCATCGAATGCTCCATCGCTGCTGCCTGCAAAAGCATGGCACAGCGATGCGACTCTGACGCGAATCTAATGATGCGAACTTGTGACTCGGGACACTAGGAATAGCGCCGATTTTTCGCATTGTACGCGAGTGCGCGATGAAAAAATGCGCTTACCCCCCGCCGGAAATTTCAGCTAAGCAGAGCTTTCGCGGCTCGGGCTGATCGGCGATTCCCAGTGAGTTATCGCGGAGCACATGTGTGCTATCGATCTACCCCATACGCCGTCAATACTCGTGCACACAAACAAAATGCTCGATTTATGCGCCGACCCCAGGATGTTGGCGATATTCCTCTTCAGGATTAAGGCAGTTATGAGCCCTCGTATGTTGAGGGCAAGAGAAATGCTGATGTAGCCAGCTAAGTGGCGCGAAGATGATGTTCGGGCGGCGATTGGCTGAAGATACGTCGCACGCAAGCACCGTAACGAGCGCGTCGCCCAGATCGGGTTCAAGGCTAGCTGTAGGTCCCGATTCTTCAGAATTAGGTTCGAATGAAAATGAGCGTCAAGGGCAAAGCGTACGTCGCGGGAATCTGGGAGCATCCGCTACGGTATATCCCGCACAGGTCGACCGCACAGGTCCACGCACAGTGCGCGAAGGGCGCGCTGGAAGACGCCGGGCTCTCGTTCAGCGACGTAGACGCCTATTTTTGCGCCGACGACGCGCCAGGCTATGGCGCCTGGAGCTTGGCCGACTACATGGGCCTAAAGCTGAAGCACGCGGATAGCACCCGGGACGGCGGCTCATCTTATATTGTGCACGCCGGCCATGCAGCCGAGGCGATCGCGGCTGGCAAGTGCAAGGTGGCGCTCATCACACTGGCGGGAAGGCCGTTGGGGTCCCGCGCCGGACTGGGCGAGGCGGCCATACGGACTGAAAGTGTAGTGCCGCAGGGCAGTCATGGCGGGGTCGATGAGGTTCCGGAGGCCGGCTTCGAAGGCATCTGGGGTTACACTACGCACAATACTTACGCGATGTGCGCCATGCGCCACATGTACGAGTACGGCACCACTTCAGAACAGTTGGCCTGGATCAAAGTGGCCGCCTCGCACCATGCGCAATGGAACGAACATGCCCGGCTGCGTAACGTGGTGTCCGTCGAAGACGTACTCGAATCTCCGATGATTGCCGATCCGCTCCATCGCATGGACTGTTGCGTCACAACTGACGGCGGCGGCGCCTTAGTCGTGGTCGCGCCCGAGATCGCCAAGAGCCTGAAGCGACCATTAGTGAAAGTGATCGGCCACGGTGAAGCGCTGAAGGGGCCCCGAGGCGGACTCGATCTCGACCTCACCGCCTCGGCCGGCGTCTGGTCTGGGCAGCAGGCTTTCACGGAGGCTGGCATCACGCCAACTGATATCAAGTATGCCTCGATCTATGACAGCTTCACGATCACGGTGCTAATGGAGCTAGAGGATCTCGGCTTCTGCAGAAAGGGTGAGGGCGGCAAGTTCGTCGCGGACGGGAATCTTATTTCGGGCGTCGGTAAGTTGCCCTTCAACACAGATGGCGGCGGGCTTTGCAACAACCATCCGGACAGCCGCGGCGGCATCACGAAGGTGATTGAGGCGGTACGCCAAGCCCGTGGCGAAGCGCATTCGAAGGTGCAGGTGCCCAACTGCGATCTCGTCATCGCACATGGCACGGGTGGTTGGCTGGGCACGCGCCATGGCGCTGGAACGCTGATCATGGAAAGGGAGTAGTCCATTGACCGATCTTGAGAGTCGTCCGACTAAGCGTTCCATTCCAGTCCCGAACCAGAATCTGGAGAGCAAGCCCTTTTGGGACGCCGCAAAGGATGGCAGGTTTTTGATCAAGCGCTGCAGTGCCTGCGATAAGCCGCATTGGTATCCGCGCACAATGTGTCCCTTCTGCGCCTCTACAGATACCGAGTGGGTGGAAAGCAAGGGCGAGGGCGTGATCTATGCCTTCAGCGTCATGCGGCGGGGCACGGCTCCCTATGCGATCGGGTATGTTACGTTGGATGAGGGGGTCTCTTTGCTGACGAACTTCATTGATTACGACCTTGATGCCTTGGAGATTGGGCAACGCGTGAGGCTGAAGTGGTCGCCCACCGGGCAAAGCAACCCTCCCGTCTTCACCTTTGCGCCGGTTTGATTGGGCATCCTGGAAGTCGATTTCCGGCCCGATCGGAGCGATGCATTTCCGGTCCGTGTTGCGCAACGCGCCCGTTATCAAGAATCGACGGACAATGTTTCGCTGGCGCCCACTCCGCTCAAGATGCAGATATTTGGAGAGAACAGGACGAGATTGTTAGACGCACCGAGGCGAATCATCACTGGGACCGGTGAGTCTCGGCAAGCCTCATGCGAGATCGGTCGCCAAGGAGGGCACGGCCTAGTAAACGAAGTGGGCGGCGTCGCGTACGGCTCCGGTGTCAGAGCCTCGTCTGAACGTGTGGCGGCTGAGATAATCGGAGAAATCAAAAGGCCATCTCAAATTGCGCCTGTCGATGAGCGCATCGCCAGCGCAAGCGTTAGAGTTGAAGTCAAGTGTTGGGGCGGCGTGAAGGAACTGATCTAGGATTTTGAGTTTTCCTCGTGCATGGCATGCCAAGCGGAATTGATCCCGATAGAGCCGAGAGTACGTCAGTGTCCGGAAGCCCGATCGACTTGCTGGCGATCCTCGATCTCGAAACGATCGAGCCGCACCTGTTTCGCGGCATCAGCTCGAATTCCGGGTTGCGGACGCTATTCGGCGGCCAGTTGATCGGGCAGTCGTTGATGGCAGCATTCCACACGATCGAAGGTCGGATGGTGCATTCGCTACACGGCTACTTCCTTAGGGCCGGCGACCCGCAGGCGCCGATCTCTTATGAGGTCGAATCTTTGCGCGACAGCAAGCGCTATTCGACACGGCAAGTCACTGCGAGACAGCACAGCCACGCAATCTTCTCCACTATGATCTCATTTCACGTCGGGGAGCAGAGCGCCTTTGAGCACCAGAACGCGATGCCTGACGTGCCGCCGCCAGACAAGCTCACAGCTGAGTTGTCCAAGCAGCCGATGTTCGCCGAACTGCCGGAACGGATACGCAACTGGTACGGATCCGAACGTCTAATTGAATTGCCGGATCGTCCGATTGAACTGCGCCCGGTCGAGACCAGCCAATTCATCGGTCGGAAAATTGACGATGGCTACATTCACTACTGGATCAAACCCGCCGCGAAGCTGCCCGCTGATCCTATCCTACATGTGTGCGCACTGGCCTACGCTTCGGATTGGTCGCTGCTCGATGCGGTGGCGGCGCGTCATGGTCGCACGTTGTTTGACGAGCGTTTAGCCCTGGTAAGTCTCGACCATGCGATGTGGTTTCATCGTCCGTTTCGGGCGGACGATTGGCTACTTTACGCCAAAGAATCGCCGAGCGCCCAAGCGGGACGCGGCCTCACGCGCGGCCTGATCTTCAAGCCAGATGGCACGCTGGTGGCTTCCGTCGCCCAGGAGGGCTCGGTGCGCGAGCGGCGCTGACATTCAGATGGGCGCTTCGACAATCCGTTTTGCTATGGTCTCACAACAGAGAACGTTGCGTGAGCCCTGCACAAGGGTCAGCTTGGAGCTTGAGCCGACGCCTTGCAGCGTTATCGAGGGGCTTACGCGGGAGGCGCTCAACCTTACGAAGCGAAGTCCAACTCGTTGGGCCATCCAAATTTTGCAAAATTCCCTATACGGCGTGAGCCATTATGCTCATTGAGAGTCCACCCCGCCCCTAGTTTGGTATGCGCGCTCACTGCGCGCGTAGAGACTTGGGATGTTTGCAGTCGCAAACGAACCGGGAGCTGTCGATCCGAACTCTCCCGATCACCATGCGCTCGCGGGGCCATCACGATCGTAGCAGGCCAAGGAGGGAAGGTTCGCCGCGGACGCTCTCAATCGCCTCGTGAGACAATTGGAGAGAATTGCGCAGAGCGCGACAGCGAGCAGCATATAGGAGCATCTGCTCTCCAACTTGGTTAATCTCGTATTCACAAAAGAAGAACGGCGTTCTGCGAACAGGTTCGTCTGTTCTTGCCTGATCACGAGGCGCGCTAGAACTGCGTTGCAGGCTCGTCGTCGAAGTCCGGCCAGAGACGAGATGTTCGCTTGCGCTCACCTCTTACCCTCGAAAGGATGGGTTTCCCGTACGGCCAATGGAATACGCTATACAATCTCCCCTCGTTCGCCGATCTTCGCCATACGTCCGACCTTGCGTGGTTGTGTTTTGTCGGGAGCGCCTCCGATCTATTTCGCTTGCGCGCTGGGCGAAGAAGTCATTGCGCTGCCCCTTGAATTGGTCGCTTTCGACCAACTTGAGTAAATAAGGCCACCGCTCATTCGCCAGGCCCTCATCGAACGGCAGGCCGATCGCCTCGCCGCCCGCCGCCTAACTTTCGATAGTTAGGTCAATGAAAACATTCTTCGACGCTCCGGCCGGGCGAATCCGATCACCGCCAACGACTATCTGCACAGCAAGCTCGGTCTCAATCGCGTGGGGCAGGCGCCGCGTCTCGCCGCCGTCGGCCAAGACTACCTTGACCTCAGGCAGGTCGAGCTTCGCGTGAGTGCGCAGACGCGCCGGATTTCGGCAGTGTCATCTCCCATCCTGGGAGAATTCGGCTGCCACAAACCGCGGCGTTTTTGTTCGAATGCAGGGATTTCCGTTGGTAGCACCAGCGAGCGATTCGGCGCATCACGGGGCTGCCCATCTATGACATCACAACTCTCTGCAAGATGATGTTGGCGTCGGTCTCATGAGCTTAATTGGCGTCCGGAGGAGAAGCACCACTTCCCGATGAGGCGGCGTGTGGCTAGCTGGCTCCGCCCCGATCCAATGAAAGGCCGCGGCGGCGGCGGCGAATGCCCCGTTCTCTTCTTGCCACCTCTTAGAGCATGTTGTTTTTTACCGGAATCGGGATTCCCAGCGGCGAGGATTTCTGATTCAAACTCCATGCTGGGGAACGGGGGCCAGCATGGATGACGCGACCCTATTCGGAAGATCTTCGAGAACTCGCGCTGGCGAGGGCTGATGCGGGCGAGACGGTTCGTTCGATTGCCGAAGCGCTTCAGATCAGTCCCTCGTGTGTGACGAAGTGGAAGAATTTGCGGCGGGAGACCGGGGGCGTTTCTCCCGGCAAGATCGGCGGTCACAAGAAGCCGGTTCTGTCCGGCACCAATGCCGACTGGCTGCGCAAACGCATTCGCTCCGGCCCATTCACTTTGCGGAAGCTAACGCAGGAACTGGCTGCGCGGGGGATCAAGACAGACGTGCGGGCGGTGTGGACGTTCGTTCACGCCGAAGGGCTGAGCTTCAAAAAAAACGATCCTGCCGGCCGAACAAGATCGTCCCGATATCGTGCGTAAACGGACGCGCTGGAAGGCCCATCAGGGCAGGATCGACGCTTCGCGCCTGGTCTTTATCGATGAGACGTGGATCAAGACCAACATGGCGCCGCTGCGCGGCTGGGGGCCGAGCGGGCAGCGTCTCCGAGCATCCGCGCCTTTCGGCCATTGGAAGACCATGACCTTCATCGCGGCGCTGCGCCATGACCGGATCAGCGCGCCGTGGGTCATCGACGGCCCCATCAATGGCGAGCTGTTCACCCTGTATGTCGAACAGGTGCTGGCGCCTACCTTGGCAAAGGGCGAACTCGTCATCCTCGACAATCACAAGGGCAAATCGGCGCGCAACGCCATCCGCGCCACGGGAGCCCATCTGCTGTTCCTGCCGCCTTACAGCCCCGACCTCAATCCGATCGAGCAGGTCTTCGCCAAACTCAAACACCTGATGCGAGCCGCAGAGCCGCGCGATGTCGAGGCAACCTGGCGAAAGGTCGGCGAACTCCTCGATCTCTTCTCCACCGAAGAGTGCGCCAACTATCTCAAAAATTCAGGATATGTTTCCGTATAAAAACATCTTGCTCTAGGTGGTGTGGACACTTACCGCATCCATAGGACGATAGCAGCCAGAGTGACGACGGCTCGGTAATTTCTGGCTGTCTTTTCGAAGCGTGTTGCGACCCGGCGGAACTGCTTGAGCTTACTGAAGCAGCATTCGACGAGATGGCGCTGGGCATAGAGATGCTTGTCGAGCGGATGCTTGAGTGCGCGTGACGGATTGTTGGGGATGACGGCGAGCGCGCCCTTGGCTGCGATGGCCTGACGCAAGTGATCGGCGTCATAGGCTGTATCGGCCATGACGACCCCGGCGGACAGTCCCTCGATCAATGTGGCGGCTTGCGGTGCATCGCCCTTCTGGCCCGCGGTGAGCGTGAACCGCACCGGACATC
>NZ_VKHP01000340.1 GCF_010811875.1 Bradyrhizobium uaiense
TTCTCAAAGCTCAAGCAGTTCCGACGTGTCGCAACCCGCTTCGAAAAAACGGCCCGGAATTACCGGGCCGTCGTCACTCTCGCTGCCATTGTTCTATGGATGCGCTAGTGTCCACACCACCTAGGGCGTCAGGACCACACGACTTCGCCGTCCACCTCACGCGCACTCGTCAGTCGCGCATTCAGCGTCCACCGCATCTCGACCCGCGTTCGTGACGATCGCGATCCGCCCCTCGTGTCGGGTGAGACGCACATATTGAACATCTGAGTTGGGTCAAACGCCTAGCGGAATATTTTCTTAGGGGCGGATTGACAGGTTTTGCTGAGTTGCCCGTCGGGGTGATTTGTCGCAGGTGGTGGAGCGGGATTTGATTTGCGTCGGGGGCAACATAGCGCCTAGCCCGCATGAGCAACGGCGACGTGCGGGACACCCGCGCGACACGCTGATGGAAAATGCCTCGGATATCGCTGCGCTCATCCGGGCTACACTTGCTGCGTAAACGGAGGCGCAGTCAATATGCTCCGTCCCTGGACGATAACATGACACCAGCGCCGAGCTCGCGTCACTGCATTGTACAGCAGCCGACGCTTATGCTCCTCGTCACCGCCGACCTGATAAGGCCACAACACGACTACTCCGTCGAACTCACGATTCTTTGCCTGTTGCACCGTCAAGGCCGTGAAAGTGCGCGAAATGCCGCTCCCGTGATGTCTATGAAGAGACACGTTTCGAGCAATCACAGCTTCAATTTCCGCACGAGCGAATTCGACACGTCCCAGGGCGTGCATCTGATTGCGAACCCACGCCATCGCCGCACGCACCGGGCCCGACGGAAGAAGAAGACGCAGTGCCGCTAGCGTTGCTTCGCCGGAGGACACCACGGCGAGTTCAAGGGCTGCGACGATCCCGCGCGTCTCGTCCCGATCTGTCCCTTCCCAATGAATCGTGTATGGACCATTCCCCTGTCGGCCGCAGGGCCCTTGAAGGGTGGGCGCTGTGCGAAAGAAGCCGCGCAATTCGCGGTTTAGCCTATCGACGATCGGCGCGAGATGCTCATCCTGTTCAAGCCGATCCTGTGGCACGCGCAACCTGTCGCGTTCGCTAAGAACCGATTCCGAGGGTTGCCCCTCGCCTGCCGCAACAACCCTGCGGAACAACTCCGACCCGAACGATATTGTTCGGTCCCAGGTTCTTGCCGCCGGCACAAGAAAAAAGCCGATCTCGCGTATCAACCGCGCTGGAAACGGCGTGGCACTCTCTTCCACGAAGACGTCGCCCATTGCATCGTCATCATAGAAGTAGCGATAGGTCTCGACCTCGAGATTCGGACGGTGAAACCTAGCGGCGAAAGCGACTTGGCAGGCGAGCTTCCAGTTCGGATCATCTCGCGTCGGCATCACCGCGCCATCAATGGGATTCCACCATTTGACGATTCCACGATCGTCACGAAACCAATCCATATGCAGCGCCGGATCATCGCCTTCACCGCTGACGAAGCAAAACTTACAACCGAAAACATTCGCGCCATTGAGGCTCAGTTCTTGAGCGCGTCGCAGACTCTACTGAAGACGGAATGGCGGCGAGTGAAGTCCGGCGAACGGACGTTTAAGCGCTATGTCGTGCAGTCAGCAAAGCGCGCGCCGCGACGCCAATGAGCTAGCGCAGCTGCACACAATCTTAAGTCCATTCAACAACTACCCCCTACTCCCACTCAATCGTGCCCGGCGGCTTGGACGTCACGTCGTACACCACCCGGTTCACACCCTTCACCTCGTTGATGATGCGCGTCGCGGTTTCGGCCAGGAATTTCATGTCGAACTGGTAGAAGTCGGCGGTCATGCCGTCGGTCGAGGTGACGGCGCGCAGGCCCACGACGTATTCGTAGGTGCGGCCGTCGCCCATCACGCCGACGGTCTTTACCGGCAACAGCACGGCGAAGGCCTGCCAGATCGCATCGTAGAGGCCGTGCTTGCGGATCTGGTCGATATAGACCGCATCCGCGTTGCGCAGGATGTCGAGCTTCTCCTTCGTGATGTCGCCGGGGCAGCGGATGGCGAGGCCCGGGCCCGGGAACGGGTGGCGGCCGACGAACACTTCGGGCAGGCCGAGCTCGCGGCCGAGCACGCGCACCTCGTCCTTGAACAGCTCGCGCAAGGGCTCGACCAGCTTCATGTTCATGCGGGCCGGCAGGCCGCCGACATTGTGGTGCGACTTGATGGTGACCGACGGGCCGCCGGTGAAGGAGACGCTCTCGATCACGTCGGGGTACAAAGTGCCCTGCGCCAGGAATTCCGCGCCGCCGATCTTCTTGGCTTCCGCGTCGAACACGTCGATGAACAAGCGCCCGATGGTCTTGCGCTTCACCTCGGGGTCGGTGACGCCTTCGAGCTCGCCCAAAAATTCCTTCGATGCGTCCACATGGACCAGCGGGATGTTGTAGTGGTTGCGGAACAGGTCGACGACGGTCTTGGCCTCGTCGAGCCGCAGCAGGCCGTGATCGACGAACACGCAGGTGAGCTGGTCGCCGATCGCTTCATGGATCAGCACCGCCGCCACCGCGGAATCGACGCCGCCGGACAGGCCGCAGATCACCTTGCCCTTCCCCACCTGCGCGCGGATCTTTTCGATCGCCTCCTCGCGGAACGCGCGCATGGTCCAGTCGCCGGTGAGCCCTGCGACCTTGCGGACGAAGTTACGCAGCAGTTTTGCACCGTCGGGCGTGTGCACCACTTCGGGGTGGAACATCAGGCCGTAATATTTCCGCTTCTCGTCCTGGATGATCGCGAACGGCGCATTCGGCGAGGTGCCGGCCACCGAGAAGCCGGGCGGCATCCTGGTGATGCGGTCGCCATGGCTCATCCACACCTGGTGCTTTTCGCCGTGGCCCCAGACGCCGTCGAACAGCTGGCTGTCGGTCTTGACCTCGACATCGGCGCGACCGAATTCGCGATGATGCCCGCCCTCGACCTCGCCGCCGAGCTGGGCCGCCAGGGTCATCTGGCCGTAGCAGATGCCGAGCACGGGAACGCCGGATTCGAAAATCAGCTGCGGGGCGCGCGGCGAGCCGGTCTCGTGGACCGACTCCGGACCGCCGGAGAGGATCACGGCCTTCGGCTTCATCTCCTTGAAGGCGGCCTCCGCCTTCTGGAACGGCACGATCTCGGAATAGACGCCCATCTCGCGGACGCGGCGGGCGATCAGTTGCGTCACCTGGCTGCCGAAATCGACAATCAGAATCTTGTCATGCGCCGAGGCCGCAGGTGGCGTCGACGAGTCACGGGCTGTGTGCTGGGCTGTCATGGCAAGCAGATACGCGACGGCGCCCGCCCCCGCAACCGCGGCCAGCGTTGCGCCCACATTCTTCTTTGGGCATGGACAAATCGATATAGGTCAGTATTATTGACCTAATTTGGCCAAAGCCGATCATGGAGGAAACCAATGCCGGATTTTCACGAACCCTCGCGCCTCGCTGCGCTCGGCCGCGACTGGATCGCCGCCTGGAACGCGCGCGACCTCGAGCGGGTGCTCGCCATGTATGCGGAGGACACCGAGATGACCTCGGACCGGATCCCGGCGTTCGGCTTCGGCGCGACAGGCACCGTGCGCGGCAAGGCGAACTTGCGGGCCTATTGGAGTGCGGCGCTGGCAAAATTGCCCGAGCTGCATTTCGAGCTGATCGATCTCTATGTCTCGCCCGACAGCGTCGTCGTGTTCTACCGGAATGAGCGCGGTAGCAAGATCTGCGAGTATCTGCGGCTGGATGCCGAGGGCAAGATTGTGCAGGGATCGGCGAACCATCTGGTGGGTTGAGGTTGTTGCGTGGTTACCGTCACCCCCGCGCAAAGGCTTCGCCTTTGTCGCTGGAGGTGCGAGCGGAGCGAGCCTCGAAGGGCGACGGCCCGGCTCCAACCATCCTTCGAGGCGCAACGAGCGCTGCTTGCGCAGCACTCGGCGCGCATCTCAGGATGACGTCAGCGTTTAGGGATGCAAAACCATATGATGAACAAATAACTAGGACCATGCGCATGAAAATCCCGACCCTGCCCTTCACCGTCACCGACTGGAGCCATGTCGAACCTTCGGTGCATCCCGGCGAGACCGGGCAAGCGCTGTGGCGCACGCTCAACATCGGCGAGCTGCGGGTGCGGATGGTCGAGTATTCGCCGGGTTATCTCGCCGATCACTGGTGCGACCGCGGCCATGTGCTCTATGTCGTCACTGGCGAGCTCGACACCGAATTACGCGACGGCCGCAAATTCACGCTGAAGCCGGGCATGAGCTACCAGGTCTCCGATTTCGGCGACGCCGCGCATCGCTCGTCGACCGCGACGGGCGCGACGCTGTTTATTGTGGATTGAGCTGACGCCTTCGTCATTGCGAGCGAAGCGAAGCAATCCATTTATCCGCATAAGCGGAGCGATGGATTGCTTCGTCGCTCCGCTCCTCGCAAAGACGTGGAGAGAGCGCCGCACTTTCTGCACTCACCGCCTCCGCGCCGCAACTTTCCGCACCTTCGTCTCCGCCCAGCTCAGCGGCTTGCCGCTCTTCGACGGCAGCACGAGTTGGCCGACTGCGTGGCCAGCCTGGTCCAGCAGCACCGAATGCGCCTCGCCGCGGGCATAAAGATGCGCCTCGCCCCATTGCCGCAACGAGACCACGATCGGGAACAGGTCGTGGCCGCGTTTGGTGAGCGCATATTCCTGATAGGCGCTGCCGTCTGACGCCGCGACCTGCTCGAGCACGCCGAGTTCAACCAGCGTGCGCAGCCGCGTCGTCAGCATGCCCTTGGCGATGCCGAGGTTCTGCTGGAAATCGCCGAACCGGCGCAAGCCGTCGAATGCGTCGCGCACAATCAGGAGCGACCACCAGTCGCCGATCGCGTCCAGCGCGCGCGCCACCGGGCAATCCGCCTTTGCGAATCCAGTCCGCTTCATCGCACTCCGCCTCGCTCGATCACGATTCCGAACTGGTCTTAAAATAGGACTAGACAGCACGCGATGCAACTGGTCTCATTATAAGACCAGATTGCGAATTGCAGCGGAGGCGAGATGACGAACCAGACCATGGCAGAGGCCGGACCGGCCCAGCGGAACGACACGACGAACCGGAAGCCCGGCGACGCGACGGCGGGCGCGCTTTCACCCGCTGTCGTGCTGCTGTTCGCCGTCGCCTGCGGGCTCAGCGTCGCCAACATCTATTTTGCCCAACCGCTGCTCGACACCATGGCGCGGGATCTGGCCATCACGCCCGCGGCGATCGGCGGCGTCGTGACGCTGACCCAGATCGGCTACGCCTTCGGGCTGATGCTGATCGTGCCGCTCGGCGATCTCTGGGACCGCCGCAGGCTGATCGTCGGCCAGACCGTGCTGTCGGCAATCGCGCTCGCCATCGTCGGGACAGCGCCGAACGCCGTTGTGCTGCTCGCGGGCATGGTGCTGGTCGGGCTGCTTGCCGTCGTGATCCAGGTGCTGGTCGCCTACGCCGCGACGCTGGCGGCACCGGCCGACCGCGGTCGCACCATCGGCACCGTCACCAGCGGCGTGGTATCGGGCATTCTGCTGGCGCGATTTGCCGCCGGCGCGCTGGCCGATCTCGCCGGCTGGCGCGCGGTGTATTTGACCTCGGCGGCGCTGACGCTGGTGCTGGCGGCGCTGCTCGCACGCGCGCTGCCGCGGCACGCGCCGCAGGCAATGGCCGGAGCGTCCTACGCAAAGCTGTTGCGCTCGACGGTCGCGCTGTTCGTCGAGGAGCCGGTGCTGCGCGAGCGCGCGGTGTTCGCGCTATTGATCTTCGCAAGCTTCAGCGTGTTCTGGAGCTCGGTGGTGCTGCCGCTCGCCGCACCGCCGCTGTCGCTGTCGCACACCACCATCGGCATGCTCGGGATCGCCGGTCTCGCCGGCGCGCTGGCCGCACGCAATTCCGGCCAGCTCGCCGATCGCGGCTGGGGCCAGCGGACCACCGGATTGTCGCTGCTGCTGATGCTCGCCGGCTGGGTGCCGATCGCCTGCCTGCATACGTCGCTGTGGCTGGTGCTGGTTGGCGTCGTGATGATCGACTTCGCGGTGCAGGCGATCCACGTCACCAACCAGAGCCTGATCGTCGCCGCGCGCCCCGACGCCGCGAGCCGCCTGGTCGGCGGCTACATGGTGTTCTATTCGATCGGCACGGGGTTCGGCGCGATCAGCTCGACGATGGCCTATGCCGCCGCCGGCTGGCTCGGCGTCTGCGTGCTGGGTGCCGCGATCAGCGCGATTGCGCTGCTGTTCTGGGTCATTGTGGTGAGCAGGACGCCGGAGCGAGCGGGCGCGTGCTCCGAAGCGTAGGGTGTTCAACCCGTCATTGCGAGCGAAGCGAAGCAATCCATCGCGCCGCACGCGGAAAGATGGATTGCTTCGTCGCTACGCTCCTCGCAATGACGGCAGGAAAGCGTCACGCCTTCCTCAGCACCGAGACGAAGAACCCATCCGTGCCGGTGCGGCGCGGCGTCATCAGCAGCCCCTCCGGCGACAGCAACGCGGCCTCCGCAAACGCCTCGGCCTTGTCCCACAGCACGGATGCGGTCTGCTCCGGCGGCTGCACCGAAAATTCCGGATGCCGCGCGATGAAGGCCCTCACCTGCTCGCCGTTCTCCTCCGATAGCACCGAGCAGGTGATGTAGGCGATGCGGCCGCCGGCCTTCACCAGCGGCGCGGCGCGTTCCAGCACCTCGGCCTGATCCTTCAGCCGCACCTCGAGCGCGCCGGGACGCATGCGCCATTTGGCGTCGGGATTGCGGCGCCAGGTGCCGGTGCCCGTGCACGGCGCGTCGATCAGCACGAGATCGGCTGACGCCTTGATGTCGGACAGCACCTCGTCCTCGCCGCGCGGCGTGCGGACGTCGCAATTGTGCACGCCGGCGCGCGACAGCCGCTCGTGGATCGGCGCGAGCTGGCGCTTGTCGCTGTCGGTCGCAATCAGCCGGCCCTTGCCGTCCATCATGGCGGCGAGCGCCAGCGTCTTGCCGCCGGCACCGGCGCAGAGATCGATCACCTGCTCGCCGGGCTTTGCCGCCGAGAACAGCGCGGCGAGCTGCGAGCCCTCGTCCTGCACCTCGATGGCGCCCTTGATGAAATCCTCCTCGGCATGGATGCCGGGATTGCGCGCATCGGCACCGAGCTCGATGCGCAGGCCGAGCGGCGACCACGGCGTTTCCGCAGCACCGAGATGCGACAGGCGCGGCAGCACCTTCTCGCGCTTGCCCCGCAACGTGTTGACGCGCAGATCGAGCGGTGCGCGGCTCGCCATCGCGGTGGCCTCGGCGGCGCGCTCGTCGCCGAACACCTTTGCCAGATGCGGGTCGAGCCAGTCAGGATAATCGCCAGCGACATGCGCTGGCGCATCCTTGAGCGAGCGCGAGGTCAGCGCGGCCTGCTCCGTTGCGGTCAGCGGCTCCGGCGCGAACCGGCCGCCGTCGCACAGCGCCGCGATGGTGGCGACATCCATGCCGCGTTCGAGCTTGAGCATGCCAAGCACCCGCGAGCGGGCGCTGGCATCGTCCATGAGCCAGGCCGCGGAGGATTGCCGGCGCAGCACGTCCCAGATCAGGCCGGAGATCGCGGCGCGATCGCCGGAGCCGGCATAGCGGTGCGCGGTGCCCCATTCCTTCAGCGCTTTCGCTGCAGGAATGCGCTGTGCGTCGATGGTGGCGATCAGCTCGATCGCGGCGGAGAGCCGGGCAGCGGGGGTCATTGGTCTCTTTCGGTTGGGCGCATCAGATCAACAGCAGCAGTCTGAGCGCGAAATACAGCCACATCGCCGCCAGCACCAGCACGCCGGCGAACCAGGCGAGCGAGCGCGGCCGCACGTCGTTGGAGGTGACGAACACGCCGGCATGGGCAAACCGCGCGACCGCGAACACCCAGGACATCAGCACGATGAACAGATCGGCACGGCGGAGCGGCAGCGCAATGGCGATCAGGACATAGAACAGCACCGGCAGCTCGAACTGGTTGGCAAAGCAGTTGCCGAACTGGGTGGCGCGCTCCGGCCAGTTCGGCTGGCGCAGCGCGATATCCTTCATCCTGGTCTCGCCGCTCGCCAGCGTCCTCGTGCGCAACGTCGCCATCCCGAACAGGAGCGCGAAGGTGAGCCCGATCTGGACGAAGACCGGCAACAGAACCATTTGAACCGACATCAGAATCTCCTCAGCCCTCTTAACCGCCGTAGCGGCCCAATACAATGAAGCGTCCCAAAAAGGCGCCTGGGTAATCCGTTGAACCGTCACCCTAGCCCAGGTGACCAACTCCTGGGACCAATGGCGGTTTCAGTAGTGACGGATGAAGGATATCGCGCTGCGCCAGCCGAACTGGCCGGAGCGCGCCACCCAGTTCGGCAACTGCTTTGCCAACCAGTTCGAGCTGCCGGTGCTGTTCTATGTCCTGATCGCCATTGCGCTGC
>NZ_VKHP01000033.1 GCF_010811875.1 Bradyrhizobium uaiense
ACGGCAAGAGCCAGGCGGTTGCGGCGACGGTTGCGCTGATCGCGATCATCGGCTCGGTGCCCTACATCGCGCTGCAGCTCAAGGCGATGGCCTCGTCGCTGGAGACCATCCTGAGCGAGGATCAGGCGTTCTCGAAAATTCCCGTTTTCGGCGACATCGCACTGATGGTGACGCTGGCGATGGCGGTGTTCGCGGTGCTGTTCGGTACCCGCCACACCGACGCGACCGAGCACCAGCACGGCCTGATCCTCGCGATCGCAGCCGAATCCATCGTCAAGCTGGTCGCCTTCATCGCCGCCGGCGCCTTCGTCACCTTCTGGATGTTCTCCCCGGTCGAACTCTATGAGCGCGCCCTCAAGACGCCGGAAGCGGTGCGCGCGATCGAATATGTGCCGTCGATCGGCAATTTCCTGATCATGACGCTGCTGTCGTTCTGCGCGATCATGCTGCTGCCGCGCCAGTTCCATGTCAGCGTGGTGGAGAACTCGACCCCCGCCGAGGTCACAAGGGCGCGTTGGCTGTTCCCGCTCTACCTCGTCGCGATCAATATCTTCGTGATTCCGATCGCGATCGCGGGTCTCGTCATCTTCCCGTTCGGCGCGGTCGATGCCGACATGTTCGTGCTGGCGCTGCCGATCGAGGGCAATTCGCAATTGCTCAGCCTCGCGGTGTTCGTCGGCGGCCTGTCGGCGGCGACCGCGATGGTGATCGTCGAATGCGTCGCGCTCTCGATCATGGTCTCCAACGACATCGTGCTGCCGCTGGTGCTGCCCCGCAGCGACGACGCCCGCGTCGGCCAGAAGGATTTCGGCGATTTTCTCCTGAAGGCGCGCCGCTTCTCGATCTTCGCCATCATGGTGCTGGCGTATTTCTACTATCGCGCGCTCGGCAACACCCAGCTTGTCGCGATCGGCCTGTTGTCCTTTGCCGCGATCACGCAGCTGGCGCCGGCTTTCTTCGGCGGCCTGTTCTGGCGTCGGGCCACCGCACGCGGCGCCATGGCAGGCATGCTGGTCGGCTTCGCGATGTGGCTCTACACGCTGTTCATCCCGAGCTTCCTGGAAAACTCCACCGGCGGCCTGATGCTGCTGCAACACGGGCCGTTCGGGATCGAGGCACTGCGGCCGCAGGCGCTGTTCGGCGCCGACCTGCCGCCGCTGCTCCATGGCGTGCTGTGGAGCCTTGCGCTCAACATCCTCTGCTATGTCCTGTTCTCGCTGGCGCGCGCGCCAGCCTCGATCGAGCTGTTGCAGGCCGATGTGTTCGTGCCCAATGCGCTGGCTCCGATCGCGCCGAGCTTCCGGCGCTGGCGCACCACGGTGACGGTGCAGGACATCCAGAGCACGGTGACGCAATATCTCGGCCCCGACCGCACCCGCGAGGCCTTCGCCGCGTTCGCCGCCGACCGCAACATCGCGCTGCAGACATCGGCGCCGGCCGACTTCGAGCTGCTGCAGCACGCCGAGCGGTTGATCGCCTCCTCGATCGGGGCGGCGTCCTCGCGCCTCGTGATGTCGCTGCTGCTGCAACGACGGACGGTGTCGGCCAAGGCCGCGCTGAAGCTGCTCGATGACTCCCACGCCGCGCTGCATTTCAACCGCGAGATCCTGCAGACCGCGCTCAATCACGTGCGCCAGGGCATCGCGGTGTTCGACGCCGATCTGCAGCTGATCTGCTCCAACCGCCAGTTCTCCGAGTTGCTGGGGTTGCCGCAGCATCTGGTGCAGCTCGGCATACCCCTGACCGAGATCCTTGAATTCATGGGCGCGATCAGCCCGCCGTCGGCCGGCGACGGCGACAGCCTGCTGCAATTGCGACTACGCGCCTACACTACCGAGGGCGAACCCTACCTGGAACGCTTCACCGACCGCCATCTGGTGATCGAGGTGCGCGCCAACCGCATGCCCGGCGGCGGGCTCGTCATCACCTTCTCTGACGTCACGCCGAGCTTCGAGGCCGCGGAGGCGCTGGAGCGCGCCAATGCGACGCTGGAAAAGCGGGTGCGCGACCGCACCGAGGAGCTGACGCGGCTGAACTCCGAGCTCGCGCTCGCCAAGGGCATCGCGGAAGACGCCAACGCCTCCAAGACGCGCTTCCTGGCGGCCGCCAGCCACGACATCCTGCAACCGCTCAACGCCGCGCGCCTCTATGTCACGAGCCTGATCGAGCGCCAGAACGGCGGTGAGGATTCACGGCTGGTCGAGAACATCGACGACTCGCTCGAGGCGATCGAGGACATCCTGGGCGCGCTGCTCGATATCTCGAGGCTCGATGCCGGCGCCATGACGCCGGCGATCACGAGCTTCCGGATGGCCGACCTGATGCGCTCGCTGGAGATCGAGTTCATGCCGATCGCCCGCGACAAGGGCCTCGATCTGCGCTTCGTCGCCTGCTCGCTGCCGGTCGAATCCGACCGCTCGCTGCTGCGCCGGCTGCTACAGAACTTCATCTCCAACGCGATCAAATATACCCCGCGCGGCCGCGTGCTGATCGGCTGCCGCCGCCGCGGCGATACGCTCCAGATCAGCATCTTCGATACCGGCGTCGGCATTCCCGTGCAGAAGCGCGGCGAGATCTTCAAGGAATTCCACCGCCTCGAGCAGGGCGCCCGGATCGCCCGCGGCCTCGGCCTTGGACTATCGATCGTCGAACGGCTGGCGCGCGTGCTCAACCACCGCATCGCGATCTCGGCCAATGTGAGCGGCGGCTCGGCGTTCTCGGTCACCGTGCCGGTCGCGACCGCCGTCAACCATACCGCGGCCGTGACCACGGCTACGCCGCTGTCGAAGACGCCGATGAGCGGCTCCCTGATCGTCTGTATCGAGAACGATCCGGCCATTCTCGACGGCATGAAGACGCTGCTGACGGCGTGGGATGCCGAGGTGATCGCGGTGCTCGATGCCGACGGCGCGATCAGCGCGATCGAGGCTGCCGGCGGACGCGTCACCGGCGTGCTGGTCGACTACCATCTCGACCGCGGCAACGGCGTCGCCGCGATCCGCGAGATCCGCCGCCGCTTCGGCGACGGCATCCCGGCCATCCTGATCCCCGCCGACCGCAGCCCGGCGGTGCGCGCCGCCGCGCGCGAGGAAAACATCGCGGTCCTCAACAAGCCGGTCAAACCCGCCTCGCTGCGCGCTTTGCTCGGACAATGGCGGACGCAGCAGATGGTGGCGGCGGAGTAGCTGCGGCGAGGCCTCCTGATTTTCCCGTCATCCTGAGGTGCGAGCCTTGCGGCGCGATTGCGCCGCTGGGCGAGCCTCGAAGGATGCACGGCCCGGCTGGTGGCCGTCGACCCTTCGAGACGCGCGCAAGAGCGCGCTCCTCAGGGTGACGGGACGAAAGGCGCGGCGATGGCCGTCAGCTCGACGGCGTGCCCTGGCGCCACTGGCCGCCGGCGATCTTGGCGGCGGCGATCACGGCCTGGGTGCGGCTTTCGACGCCGAGCTTCTGCAGGATGGCGGAGACGTGGGCCTTGATAGTCGCCTCGGAGACGCCAAGCTCGTAGGCGATCTGCTTGTTGAGCAGCCCCTCGGACAGCATCATCAGCACCCGCACCTGCTGCGGGGTCAGCGTCACCAGACGGTCGCGCAGACGGGTCATGTCGGGATCGCCGGCCGCCGACAGATCGGTGTCCGGCGGAACCCAGACGTCGCCCTCCATCACCTTCATGATGGCATCCCGCAACGTCTCGACGCCGAAACGCTTGGGGATGAAACCGGAGGCGCCGAAGTCGAGCGAGCGGCGGATGGTTCCGGCATCGTCACTGGCGGAGACGATGACCACCGGGATCGCCGGATATTGCGCGCGCAGATAGATCAGGCCGGAAAAGCCGCTGATCCCCGGCATGCTCAGGTCGAGCAGGATCAGGTCGACATCGGAGTCCCGTTCCAGGAGCGCGGTCAGATCCTCGAACGATCCGGCCTCGCTGATCGTGGCCGAACTCACGACGCTGGACACCGCCTGGCGCAACGCATCGCGGAACAGCGGATGGTCGTCGGCGATGACAAGATGAGTATTGGCAGCAGCAGTCATCTCAGTCCCACAAGCGGGTTTTGGCAAACCCGCGCCGTTCGGTTGTCGCCCGCGCGGCAGTATCACGCAAGGGCTCGATAATGCCAGATGCCAACGCAGTTAACCCGCCGAGCTTGTGCGCCGCAATAGACGCACGCAGGGTCGTTCCATCCAACTCTTGGCTCTGAACATAAGTTCGAGCGTGCAAAAGCCAAAAGTCTTATTGGGACCGGTTTCACTGCGATGTTACCCTCAAATTAAGCCTAAGGCCCATTCGGGTCTAACCCGCCAGCCGGGGGCGAGCATGGCAGCAATAATTCGGGGGGAGCAATCCAGATGTCCACTATGACTGCAACTTCGGCGCGGCCCGCCGGCATGACGAAGGATGAGCGTTTCGTCATCCTGGCGTCGTCGCTGGGCACCGTCTTCGAGTGGTACGACTTCTATCTTTACGGTTCACTGGCCGGCATCATCGGCGCGCAGTTCTTCTCCGACTATCCGCCTGCCACCCGGGACATCTTCGCGCTGCTGGCCTTCGCTGCGGGCTTCCTGGTGCGCCCGTTCGGCGCGATCGTGTTCGGCCGGGTCGGCGACATCGTCGGCCGCAAATACACCTTCCTCGTCACCATCCTGATCATGGGTCTGTCGACCTTCATCGTCGGCCTGTTGCCCAGCGCCAAGACCATCGGGATCGCGGCGCCGATCATCCTGATCTCGCTGCGCCTGTTGCAGGGCCTCGCGCTCGGCGGCGAATATGGCGGTGCCGCGACCTACGTCGCCGAGCACGCGCCGCAGGGCAAGCGGGGCTACTACACCTCGTTCATCCAGACCACGGCAACGCTCGGACTGTTCCTGTCGCTGCTGGTGATCCTGTTCACGCGAAGCTTCACCGGTGAAAAGGACTTCGCGGATTGGGGCTGGCGTATTCCGTTCCTGGTCTCCGTGCTGCTGCTCGGCATCTCGGTCTGGATCCGCCTGCGGCTGAACGAATCGCCGGTGTTCCAGCGCATGAAGGAGGAAGGCAAGACCTCCAAGGCGCCGCTGACCGAAGCCTTCGGGACCTGGAGCAACGCCAAGATCGTGATCCTCGCTCTGCTCGGCCTGACCATGGGCCAGGCGGTGATCTGGTACACGGGCCAGTTCTACGCGCTGTTCTTCCTGCAATCGATCCTGAAGGTCGACGGCTACACCGCCAACCTGCTGATCGCCTGGTCGCTGCTGCTCGGGACCGGCTTCTTCCTGGTATTCGGCGCACTGTCGGACAAGATCGGCCGCAAGCCGATCATCCTCGCGGGCTGCCTGATCGGCGCACTCACCTTGTTCCCGATCTTCAAGATGATTACGACCAACGCCAACCCGGCGCTGGAAAAGGCCTATGAGACGGTCAAGGTGCAGGTCATTGCGGATCCCGCCGGTTGCGGCGATCTGTTCAACCCGGTCGGCACCCGCGTCTTTACGGCGCCTTGCGACACCGCCCGCGCCTTCCTTGCCCAGTCGTCGGTGAAATACTCCACCATTCCTGGCCCGGCCGGCTCGCCGGTGAAGATCACGGTCAACGACAAGGAGGTGCCGTACACGGACGCCAAGACGTCGAACCCCGCGATCCTCGCAGCGGTGCAGGCGGCAGGCTATCCGAAGCCGGGTGACGCCGGCATCGTGAAGATGTCGAACCCGTTCGACGTCTTCCGTCCGCAGGTGGCTGCGATCATCGGACTGCTGTTCATCCTGGTGATCTACGTCACCATGGTCTACGGCCCGATCGCCGCCATGTTGGTCGAACTGTTCCCGACCCGCATCCGCTACACCTCGATGTCGCTGCCCTATCATATCGGCAACGGCTGGTTCGGCGGCCTGCTCCCGGCGACCGCGTTCGCGATCACAGCCTCCACCGGCGATATCTACTCCGGTCTCTGGTATCCGGTGGTCTTCGCGGCAATCACCGTCGTGGTCGGCGCGCTGTTCATTCCGGAAACCAAGGACGTCGACATCACCAAGACCTGACCGGTCGACGCTTCGATCAAAATGCATCGGCCGCGGAGCGATCCGCGGCCGATGTCGTTTTGGAAGCTAGATCGAACGCGTCACCGCGTGGCGCCAATGAATTGCAGCACGATCTCGCGCCGGTGCGGACGGGCGCGATGCTCGATCAGATAGATGCCCTGCCAGGTGCCGAGCGCCATCTCCCCATCGAGCACGGGGACCTGCAGCGAGGTCGCCGTCAGCATGGTCTTGATATGCGCCGGCATGTCGTCGGGACCTTCAGTGTCGTGACGCCAGCCGCCGTCTTCGGGCGCGGCGCGATCGAGCGCTGTCATCAAGTCGACCAGCACCGTCGGATCGGCATTCTCCTGGATCGTCAGCGAGGCCGAAGTGTGACGGATGAACAGCGTGACCGCGCCTTCGCCGGCGCGCACCTCGCGCAGGAATATTGCGACCTCGCGCGTGACGTCGGTGAAGCCCGCGCCCTGGGTTTCGACCGTCAAGCGCGATGAGACGATGCTGGTTGCCGCGACGGAAGATGGCGCCGAGCGGACCGTTTTTCTCGGTGAGTTCATCTGTATTTTCTCAGCACGTCGTCCCGGCCTAGTGCGCAATTGCGTACGGGAGCCGGGACCCATTGTGCAGCCGCCTCAAATCTTGCCGCCATTGACGTCGCGCTGCACGCGGTTGGCCATCTCGATCAGCCGCCGCCAGGCCCGCTCGACGAACGACATCATGCGGTCCATGTCGCGGTCGCTCGGCAGCGGGATCTCGATCTTGCGCTCGCCCTCGGCGACCTTCGGCTCAGGCTTCTTCAGCTGATCCGATTTCGGCAACGCCTCATCGGTCTTGGCCGACGGGGCGCGCGCGGCGAGCTCGCCCTTCAGCTTTTCATTGTCGGTTTGCAGGCGCCCGATCTCGGCATCCAGCGCCGCCCGCTCGTCGGGCACCATGTAACAGGCCCAGCCGGCGCTCGAATTGGTGCAGGTCGACACCGCGCCGGTGCGTGTATCGAGCCGCAGGAAGCCGTCGCCGGCCGGAGACAATGCGTAGCGACCGTTCTCGGTGTCGGGCGCGGTTTGCGCCGTCGCCGCGCCGCTTGAGATCAGAACGGCAGCAACTGCGATCGACAATTTCGACAGGGACATCGCGATGGGCATGGCTTGCTCCGCCTCAACTTTGCTTCCTGCCCCTAGACCACAGAGCTATAGGGCTTGCGGCCTGACTTCAACGCGTCCTCGAGCAATTCGATCCGGTCCTGGCCCCAGAACACCTCGCCATCGAGCACGTATCCGGGCGAGCCGAACACGTCGGCGTCCAATGCATCCTGGCGATTCTGCTCATAGGCCGCACTGATCGCATCCGAGCCTGAGCGCTCCACCAGCTGCCGGCCCGGCAGACCAGCATCATCGGCAAGCTTTACCAGCGTCGCGGGATCGGCAAGGTTGAGCTCAAGCTCCCACACCGCGGGATAGGCGCGTTGCAAAAACGGCTCGGGATCGAGCCCCGCCTCGAGCGCTGCGATCACGACGCCATCGGCGAGGCGACCGTTGAACGGCCAGTTGGCCGGCTGCAGATGAAAATTCAGCCCGCGCTTGTCGCGCCAGCGCTGCAACTCGATCAACCGGTAGCGCTGCCGCACCGGATGGCGCTTGGTGAGCGGCAATCCACCGGTCTCCGAGAACAGATCGACCAGCAGCACGGGCCGGTAATTTACCTTGAGATCGTAAGTGCTTACGAGCCGAACGAAGGGCTTGTGGCCGATATAGGCCCAAGGTGATTGCAGCGAGAAGTAGTAGTCGATCTGGCGCGGCATGCGGAACCTTGACTGTGTACGAGAGGATGGACTTTCGGTGATCCCAGCAGAGCCGGAAAAGCCACGCAACATCGCTCAATGCCACGCAAGCTGTTGCACTGCGAACACTGCGTCACTCTGACCTTGAATATCTCCAAATAAAACCAGCAGAATCAAAGCAATAACTGGTTACGACGCAATCTTGACTTGATTAGACTCGGTAAGTATGGTCCGCGCGGCTTTTGACGGGGACGGGCGCAATTTCCATCATCCGCGGCATCGGTTAGTGTTTGCAGCATGGCTGAGAACACCAACCACGGCGCAGATGGAAGTCGCGATCAATCGCCTCCTGACGAAGCTGCGCTTTCCGCAAGGCTCGGAAGTCTCGATCATCGGTTGTCAGAAATTCGCGACAGCCGCAGGAGCAAGACTGATCAATCCGGTAATGAAAGCGGGGACAGTGCGGCCAGAGCTTCGGCGATGGCGCTCGGTTTTCGTCTTTCCTCGGAGCTGATCGCGGGCGTTGCCGTCGGAGCGGCGATTGGCTGGGGGTTCGACCGTTTGCTGTCGACGTCGCCATTCGGCTTCATCGTGTTAACGCTGCTCGGCTTCGTCGCCGGCGTGGTCAACGTGGTGAGGTCCGCGGGCGTGGCCTCGGGCAAGCGCTGAGCGCTGGCGGGAAGTCACGACATTTGAAATTCGATTACCGGCACGATGGCCGGTGGACCAAGAGCCGCGCGGATGAAAATCGACCCGATCCACCAATTCAATATCGAGCCCCTCTTCACGCTCGGCCACATCGGCAATCACACGATCGCCTTCACCAATTCGTCGCTCTTCATGTTCATCGCGGTGCTCTTGATTGCGCTGCTGATGCTGGCGAGCGGCCGGGACCTGGTCCCCGGACGGCTGCAGTCGGTCGCCGAACTCTCCTACGAGTTCATCGCCAGCACGATTCGCGGCAACGCCGGCGCGGAAGGCATGAAGTTCTTCCCGCTGATCTTCTCGCTCTTCATGTTCATCTGCGTCTCGAACCTGGTCGGCGTCGTCCCCTACACCTTCACGATCGCGACCCATCTGATCGTCACCGCAGCCCTTGCGCTGTTGGTGTTCTTCACGGTCCTGATCTACGGCCTCTACAAGAACGGCCTGAAATTCTTCAAGATCTTCGTCCCCTCCGGCGTTCCGATCTACATCCTGCCGCTGGTCATGTTCATCGAGATCCTGTCGTTCTTCCTGCGGCCGGTCTCGCACAGCGTTCGTCTGTTCGCCAACATGCTGGCCGGCCATATCGCGCTGAAGGTGTTCGCGGGCTTCGTGGCGATGCTCGGCTTCTCGCTGGGCGCGCTCGGCTGGGTCGGCGGCGTGCTGCCGCTCGCACTTACGGTCGCGCTGTACGCGCTCGAACTGCTGGTCGCGTTCCTGCAGGCCTACGTGTTCGCGATCCTGACCTGCATCTACCTCAACGACGCCATTCATCCGGGACACTAAGCGGTCCGGGGAATCTCCACCCACCAATCTGTCTATCTTTCTCAAGGAGCTACAAATGGAACCGGCAGCAGCAAAACTTATCGGCGCGGGCATCGCGTGCATCGGCATGGGCGGCGCGGGCGTCGGCGTGGGCATCATCTTCGGCAACTACCTCGCCGCTGCGGTGCGTAACCCCTCGGCCGCTCAGGGCCAGTTCGGCAACCTGATCTTCGGCTTCGCCGTGACCGAAGCGCTCGGCATCTTCTCGCTGCTGATCGCGCTGCTCCTGCTGTTCGTTCCGCTCTGAGCGGCACCCCGGTTCCGCTTTGGCGGCAACCCGGTTCCGCTCTCGCGGTAACCACTTCGCGCCGCCCGAGGATCGTTCCAAGGGCGGCGTGCATGACAGCAACAGGAGAACACCATGGCTGAGAGTCATGGCGAGGCAAAAGGCCAGAAAGCCGGCGCCCACACCGAGGCAGAAGGCGGACATCACGGCGGAGCCTTTCCGCCGTTCGATTCGTCCAACTACGCCTCGCAGCTGGTGTCGCTGGCGATTGCATTTGTCGCGCTCTATCTGATCGTGTCGCGTATCGCTCTGCCGCGTGTCGGCGGGACGATCGATGCACGCCAGAACAAGATCGAGGGCGATCTGGCCGAGGCGCAGAAGCTGAAGGACGAGTCCGACGCGGCGCTGAAGGCCTATGAAACCGAGCTGGCGAATGCGCGCTCCAACGCGCAGGCGATCGGCAACGAGACCCGCGAGAAGCTGAACGCGGCCTCGGAAGCCGAACGCAAGGCTCTGGAAGAGAAGCTGGCGGCCAAGCTCGCCGACGCCGAGAAGCAGATCGCAACGACCCGGACCAACGCCATGAGCAACGTCCGCGGCATCGCGGCGGATGCGGCCGGCGCCATCGTCCAGCAACTTGCCGGCGTCACGCCGGACGCGAATGCGGTCAACAGCGCCGTCGACGCTTCGCTGAAGGGATAGACGATGTTTTACGAACCGGAAACCTGGGTTGCGATCGCCTTCGTCGTTCTGATGGTCGTGTTCGGTTACCTCGGCGTCCACCGCACCCTGCTGGCGGCGCTCGACCACCGTGCCGAGCGCATCAAGGCCGAGCTCGAGGACGCCCGCCGTCTGAAGGACGAGGCCAATAAGCTGCTCGGCGAGTACAAGGCACGCCGCGCCAGCGCGGAGCGCGAGGCCCAGGAGATCATCTCCGGCGCCAAGGCCGAAGCCGAACGGATCGCAGCCGAAGCCAAGACCAAGATGGAAGATTTTGTCGCCCGGCGCACCAAGACTGCCGAGAGCAAGATCGCCCAGGCCGAAGCCCAGGCCGTGGCCGATGTGCGCGCCGCCGCGGCCAACGCCGCCGTGACCGCCGCCTCGACCATCCTGTCGCAGTCGGTCAAGGGCTCGGTTGCCGACGACCTCGTCGGCAAGGGCATCGCCGAAGTCCGCTCCAAGCTGAACTGACGCGATCTCAACTCCTTCCAGAAAAGGCCGGCGCGAGCTGATCGCGCCGGCCTTTTTATTTGTCCAAATCCGTTCGCCTGATTCGGCTGGTTTTGCTGTGACGCGCTTTCTTCACGCGAACCGGTAACCCACTTCGCTCGAAAACGCGCCAGTCCTACTTCTTCTTGTGGGGGGCGGCGCGCGGCTTGGGCTCCGGCTTCAGGGCCTGCGGGTCGAAGCCGATATAGAAGATGTAGTTGTCGTTGTCGGCGGCCGATGGCGCCGGATAGACCAAATCCTCGGCGACCAGGCTGAACGGCACGCTGCCGCTCTCATCCATCTGCACGGTCGTCGTGTAGGCCTTGGTCGCGATCGTCTTCTCGCCAACGCCGCCCTGCACCACGGCGACGCGGAGCGGCACCTGGATCGACGGCGGCGCGCCCTGGGGACCGACGATGATCCGCCCCTGGATGCCGATCTTGGCGGTGATCATGCCGCTGTTCAGATTGCATTGCCGCGCGGTGCGGGTGATCGAGGCCAGGAACTTGACGTCATTGCCGACCGCTTCCTTGCCGGTCGCGGCCACCGAATAGGTCGAGGCGCCGGAGCGGATCTGCACCGGCGGACAGGTCAGCTCGGCATCGGCGTCGTTGAGCTGCTGCGGCGCCGCGGGTGTCGCCGGCTTCGCCGAGTCGGACGAGCCGCCGCCGAACAGGCTCTTGAAGCGGTCGCTGAGCGACTGCGCCGAAGCCGCCGACGGCAGCAGGGCGGCCCCGAGCCCGATCGACACCGCCGCTGCGAGCGCGAACCTGATCACCCTGTCACCCATGCGATATCCCTAAACTCTCCAAATCCGGGTTCCCCGTTTCGCGGGCGTTATAGCAAGCCAATGGCGGCGAACCCAAGGCATCTTGAGAAGGCATGGAACGCGGCCTGCCATCGGCCAAAAGGCTCAGGAATCAGCCGCGGAAATCCTCGTGCAGCAGGCCGAACAGCAAATGGTCCTGCCAGATCCCGTTGATGCAGAGATAGCGCCGCGCCAGGCCCTCGCGGGTGAAGCCGCACTTCTCCAGCACGCGGATCGACGACGCGTTGGACGGAATGCAGGCGGCCTCGATGCGGTGCAGATTGAGCTCGCCGAACAGCGAGGGCAGCAGCACCCGCAGCGCCGTCGTCATGTAGCCGCGATGGGCGTGCGGCAGACCGACCCAATAGCCGATCGTGCCGGCCTGCACGATGCCGCGGCGGACATTGGCGAGCGTGATCCCGCCGATCATCACCCCGTCCGATTCGCGGAAAATGATGAACGGATAGGACCGGTCGGCGGCGATATCCTCGGTGTAGCGGCGCAACCGGCGGCGGAAGCCGGCGCGGGTCAGGTCGTCGGAGGGCCAGATCGGCTCCCATGGCGTGAGATAGGCGCGGCTGAATTCGCGCAACTGGGCCCATTGCGGGAAATCCGACATCTGCGGCGCCCGCAGCAGCAGCCCATGACCGCGCGGCATCAGTGCAGCCGGTCCGCTAGACGGCAAACGAAACAGGGCCATGGCCCAACACTCCCCGCCTTTTGCTCCCTCGCCCCGCGCTCGCGGGGAAAGGGTCGGAGTGAGGGGCTCTGTCCGCAAGCAAGCCGACTATTGAGCCCCGTACCCCTCATCCGGATTGCACCGGACGATGCTTCGCATCGCCGCGAGCAATCCGACCTCTCCCCGCAGGCGGGGAGAGGTAACTTCTAATGCAGCAGCGTCTTTGCCTTCGAGTTCGTCAATCCTTCCGCAAAAGACACCGCCGTGTCCAGACCCCTTCCGCTGCCGAGGGCAACGACGGCGGGTCGGCTGCGCGACAGCAGGGCGCGGGCGGCATTGCGGCTCGATTCGACGCTGACCGCGTCGATCCGCGCCACCAGCTCTTCCACGGTCTGCGGCCGGCCATAGGCTAGCACATGACGCGCCAATTGTTCGGCCCGGGATGAACAGCTTTCGAGCGCCATCAGCAGCCCGGCCTTCATCTGCGCCTTGGCGCGGGCGACCTCGGCCTCGGTCAGGGTTTCGACCGCATCATTGATGACGTCGACGATGACTTCCATCATTTCCGGCGCGTCGGCGGGATCGGTCCCGGTGTAGAGCCCGAAGAAGCCGGTGTCGGTGTAGGGCGCATGGAAGGTGTAGATCGAGTAGCACAGCCCGCGCTTCTCACGCACCTCCTGGAACAGCCGCGACGACATCCCGCCGCCGAGCGTGTTGGTGAACACCTGCAACGAGAACAGCGACAGGTCGTTCTGCGGCACGCCTTCGAGCGCCAGCGTCAGATGCGCCTGCTCGAGATCGCGATGCACCACGCGCGAGCCGCCCTTGCCGAACATCGCAGCCTGCGGCTTCGGCGCCGGCGTGGCGTCGAAGCTGGAAAATTTCTGCGCGACGTCCTCGACGATGCGCTTGTGATCGACCGCGCCGGCGGCGGCGACCACCATGTCGGGCGCGCGGTAATGCGTCGACAGATAGCCGCGCAGCATGTCGCGGTCGAAAGCCTTCAGCGTCTTGGCGGTGCCGAGCAGCGAGCGGCCCATCGGCTGGTCCGGATAGCAGAGCTCGTTGAGATGCTCGAACACGACGTCGTCGGGCGTATCCTGCGCCGCGCCGATCTCCTGCACGATGACGCTCTTCTCTCGTTCGAGTTCATCCGGCACGAAGGACGGGTTGGCGAGGATGTCGGAGAGCACGTCGAGCGCCAGCGGCACGTCAGCCTTCATCACCCGCGCATAATAGGCCGTGGTCTCGGTCGAGGTGCCGGCATTGAGGTCGCCGCCGACCGCCTCGATCTCCTCGACGATCTCACGCGAGGAGCGCCGCGCAGTGCCCTTGAACGCCATGTGTTCGAGCAGATGCGAGATGCCGTGCTCGTTCGGCTTCTCGTCGCGCCCGCCGACCCCGGCCCAGACCCCAAGCGCCGCAGTCTCCAGATGCGGCATGGTGTCGGTGACGACGGTCAGGCCGCTCGGCAGCTTGGTGATTTCAACGCTCATTCAGGCAACTCCCTGCTTGGCAGCACGGCTGACCGACAGCACGAAGCGCTCGACCTCGGCAGAATCATTCTTCATGACCGTCATGTGCTCGGACTTGGTCATCAACCCGCCGAGCCAGGCCGGCAGCTGCGGACGCACCCCGCAGGCGGCCTCGACCGCGTCGGGGAATTTGGCCGCATGTGCGGTCGACAGCACGATGTTCGGGATATTGGAATCCGAGGTATCGCGGTCGGCGACCGCGAGCGCCACCGCGGTGTGGGGATCGACCAGATCGCCCGCCTCGCGCCAGGCGGCGCGGATCGCAGCCGCGGTTTCGGTCTCATCGGCGCGGCCGGCGTCAAAATCGCGGCGCACGGCGGCCAGCGTCGCATCAGGGAGCACGAAGCGCCCGGACTGCTTCAGCGAGGCCATCAGGCGGCGGACCTGGTCGGCGTCGCGGCCAGACGCCTCGAACAACAGCCGCTCGAAATTCGAGGATACCTGGATGTCCATCGACGGCGACGCCGTGGCGTGCACCTCGCGCACCTCGTAATTGCCGGTCTTCAGCGTACGCGGCAGGATGTCGTTGACGTTGGCCGCGATGCGCAGCCAGCGGATCGGCAGCCCCATGCGCTTTGCCACATAGCCCGCGAAGATGTCGCCGAAATTGCCTGTCGGCACCGTGAAGTCGACCGTGCGCTGGGGAGAACCGAGCGCGACCGCCGACGTGAAGTAATAGACCACCTGCGCCACGATGCGCGCCCAGTTGATCGAGTTGACGCCCGACAGCGCCACCCGGTCGCGGAAGCGATGGTTGTTGAACATCTCCTTCACCAGCGCCTGGCAATCGTCGAACGTGCCCTCGATCGCCAGCGCGTGGACGTTGGACGCGCCCGTCGTCGTCATCATGCGGCGCTGCACCTCGGAGATGCGGCCGTTCGGGAACAGCACGACGAGGTCGACATTGTCGAGATTGGCAAACGCTTCGACCGCGGCGCCGCCGGTATCGCCGGAGGTCGCGACCACGATGGTGGTGCGCTGCGCGCGCTTGGCCAGCACGTGATCCATCAGCCGCGAGATCAACTGCATCGCGACGTCCTTGAACGCCAAGGTCGGACCGTGGAACAGCTCGAGCAGGAACTGGTTCGGCCCGGCCTGGTCGAGCGGCACCACCGCGGGATGCCGGAACGTGGCATAGGCCTCGTTCGCCATGCGGCCGAGCTCGGCGTCGGAAATCTCGCCGGCGGCGAAGGGGCGGATGATCTCGACCGCGACCTCCCAATAGGGACGGCCGAAGAAGCCGGCGATGGTCTCGTGCGAAAGCTGCGGCCAGGTCTCGGGCACATAGAGCCCGCCGTCACGGGCAAGCCCGGTCAGCATCACATCGCAGAAGCCAAGCACCGGGGCCTCACCCCTGGTCGAAATATACCGCGTCAAACCGCCCTCCAAAGGCTTCGATCCGAGCCTTAAGCCTTTGATATCATGGATTTATCGAGTTCGCCGCATGCGAACCGGATCAGGTCACCATAGAAGATCGGGCAGATAATGGGTAGCCCGAAGCGCGCGTCTCGGGGTCACGCGGAGTGGTGCTGCCAGCGAATGGCCATCACCGTCGCCACGTACACCGCCGTCGTCCTGGCGAAAGCCAGGACCCATAACCACCGCATGCGGTGATGAACGGGATACTGGCCCCAGCGTCGCGCAACAATAGAGATTCGGGGTAATGGGTCCTGGCTTTCGCCAGGACGACGATGAGGATGGGGACACAGCATCGCATTCTCGCGACATGTTTCGCCCGAGCTTTGGATTTCGTTTCCGCCCTCCTCTCACAGAGGGCGCAGGGAAAGCCGGGTGCCGATCGCACTCATGGGCCCCGTGCAAAAGGTAGAAAGCACGGGGGTAGGACCACAGGTGTAACCGGAGCAATCCGGCTTTCCCTGCGCGATGGGTTACGGCTTATACGTGCTCTCCCCGGCGAGACTGGGCTTTGTTGTCACCGTCTTCGCAACGCGCATTGCGCAATCGGAAAAGACACCTACCACTAGGGCGTCAGGCCTGCACGATTTCGCCGTCTGCATCATGCGCATTCGTCGACTGCGCAATCAGCGTCCACCGCATCTCGACCCGCGTTCGTGACGATCGCGAAACGCCCCTCGATCGGGCGAGACGGGGAATTCATACACCGAGTTACACTTCGGATAAAGCGAAATATTTTCAAGGCTGGCACTTGACGGGTTTTTGCTGAGTTGCCCGTCGGGCAATTCAGTGACACGCGCGCGTGAGGAAGGCACCAGCCGAAGGGCTCCCTCCCCCCTTGCGGGGGAGGGCTGGGGAGAGGGGTGCCACACGGCGAGCGCTCTCCGGATACCTCGCAACGATAAGGAAGCAAATTGCGAGGACGTGCAGTCCATCGATCATCTCGCCCGGGGCCACCCCCTCTCCCCACCCTCTCCCGCAGTGGGAGAGGGAGCCTGAGAGGCGTGCTCAACTCACCTACGAGATTTCACATCCCTACCCCTTCGGCGGCGCCAGCGGCTGCGCGATCTCCTGGAACGGCGGCAGCGCCTCGCAGCGCGCGACGTGGGCTTGCAGCGCCGGATAGCGCACATCGAACAGATGCGGATGTGCCTCGCCGGTGAAGCGCAACGCGCAGGCCACCGCGATGTCGGCATGACCGATGCGATCGCCCAACCAGTAAGGCGTCTGCACGGCTGCGCGCTCCTGCTCCAGCACCGCGAGCACGCGGGAGATCTGCCCCTCGCAGCGCTCGACCCACAGCTTGAGCTGCTCCTTGCGCAGCACGCGCTCATAGACCAGGCTCACCGCCTTGTCGGCGAGCCCGGTCGCCAGTGCCATGATGCGCAGATGCCGACGCCGCTCGACGCCGGAGCGCGCCAGCATCGCCCGCTCCGGCCCGACCAACTCATCGAGGTAGTCGAGGATCGCGCTGCTCTCGATCAGCGCCTGGCCGTCGTCGAGCACCAGCGTCGGCACCCGCTGCACCGGATTATAGGCCGCAACCTTCTCCGCATCGCCGAAGGTCGACCACGGCTTGTGCTCGAACGGCAAGCCATAAAGCCGCAGCGCGATCGCGGTGCGGCGGACAAAGGGCGAGTCGTACTGGCCGATCAGGAACATCTGTCATCTCGTCGGTCATGCCGCGGCAGCCACTACCGGCGAGAGCAAGGCTTTCGGGGTTGCGGCCACGCCGGGGTCAAAGGTTGCGCTTTGCACCATCGTAGATGGCTTGCGCCGCATTGCAACGGGCCGAGTCGTTCTGACGAAGCATTGCCAGCAATTGAGCCACATTATTCAGTGTCGTCCCTGCGGAAGCAGGGACCCATAACCACCGGCTTCCGTTGCGGCAAAGGCTGGTGCCCCAGCGCTGCAAGCCAACTCACTTCGGTGGTTATTGGTCTCGGGTCGCGCTTACGCTTGCCCGGGACGACAGCGGAGTCTGTGGCGGCAGCTACCCAATCACCGGCACGTGCCTCGCCGCATCGCGCGGCAATTTGCCGTCGAGCCTCGGATCATCCGCCACCTCGATCTGGCGCAGGAACGGGCGGAAGCCGGAGCGTTGATAGAACGCGACGGCGGAGGGATGATCGAAGGTGCAGGTGTGCACCCAGACGCGGCCGACGTCGCGCGACCAGGCGATCTCCAGCGCGCGGTTCATCAGGAAGCGCGCGGCGCCGGTGCCGATGAATTTTGCGGTGACGCCGAAATAGAGCAGCTGGCATTCGCGGGGCACGCTGAAATCGAGTTCGAGCAAGCCTTCGTCCTGGCCGTCGCCGACCAGCCCGTAGAGCTCAACGCCGGGCCCGTGGATCCGTGAGGCGAGATCGGCGTCTTCGAGCCCGGTGCGGGTGAACCACAGCCACTCTTCGCCGACGCGGCGGTAGAGATCGCGATACCAATCGAGCGCGGGTGGATCGACCTTGCGCAGGCGCCACGCGCCCGGCGGATCATCGCGCAGCGGCGGACGTGCAGTCATTTCCAGATGTGTGACGACGGCGGCGACCTTGCCGGGAGGAATGTCGGAGTAACCGTCGGGCAGCAGCATTAAGCAACCTTTGTTTCTGCGTGTCGGCCGGAGATATTCGCATGTCGCGGCAGATGCAATGCAACGCCGAGTAACAATGTTACCGATTTGTCAGTGGGTGATTTGGCGAATCAGCGGCTCCATGTACAGAGGCCACCGGAGCAACGACCGTGTCGCGCCATCACACGCTGCCGCCGATCATCACCACGCCGCCGCCACCGAAGCCGAAGCCCACGCGGCGCCGGCGCGGTGTCGGTTATGCGTATGGCGCGAGTGCGGCTGATGAGGCCGCCGACGTCGAGGACGGTGCACCGGTGCGCAGCGCTCCGGTCGTTCCGCATCATGCGCGACCGGTCGAGGCTGTCGAGCGGCGCACGCCGTCGCCGAACGGCAAGCTCAGCGACGACACGTTGCGTGCGATGCTGGAAGTGCAGGAGAAGCAGACGGGGTAGAGCGCGAAGGCGACAGCCACACACTCGCCGTCGTCCCGGCGCAGGCCGGGACCCATTACCACAGGGTCGAGTTGCCAAGGCACGCTGTGGCCCCAGCATCGGAAGACAATCCGCATTCGTGGTTATGGGTCCCGGCCTGCGCCGGGACGACATCGAGTTTGTGGCGTAGCCTTGCAGCCTCCCGCCTCACCGCGGCGTCAGCGTGATCGCCTCCGCAGTCGCGGCTTCCACGGCGCCGCGGCTGTAGAGCAACGGCACATACTGGCCCGTCGCCCACAGCGGCGCGAGGTCGCGGTAGTGGCCGCTGAAGGGATCGCCGGACTGGCCGGGTGTGTTGACGGTGCGGCTCGCATCCCAATTGCCGACATCGAGCACCATGCGGAACGAGGCACCGGAGAGCAGGTGATAATCGGAGCGGCGATAGGTGGCGGCACGCGGCACGTTGGCGGCGCCGCCGAACGCGAGCGGGCCGACCTGCATCTGCGCCGCGGTCGCCTTGTCGGCGAGCGGCATCAGCGCGTGATCGAACCTGGCGACGTGCAGACGGCCCCAGCGCCACATCGATGCATCGGGCCCGAGCTTGCCGGTGACGTCGGCGACGGCCTCGCCGAGGCTGTCGCGCAACACGCGGTCGCGTTCGCCGGCGGGATTGCTGCCGAGCGCCGCGTCCGGCTTTTCGAGATAGCCGACAATGGCAGAGATGCTGGAGGCTTCCGGCGCGATCAGCTCGGCCGCCTTCGGCGCCGTGGTCTTGAGCAGCACCGGGCCGAGATGGTTCGCAATCCAGACCTCGTAGACGGCGGCTGCCGCGCTGTCCTCCGTGTCGCGCGCGTCCCACGCCTTCAACAGATCAAGGCCCTTCTTGACGTTGACATCGTCAGACGCGAGCGGCTTCAGCAGCGCGACGAGGCGCCGCGCCAGCATGCCGGTGTCGTCGTTCTGCAACGCCATCGCATCCGCCAGCGTCACCTTGCTGTTGGCTTGCAGTACCTCGACGATGCGCTGCCAGCGCGCGCTGTCGGACCATTCGAAGCCGACCCGGCGCTCATTGACCGGATAATCCGCCGGCAGGTTCATCTGGTTGGCGGTGGCGATGAAGCCCTGCTTCGGCTGGTACTGCTTCGGCAACTCGTCGAGCGACAGAAAGCCCTGCCACTCGTAGCGGCCGTCGCCGGGCACCGGCATCAGGCCATCGAAGCTGGTGCGGCGCGGCGTCTTGCCGGCGGCGACCCAGCCGATGTTGCCGCTAGTGTCGGCATAGACCTGGTTCTCCGACGGCGCGCCCCAGCGCCGCATCGCGCCGAGGAAGCCGCTCCACGACTTCGCGGTCATGTAGTCGGAGGAGCCGAAATAGGCCGAGGTGCCCGGCTCGAACCAGATCGAGCGCACGGCAAACGCATGCTTCTTGTCGGCGTCGACAAGGATCACCGGGCCGTGGCGGGTGAACTTCAGCTCGAGGTCGCGGTCGGCTTCGCCCTTCACCGCTACCTTTTCATGCACGATGCGCATGTCCTCCCAGCCCGTGCCGTAGCGATACTGGTTCGGATTGTCCGGGTTGAGGTCGTAGACGTAGAGGTCCTCCTGGTCGACGTTGAAGATGGTGAGACCGAACGCGATGGTGTCGTTATGGCCGATCGAGATGCCCGGCAGCGCCGGCTCGCCGGCGCCGATCACGGACATACCGGGCGCGTTGAGGCCGACGATGTAGCGCAGCGACGGCACCGAATGCTCGCGATGCGGATCGTTGGCGAGGATCGGACGTCCGGTCGCGGTGCGCGAGGCCGCGATCACCCAGTTGTTGGAGCCGATGGTGTCGCGCTGCTGATCGGCCTCGGCGAGGAATGTGTCGGGATCGTGCGCCAGCGCCGCCCTCTGGTCTTTTGGCGCGGCGAACTTGACCGGGCGCGTGGCGAGGTCGTAGGCCGCGAGCACGCCCTTCGGCACGCTGCACGGATCGAGCCCGTCGGGGATCTTCGTGGTCCATTCCGGCTCCAGCTTGACGCGGAAGCGATCGGCATCGAGGCCTGCGGCGCAGGCGACCAGCGACCGCTTCACCTCGGAGGCGACGTTGCGGGTCAGGCCGTGGCTGCGGACGCGCACCACGTCCTCCGCCGACCACAGGTCCGGCTTCGTGCCGGCGATCCTGAACTCGATCGGCAGCGGCCGCTTGCCCGCGTTGACGTCGGCGACATAGGCATTGACGCCGGCGACGAACGCCTCGGCATAGGTTTTCGCCTTCGGACCATAGGCGGCCCACTCCGCATTCATGTCGCCACGATAGAGGAACAGCCGCAGCGCCTTGTCCTGCTCGGCATAAGCGGGGCCGAAATCCTTCGCGAGCAGCCCAAGCCCGCGCTTGCGCCAGAGATCGATCTGCCAGAGCCGGTCGCGCGCGGCGTTGAAGCCTTGCAGGAAGAACAGATCCTGCTCGTTGCCGGCATAGATATGCGGGATGCCCCAGACGTCGATCAGGATCTGGCCCGGCGCTTTCAGCCCGGCGACGTCGGTCTTGACCTCACGCGCTGCGACGAGCGGGCTCGGCTTCTCGCGCGCGGCGGCAGGCGCGGCCAGCGTTGCTGCACAGAGTGCGGCGGTGAGTAGCCTGGTGACGCGGTTGAGATCCGTGTTCATTGTTGTTCTCCAATGGTTGTTATTTTTGGTTGCAAGACTTGAGCCGGAATTTTTCTCCCGGCGCTACTCCGCTTCGTCGCTCGCCAGCACGCCCTTCACGGCGCGGGCCCAGCCGGCGAGCTTGCGCTCGCGCGTCGCCTCGCTCATCGCCGGCCTGAAGCGGTGCTCGAGCCGCCAATTGTCGGCGAACTTTGCGGGCTCCGGATAGACCCCGGCCTCGAGGCCGGCGAGATAGGCGGCCCCGAGCGCAGTCGTCTCCTGGATCATCGGGCGATCGACCGGCGCGTTGAGCAGATCGGCAAGCCGCTGCATGGTCCAGTCCGACGCGGTCATGCCGCCGTCGACACGCAGCACGGTGTTGGCGGCGTTTGCCTCCGGCCAGTCGGTGCGCATCGCGGCCCACAGGTCGAAGGTCTGGTAGCAGACGCTCTCCAGGGTCGCGTGGGCGAGTTCGGCCGGACCGGTGTTGCGGGTGAGGCCGAACAGCGCGCCGCGCACGCGCGGATTCCAGTACGGCGCGCCCATGCCGACAAAGGCCGGCACCAAATAGACGCTCTGCATGCTGTCGGATTTGTCGGCGAGCGGCCCGGTCTCGGCGGCATGCTTGATGATGCCGAGCCCGTCGCGCAGCCACTGCACCGCGCTGCCGGCGACGAAGATCGAGCCCTCGAGCGCGTAGGTGCGCTCGCCGCCGAGCTGGTAGGCGATGGTGGTGAGCAGCTTGTTCTTCGAGGCCACCGGCGTGGTGCCGGTGTTGAGCAGCGCGAAGCAGCCGGTGCCGTAAGTCGACTTCATCATGCCGGGCTCGAAGCAGGCCTGGCCGATGGTCGCGGCCTGCTGGTCGCCGGCAATGCCCGAGATCGCGATCGGGCCGCCGAACAGATCGGCCGTGCTCTCGCCGAACCGGGCGGAGGAATCCTTCACCTCGGGGAGCATCGAGCGCGGCACGCGCAGGAGGTTGATGAGGTCGTCGTCCCACGCGCCGGTGTGGATGTTGAACAGCAGCGTGCGTGAGGCGTTGGTGGCGTCTGTGGCGTGCACTCGGCCGCCGGTGAACCGCCACAACAAATAGCAGTCGACGGTGCCGAACAACAACTCGCCGCGCTCGGCGCGTTCGCGCGCGCCCGGCACGTGATCGAGTATCCAGGCGACTTTCGTCCCGGAGAAATAGGGATCGATGATCAGGCCGGTCTTGGCCGAGATCGCCGGCTCATGGCCTTCGGCCTTGAGCCTGGCGCAGATATCGGCGGTGCGGCGGTCCTGCCAGACGATGGCTCGGTGCACGGCCTGGCCGGTGGCGCGGTCCCACACCACGGTGGTCTCGCGCTGGTTGGTGATGCCGATCGCGGCGATGTCCTTCGCCTTCAGCCCGGCCTTCTCCAGCGCCTCGCGGCACACCATCACGGTCGAGGTCCAGATGTCCTCCGGCTCGTGCTCGACCCAGCCGGAGGCCGGGAAATGCTGAGGAAACTCCTGTTGCGCGACCGCGGCGATGGAAATGTCGCTGCGAAACACCATGGCGCGCGACGAAGTGGTGCCCTGATCGATGGCCAGCACGAAAGACATGAGCGTTTCCCTTGAGGCTTGGTAGAGGCGCCAAGGGAGCGGATTACCGCGGCGAGGTCAAGATTGCTGGTAGGCGCGGCCGGGATGATCCGCGACGGTAGCAGACCCGTCATCCTGAGGTGCGAGCGGAGCGAGCCTCGAAGGATGCACGGCCACCGGCCGGGCCGTCGACCCTTCGAGGGCCGCTGAAGAAGCGGCCACCTCAGGGTGACGGTGGTGGAGCAAGCGCAAGGGGAGAGAAGACCATCCCATCACATCGGCCGGTAGGTCCTGACGTCGGCGGGGACGTTGACGCCGATCTTGATCGCGCCGACCGAGCGGATGATGTCGTCGCCGAGCAACTGGGCGAAGCAGGCATAGCCCCAGTCGTTCATGTGCAGGCCGTCGGCGATGACGAAATCGTCGATCGGGATCGCCTGTTTCTCGTGCCAGTCGCGCATCACCTCGAAGCGCGGGAAGATGCCGACATGGCGCAACGCGGCGATACGGCCGAGCAGCTTCACCATGCCGCGTGCGCTTTCGGGGCGCTCGGTGACGCGCGGCGAATATTGCGGATCGACCAGCACGACGTCCGCACCGTCGGCCTGGATGCGCGCCACGCCGTCCTCGACCTGCTTGGCGGTCTCGGTGGGATCGAGGTTGCGCAGCACCGCGTTGGTACCGACCTGCCAGATCACCATGTCGGGATGCACGTCGATCACTTCAGTCTGCAACCGCCGCATCATCTCGGGCGCGTCTTCACCGCCCTTGCCGCGGTTGAGCACGGTGATGTCGGCGGAGGGATATTGCCGGCGCAACTGTCCGGCGAGCCGGTTGGGATAGGTGAATTCCGGCGCCGACGAACCATAGCCCTGGGTCGAGGACGAGCCGAACGCGATGATGATAACCGGCTTGCCGGCCGCGAGCTTGGCCGCGACATGCGGCAGCGAGCCGGTGCTGTTCGGCACGCCGGTCGGCTGATGACAGGGTACGCGGTGGAAGATGTCGCTGGCGGATTTCGCGACCTGCTTCACCTTGTCGAGCGCCTTGGCGGCAACGCCCGGTTGCTGATCGGACGTGTCGGCGGCGATCACCGCAGGCTTGGCCGCATCAGGCCTGACTGCTTCAGTCTTTGCACCCGATGACAGCGCGGCATGCTGGTCGGCCTGGCCGGTCTGCGCGCACAACGGCACAACCGAGAGCGGCGCGAGCAGCGCCAGCGCCGCCACGGCGCACAGGCCTCGCGCTACCGAGGAGCGAAAAGGGAAGACAAAACGCATCAACTCTGCTTCCTCTAATTCTGCTGCACCGGGCCCAGATGGGCCGCATCGATCACGAATTTCGCAAGGGCCCGGCCGAGACAGGCGTGAACCTTCTTGGCCAGATCGACACCATGCGAGGTGCTGAACAGATCAAAATATCCGGCGTCGCTCCACTGCTTCATGATCGCGAACCGGTCGAACAGCGGAACGTCGTGCTGCTGCGCCACCACCTTCATATTGTCGAGATATGGCGGTGCAGAGATCATCGTCTCCGTACGCGGGCTGTATTGCAGATTGACCAGCACCACGTCAGTCCCGGCGCCCCGCAACGCAACAACGCCGTCGTTGATGGCGGTACGGAATTCGTCGGGATCGACCGCTCGCATAGCATCGACCGTTCCGGTCTGCCAGATAACCAAAGTAGGCTTTTTTGCTTCGACAAGCTTAACGAGAGTTCCCGCGGTCTCTTCGGCCGTGCTCTTTCCCTGTAATTCTACGGATAGATCGATGGTCGCCGACGGAAATGCCTCCTTCAGCGCCGCCTGCAGCTCGGCCGGATAGGCACTCGCCTCGTTGCCCTGGATGGTCGAGGAGCGGCTGCCCACCACCAGCACGTTGAGCGGCTGGTTGGCCTTCACCGCATCGGTGACCTTCGGCAGCGAGCTTTCGCTCGCCAGCAGATAGGCGGGCACGTCGCAGGGCGGTGCCGGTGGTGCAGGATCGGGGGTGTCGCCGGCGCGCACGGGCGCCGCCGCCAAACAGGCGGCCAGCAGCATCAGGCCCAGCATCGTCTGCGCGGACTTCATGCTCCCCCTCCCGCCATATCGGCGTTGCCGGCGGCACCTTTTTTCGAGGCGCCTTTGTCGGCGGAGTGCTTGTACCACGAAATAATCCACGCCATCCCGCACATGATGAGGATGCCGCAGACACTGATCAAGGCGTGCAGTGCAGCACCGCCGGAGACTTCGGCAAGCACGAAGTGACCGGCAAAGGCGAGGAATACCCCGAGACAGAATATCTCAAGCGAATGCTGGCCACACAGGATCAATGGTCGCAGCCAGGGCGATTTCAAGCCCGGCCAATCCCGGGGCAGGAAGCGCACGGTGAGGGCTGCGAGCGCGAGGAAATGCGCGAACCGCAACACGTCAAGGTCGGTCTTGTTGATCGGATACATCCATTGCTCGATGAGCTTCGGCATGATGTGGCCGAGCTGCGGCACGTACCAGGTCAGCGTCACGAAGAACGCGGCGACCAGATAGACGATGCAGATCCACATCGTGATGTTCGACGACAGGATGCGCGACATCCGTCGCGCGCCGCCGAGCGCGCACCAGGCGCCGAACACGAACAGCAATTGCCAGGCGAACGGATTGAACGCCCAGAAGCCGTTCGGATAGGCCGACAGATAAAGGTCGAACTGCCAGGTCAGCGCGTAGAGCACGACCGACAGGCCAAGCGTCACGTCGGGCTTCCATTTCATCAGCCACAGGATCAGCGGCAGGAACAGCATCAGGACGATATAGAGCGGCAGCACGTCCATGTTGACGGGCCGGAAGCGCAGCAGCAGCGCCTGGACGATGGTGACGTCGGGCTGCTTGAGGAAGTCCATGATCCCCATTTCCTCGCTGTAGAGCGGGTTCTCGAACGAGGTCGCGACGTAGGAGATCTCGGCGAGGAAGATCGTGAACAGGAAGACATGCGCGACGTAGATCTGCCAGACCCGGCGCAGGATGCGCGCAGTCGCGATCACGAAGCCGCCCTCCAGCATCGCGCGGCCATAGACGAAGGCCGCGGTGTAGCCGGAGATGAAGATGAATATCTCGGTGGCGTCGGAGAAGCCGTAATTGCGGATCGTGAGCCAGGTCAGAAGATTGGTCGGCAGATGATCGATGAAGATCAGCCACAGCGCGAGCCCGCGGAACAGGTCGAGCCTGAGCTCGCGCTCACCGGTCGCCGGCAGCGTGATCGCGGGCGCGGCAGCCTTCGCCCTGGCCTCGCTCCTGGTGTCGCTCTTGGCCTCGGCCTTGGCGTCAGCCGCCGGCGCACCGGCTATGGGATCGGCAATCGAGCTCATCAAACACCGTGTCGGCCGCGGACGCCCGCATGCCCAGCTGAAAAGATACTATTCGCGTACGACTTGCCGACAAAGCGCAGAGTGCGGCGACATGCGGCCGCGCTTTAGAGCGGAACTATGTTGAAACCGCGATGAACGGACGGCCCCAAATCCGGCTTTCCGAGCTCCGCTTTCCAAATCCGGCTGCCCAAGCCCGGCTGCCCAAGTCCGGCTTTTCACGGCCCGGCAGGCGATTGGTTCCGGCTGACCAATTGGCTATGATGGCGCCCTGTTTGTGCGTGATCCGGTCAGAACAGATCACGCGCCGAGATTATCGGATTGAGCCGTATGTACCGCGCCGTTACCCGCCAGATCGAAGTCACCGTCGAGCCGAACTTCATGCCGGATCGCTCGTCGGTCGACCGGCGCGAATATTTCTGGTCCTACAAGATCGTGATCGTCAATTCGGGCCCGGAAACGGTGCAGCTGCGCACGCGGCACTGGATCATCACCGACGCCACCGGCCGCCGCCAGGAGGTGCGCGGCGAAGGCGTGGTCGGCGAGCAGCCGGTGCTGGCGCCCGGCGAACGCTTCGAATACACGAGCGGCGTGCCGCTGCCCACCGCATCCGGCTTCATGACCGGCAGCTATCAGATGGTCACCGAAGCCGGCGAACGTTTTGAGATCGACGTGCCGACCTTCTCGCTCGACAGTCCGAGCCCGGACGGGAAGCGGGTGTTGAATTAGCCCCCGTTGTCATGCCCCGCCACCGGGTCTCGCCTTCGGCGAGCCCGATGACAGGCTCCGGCGGGGCATCCAGTACGCCGCGGCCTATCCGTATCCAGAAACAGACGCGTTGTGTGTGACGACGAACGCGTCTACTCGACGCCGGCTTCCTGCGGCGTGAACTCGTAGACCGACGAGCAGAACTCGCAGGTCACGACGACCTTGCCGTCCTTGACCATCTCGGCGCGATCGTTCGGCGCAAAGCTCTTCAGCATCGACGACACCGCATCGCGCGAGCAGGAGCACTGCGCGCGCAGCGGTTGCGGGTTGAAGACGCGAACGCCGCGCTCGTGGAACAGGCGGTACAACAGCCGCTCGCCGGAGAGATCGGGATCGATCAGCTCGACATCCTCGACGGTCGAGATCAGCGACTGACCCTCGACCCAGGCGTCGTCATCCGGCACGCTGTGCGTCGCCGTGCCCTCCGGCGCATCGCCGGGATGCAGATCGGCCTGCTTGGCGCGCTCCGGCGCCTTGGGCAGGAATTGCAGCAGGATTCCGCCGGCGCGCCAGTGCAGCTTGCCGCCTTCGCCGCCGCGCATCTCCTCGCCGACCGCAAGCCGCACCCGCGTCGGAATCTGCTCCGAGCGCAGCAAATATTCGTGGGCCGCCTCTTCGAGGCCGCCGCCGTCGAGCGCGACCAGCCCCTGGTAGCGGCTGGTGTTCGAGCCCTGATCGATGGTCATCGCAAGGTGGCCCTTGCCGAGCAGCTCGCCTGAGGTCTGTCCCGGCTTGAGAAGCGCCGCGTCGTAACGCGCATAGGCACGCAGCCGGTCGGGCGCCTGGAAATCGACGATCAGCAGCGAGACCGGGCCTTCGGTCCGGGTCTGCAGGATGAATCGACCCTCGAACTTGACGGACGAACCGAGCAGCGTAGTCAGCACGATGGCCTCGCCGAGCAGCTTGCCAACCGCCGGCGGATAATCGTGCTTGTGCAGGATCTCGTCGAGCGCGGGGCCGAGCCGGGTCAGCCGGCCACGCAAGTCCAGCGCGCCGACCTCGAAGGCCAGCACGGTATCGTCGACAGGAACCGCTGACGGCGCGCGAGTGGGCGTCTCGGTCGTGATTTTGATGTCGGGGGATTGTGAAACCATGGCGCTCTATCTGGGGTCTCGGACCGTGAAATAAAGGGGTTCACTAAGGCGGATATCTCCGTCGTCCCTGCGAAAGCAGGGACCCATAACCACCGATGTGAGTTGCTGCGCCAAGCTGGGGCCCCAGCTTTCGCAAAATTTACAACGGTGGTTATCGGTCCCGGGTCGCGCTTCGCTAGCCCGGGACGACAACGCTTACTTAGCTGCGCCTACGCGACTTCGTTAAAGCACCAGGCCAGAATGCCCTTCTGCGCATGCAGGCGGTTTTCCGCCTCGTCGAACACCACGGATTGCGGCCCGTCGATCACCTCGTCGGTGACCTCCTCGCCGCGATGCGCGGGCAGGCAGTGCATGAACAGGGCGTCAGGCTTGGCGAGCGACATCAGCTTGGCATTGACCTGATAGGGCCGCAGCACGTTGTGACGGTGCTCACCCTCCTTGTCGCCCATCGACACCCAGGTGTCGGTGACGACGCAGTCGGCGCCGCGCACGGCGGCTTCCGGATCGGTGCCGAGCTTGATCGGCGCGCCGGTCGCCTTGATCCAGTCGCGCATCGGCTTCTTCGGCGAAAGCTCCGGCGGGGTCGCGACATTGAGCTGGAACTTGAACCGTTCGGCCGCGTGCGCCCAGGAGGCCAGCACGTTGTTGTCGTCGCCGGTCCAGGCCACCGTCTTGCCCTCGATCGAGCCGCGATTTTCCTCGTAGGTCATGAGATCGGCCATCACCTGGCAGGGATGCGAGCGCCGGGTCAGGCCGTTGATGACGGGAACGGTGGCATGAGCCGCGAGTTCGAGCAGCGCGTCATGGTTGAGGATGCGGATCATGATCGCATCGACATAGCGCGACAGCACGCGCGCGGTGTCGGCGATGGTCTCACCGCGGCCGAGCTGCATCTCTGCGCCGGTCAGCATGATGGATTCACCGCCGAGCTGGCGCATGCCGACGTCGAACGACACCCTTGTGCGGGTCGACGGGCGCTCGAAGATCATCGCGAGCGTCTTGCCTTCGAGCGGCTTCCTGCCCTTCTCATGCGCCTTCAGCTTCGCCTTCATGGCGGCTCCGGCGGAGAGCATGTTGCGTAGCTCGGCGAGCGGCAGCTCGTCGATGTCGAGGAAGTGACGGACCGGCTTGCTCATCACCCCGCCGCCTTCTTCGGCTGTCCCGCCGAGAGCGTTGCGCAAGCGCGCTCGAGCGAGGTGATCGACTGGTCGATCTCGGCCTCGGTCACGATCAGGGGCGCCAGGAACCGCACCACATTGTCGCCGGCGCCGACGGTAAGCAGCTTCTCGCTGCGCAGCGCGGCGATCAGGTCGACCGACGGCACCACGGCCTTGACGCCGATCAACAGGCCCTCGCCGCGCACCTCCGACAGCACGCCGGGATAGCGGTCGATCACGGAAGCGAGCTTCTGCTTGAGCAGCAGCGACATCTTCTGCACATGGTCGAAGAAGCCCGGCTTCAGCATGACGTCGAGCACGGCATTGGCGGCTGCGACCGCGAGCGGGTTGCCGCCGAAGGTCGAGCCGTGCGAACCCGGCGCCATGCCGGCCGCCGCCTGCGCCGTCGCCAGCACCGCGCCGATCGGGAAACCGCCACCGAGCGCTTTCGCCAGCGACATCACGTCCGGCGTGACGCCGGTGCGCTTGTAGGCGAACAGTTCGCCGGTGCGGCCCATGCCGGTCTGCACCTCGTCGAACGCCAGCAACAGGCCATGCTCGTCGCAGAGCGCGCGCAAGGCCTTGAAGAACGCCTGCGGCGCCGAGCGCACGCCGCCCTCGCCCTGCACGGGCTCGATCAGGATGCCGGCGGTGTGCGGGCCGATCGCCTTCTTGACCGCCTCGATGTCGCCATGCGGCACCTGGTCGAAGCCGTCCATCGGCGGGCCGAAGCCCTCGAGATATTTCGCCGAGCCGGTCGCAGCCAGCGTGCCCAGCGTGCGGCCGTGGAAGGCGCCCTCGAAGGTGATGATGCGGTAGCGCTCGCCATGGCCCTTGGAGAAGTGATAGTGGCGGACCAGCTTGATCACGCCCTCCATCGCTTCCGCGCCGGAATTGCAGAAGAACACGAAGTCCGCAAAGCTCTGCTCGCAGAGCCGCGCCGCGAGCACCTCGCCGTCCGGGCTCTTGAACAGGTTCGACATGTGCCAGAGCTTGGTCGCCTGTTCCTGCAGCGCCTTGACCAGATGCGGATGCGCATGCCCGAGCGCGTTCACCGCGACACCAGAGGTGAAATCGAGATAGCGGTCGCCGTTGGTTGCGATCAGCCAGGCGCCCTCACCGCGCTCAAAGCCGAGATCGACCCTGGCGAAGACGGGGAGCAGATGCGACGAGGCGCTGTTGGTCATGGCGTTCACTGACGGTTTTGAACCGACGATTGCCGCGCGCCTTGACGCCAGCGCAGCAACGGCCAGCTTCGGAAAACAAAACGTGCCGCCTTTGCGGGCGGCACGTGAGGGCCATTCTATGCGGCGGCTGGTCGGTGTCAATCGCCGGGAGCCTGCCCTTGCCGGCCTTCCTGCAATGCGAAACCAGCGCAATCCGGAGCATTCCGGTGCGGTGGAAAAGCCTCATTGCAATGCTTAACTTTGTGGGAACATGTGGACGCACGGCCGCGGACTCTTGCGCCAGAGTCACGCCATATTGTAGCGTTTGGCCTGTCGGGTACGACATCTCGTGCGGCAGTACTGGACCCTCTAAGTAGCCTTCGTGTCTCACGTAAACGTTCGGGCGCAAGACCGCGCCCGGCGAGGGCTAAGGGATTCTGGCCGCAGGGATATTTGTCCAGATTTGGCTCGCAGCGCCGTTCCAATGACTGGCCGGCGCCATGCGAAAGGAAGAATGCGATGACGGTATTGACCTGGTCCGACGATCGCGTCGAGCAGCTGAAGAAGCTCTGGGAGTCTGGCCTTTCGGCCAGCCAGATCGCAGCGGAACTTGGCAATGTGACGCGAAACGCCGTGATCGGCAAAGTGCACCGGCTCGGCCTCTCCGGCCGCGCCAAGGCCCCCTCGACAGCCGCCCCGCGGCAGCGCAAGGCCCGTCCCGCCCAGCACATGATGCGGGTGGCGCGCCCGGTCTCGCGCGGCAACACCGCGCTCGCGCACGCCTTCGAGGTCGAGATGGAGGCCGATCCGATCTCCTACGACAACGTGGTGCCGATGAGCCAGCGGCTGTCGCTGCTCGAGCTCAACGAGGCCACCTGCCACTGGCCGGTCGGCGATCCGTCGAGCCCGGAATTCTTCTTCTGCGGCGGCAAGGCACTCGGCGGCCTGCCCTATTGCGCGCATCACTCGCGCGTCGCCTACCAGCCCGCCGGCGACCGCCGCAGGCCGTCGGCGAAGCCACAGATCAAGTAAGCACTCGGGAAAAACTAGCCTGGACTGCAAAAGCAAATCCCCGCAAAAGCGGGGATTTTTTTGTCGACGCATGCGCATCAAGACCCGAGCTAGGCGCGGTGCATGACGTGAGGTGAGCACGCACGTCGGGCTCCCTCCCCCCTTGCGGGGGAGGGTTGGGGAGAGGGGTGAGCCCCGGGCTGTGGCGGAAGACGCGTAGCGACATCCTCTCAACCGAACCGACGGCGCTTGCGCTCTGCTTGCATTCTTCGCAACCGTCAGCGCAAGCGGCACCCCTCTCCCCAACCCTCCCCCGCAAGGGGGGAGGGAGCCAGACAGTGTGCTCACCTCACGCGATAACGAACCAATTCACGTCACCGCTTGCGGCGTTGTGGCGTGTGCTCGCGACACGCGCCGTTACGGCTGCGGCTCGGCCTTTGCGAAGCGGTCGTCGAGCGCATAGCCGGCGCCGCGCACGGTGCGGATCGGATCCTGCTCGCGGCCCGGATTGAGCAGCTTGCGCAGCCGGCCGATATGCACGTCGACGGTGCGTTCATCGATATAGATGTCGCGGCCCCAGACGCTGTCGAGCAGCTGCTCGCGGCTGAACACGCGGCCGGGATGCTCGAGGAAGAATTCGAGCAAGCGATACTCGGTCGGCCCGAGATCGATCGGACGGCCCGAGCGCGCCACGCGGCGCTTCTCGCGGTCGAGCTCGATGTCGCCATAGGTCAGCACGGTCGCAAGACGTTCCGGGCTCGCGCGGCGCAACAGGCCCTTCACCCGTGCCAGCAGTTCCGGCACCGAGAACGGCTTGACGATGTAATCGTCGGCGCCCGTGGCGAGCCCGCGCACGCGCTCGCTCTCCTCGCCGCGCGCGGTCAGCATGATGATCGGAAGCTGCTTGGTCTCGGGCCGCGCCCGCAGGCGGCGGCACAGCTCGATGCCGGACAGGCCCGGCAGCATCCAGTCGAGTACCACGAGGTCGGGAACGCGCTCCTTCAGGCGGGTGTCGGCATCGTCGCCGCGCCCCACCGTCTCAACATCGTAGCCTTCCGCATCGAGGTTGTAGCGCAACAGCGTCGTCAGCGCTTCCTCGTCTTCGACTACCAGAATGCGTGCGCTCATCGGTCTAAGTTCTTTCTCTGTGGTGATCCGTTGCCCAGACGCAAACCGAAACGCTTACTTCCGTCGGCATGATCCCCGCGGAAACGATTTGTCGCGAAGACAATCCATTTCCGCACGCGTGGATCATGTCAGGTACCCGGCACCGTGGTGGCAAAGTTGGTCATGTCGCCCTTCGGGCGCTTGTCGGTGATCTGCTGGCCTTCGATCATGTAGAACACGGTCTCGGCGATATTGGTGGCGTGATCGCCGATCCGCTCGATATTCTTGGCGCAGAACATCAGATGGATGCAGAACGAGATGTTGCGCGGATCCTCCATCATGTAGGTGAGCAGCTCGCGAAACAGCGAGGTGCAGATCGCATCGACTTCCTCGTCGCCCTTCCAGACGTTCATCGCCGCCGGCAGATCGTGCGCGGCATAGGCGTCGAGCACCGACTTGACCTGCGACAGCACGAGGTCGGTCATGTGCTCCAGGCCGCGGATCAGCTTCAGCGGCTGGAAATCGCTCTCCAGCGCCGCGACGCGCTTGCCCATGTTCTTGGCGAGGTCGCCGATCCGCTCGAGATCGGTGGCGACGCGCATTGCGCTGACGATTTCACGCAGGTCGATCGCCATCGGCTGGCGGCGGGCGATCGTCAGCACCGCGCGCTCTTCGATGACGCGCTGCAGATTGTCGATCTCGATGTCGGCGGCGACCACGCGCTTGCCGAGCGCGACGTCGCGCCGGATCAGCGCGTCGACCGACTCGGTAATCATCCGCTCGACGAGGCCGCCCATCTCGGCGACCAGGCGGGTCAATTCCTGCAGGTCGCTGTCGAATGCCTTGGCGGTATGTTCAGAAGCCATCGTCCCTCTCCCCTCGATCATGATCCCCGGGGGATCATGATCTCGTGTCCATGTTTCAGCATGATCCGATCGGAAAACCGGTTCCCACTTTTCCGGATCATGCTCTAGCCGAATCGGCCGGTGATGTAGTCCTGGGTCCGTCGATCGCTCGGCGACGTGAAGATCTTGTTGGTGTCGTCGAATTCGATCAGCTCGCCGAGATACATGAAGGCGGTCTTGTCGGAGACGCGCGCCGCCTGCTGCATGTTGTGGGTGACGATCGCGATCGTGTAGTCCTCGGAGAGCTCCTGGATCAGCTCCTCGACCTTGGCGGTCGAGATCGGATCGAGCGCCGAGCACGGCTCGTCGAACAGGATCACTTCGGGACGCACCGCCACGGTGCGCGCGATGCACAGGCGCTGCTGCTGGCCGCCGGAGAGCGACAGGCCGGAAGCGTTCAGCTTGTCCTTGACCTCGTTCCACAGCGCGCCGCCGCGCAACGCCTTCTCGACCCGGTCGTCCATCTCGGACTTCGAGATCTTCTCGTAGAGGCGGATGCCGAAGGCGATGTTCTCGTAGATCGTCATCGGGAACGGCGTCGGCTTCTGGAACACCATGCCGACCCGCGCGCGCAGCAGATTGAGGTCGAGCTTGGGATCGAGAATGTTGGTCTGATCCAGCATCAGCTGGCCGACCGCGCGCTGGCCCGGATAGAGGTCATACATCCGGTTGAAGATGCGCAGCAGGGTCGACTTGCCGCAGCCGGACGGGCCGATGAACGCCGTGACGCGGTTGGTGCCGAGCGTCAGGTTGATGTTCTTCAGCGCGTGATGCTCGCCGTAATAGAAGTTGAGGTTGCGCACCGTGACTTTCGGCTGCGCTTCGGGAAGCGGAACCTGGGGAACGTGGCCCGCGGCAGTCGTTGAGACGGAAAGCTCGGTCATTTTGCGGCCCTTTCGGCACCAAGGATGCGCGCGCCGATATTCAGTGCGAGCACGGTGAATGTGATGAGCAGTGCGCCGCTCCACGCCAGCTCTTTCCAGTAGGCGTAGGGGCTCTGCACGAAGTTGTTGATGGTCACCGGCAGGTTGGCCATCGTCTTGGTCAAGTCCCAGCTGAAGAACTGGTTCGACAGCGCGGTGAACAGCAGCGGCGCGGTCTCGCCGGCAACGCGGGCGGTCGCCAGCAGCACGCCGGTAATCAGACCCGATCGCGCAGCACGATAAGCGATCCGCTTGATCACCAGCGAGCGCGGCAGGCCCAGCGCGGAGGCCGCCTCGCGCAGCGGATTGGGCACCAGCAGCAGCATGTCCTCGGTGGTGCGCAGCACGACCGGGATCACGATCACGGCGAGCGCAAGGCTGCCAGCGATCGCCGAGAAGCCGCGCATCGGCACCACGACCGCGCCGTAGATGAACAGGCCGATGATGATCGACGGCGCGCTGAGCAGGATGTCGTTGATGAAGCGGATCACCGAGGTGAGCTTGTCGTGCTTGCCGTATTCGGCGAGGTAAGTGCCGGCGAACAGGCCGAGCGGCGCGCCGATGCCGACGCCGATCACGGTCATGATGACCGAGCCGACGATGGCGTTGAGCAGACCGCCCTCGGTCGAGCCCGGCGGCGGCGTGTTCTGGGTGAACAGCTGCACGCTGAGGCCGGCCAGGCCGTTATAGACCAGCGTGAACAGGATCAGCGCCAGCCAGGTGACGCCGAACAGCGCCGCGCCGACGCAAAGTGCGCGGATGACGATGTCGCTGCGGCGGCGGGATTTGTAGATCGGGTTCATGGCGCTACTTCCCCGCTTTCGTTTCAAGCCGCATCAGCATCAGCCGGGCGCCGGCGAGCACGAAGAAGGTCAGCACGAACAGCAGGAGGCCAAGCAGGATCAGGCCGGACTGGTGCAGGCCGTCGCTCTCGGCAAATTCGCTAGCGATCGCCGCCGAGATCGTGGTGCCCGGCGCGAAGATCGACGACGAGATGCGGAACGAGTTGCCGATGATGAAAGTCACCGCCATGGTCTCGCCGAGTGCGCGGCCGAGCGCCAGCATGATGCCGCCGATCACGCCGACCCTTGTGTAGGGGATCACGACGCTGCGGACGACTTCCCAGGTGGTGCAGCCCATGCCGTAGGCGGCTTCCTTGAGCACCGGCGGCACGGTCTTGAACACGTCGACCGAGATCGCGGTGATGAAGGGCAGCACCATGATGGCAAGGATCAGCGCCGCGTTGAACAGGCTGAGATAGGACGGCGGGCCAGCGAACACCGCGCCCAGCACCGGAACGCCCTCGAAGATCCGGATCATGAAGGGCTGGAAGGTATTGGCCAGGAACGGGCCCAGCACGAAGAAGCCCCACATGCCGTAGATGATCGAGGGGATGCCGGCGAGCAGTTCGATGGCGATGCCGATCGGGCGGCGCAGCATCTGCGGGCAGAGCTCGGTGAGGAACACGGCGATGCCGATGCCGACCGGGATCGCGATCAGCATCGCGATGACCGAGGTGATCAGCGTGCCGTAGATCGGGCCGAGCGCGCCGAGTACCGGCGGATCGGCCGAGGGCGCCCAGCGCTGGGTCCAGAGGAAGGCGAAGCCGTATTCCTTCATCGCCGGCCAGGCGCCGACGATCAGCGACAGGATGATGCCGCCGAGGATCAACAGGACCGAAATCGCCGAGATGCGGGTGATCCAATAGAAGGTGAGGTCACCCAGCTTGAAGGCGCTGAGGGCCTTGGCGCGATCGTAAGGTCCGGCGGCTTCCATCACATCGCTCTGAACAGCCATGTCTGCCACGCCAATTTCCTCTTTTTTATTTAAAAGCTGCACCAACCGCTACGCCCCCGAAGCGATCTTCATCGACGCATGAGGCCGGACGTCGTTCCGGTTGCGCCTCCCGGGGCGCGAACCCCGGGCCCAATCCGCGTATCTTGCCGCGTTTCTTGCCGCGGTGATGGGGCCCGGTCTTGGTCGCTCAACCTGTGCCGCCCCCTTGGGAGGCGGCACAGGCCTCATTCGAAGCGTTGGACTTAGCTCTTGATGTCCGAGGACCAGGTCTTCTCGATCAGCTTGACGACCGAGTCCGGCATCGGGATGTAGTCGAGCTCTTCGGCCGCCTTGCCACCCTTCTCGAAGGCGTACTTGAAGAACTTGAGCGCTTCCTGCGAGGCCGCCTTGTCGGTCGAGTCCTTGTGCATCAGGATGAAGGTCGCCGCGGTGATCGGCCAGGAGGCTTCGCCGGGCTGGTCGGTCAGGATCACGTAATAGCCGGGGGCCTTGGACCAGTCGGCATTCGACGCAGCAGCCTGGAAGGCGGCAATGGTCGGCTGCACGGTCTTGCCGGCCTTGTTGACCAGCGCAGTGTAGGTCAGCTTGTTCTGCTTGGCGTAGGCGTATTCGACATAGCCGATCGCGTTCTTGGTCTGGCTGATGTTGCCGGCAACGCCTTCGTTGCCCTTGGCGCCGACGCCGACCGGCCATTCGACCACGGTGCCGGAACCGACCTTGGACTTCCAGTCGGCGTTCGACTTGGAGAGGTAGTCGGTGAAGTTGAAGGTGGTGCCCGAACCATCCGAACGGCGGACGACGGTGATCGCATCGGCCGGCAGGGTCAGCTTCGGATTGAGCTTGGCGATCGCCGCGTCGTTCCACTTGGTGATCTTGCCGAGATAGATGTCGCCGAGCACTTCGCCGGAGAGCACGAGATCGCCCGGCTTGACGCCTTCGACGTTCACGACCGAAACGATCGCGCCCATCACCATCGGCCACTGGACGAGGCCGTCCTTCTCGAGCTGCTCCGCCTTGAGCGGCGCGTCGGTCGCACCGAAGGTCACGGTCTTGGCCTGGATCTGCTTGATGCCGGCGCCCGAACCGATCGACTGATAGTTCAGGCCATTGCCGGTGTCCTTCTTGTAGGCGTCAGCCCACTTCGAATAGATCGGGAACGGAAACGTTGCGCCCGCGCCGGTAATATCGGCAGCGAAGGCCGACGTCGACGCGGCCACCAGGCCGGCAGCGACGATTGCTTTGATGAAATTCATGGGGTGGTCTCCATCTTGTGAGCGAAGCGCCGAATGCGCCCGATCGCGCTCACGCCGGTCCATCTAAGAGCGGTCGGTGCCGCTTTTACGAAGGTTGGATGACACTTGGATGACAGTTCTAAGCGACTGAAAACGCTTAGCTTTGGGTCGGCAACGGGCTCTTCGGCCAGGGAAAACAGGCGGTAAAAGTGGCGCCATTGTTCGGCACGCTTTCGATCACAAGACGCCCGCGATGACGGTTAAGAATATGTTTCACCAGCGATAATCCGAGGCCCGTTCCGCCCTGGTTTCGGCTGTCGCCGACGTCCACCCGGTAGAACCGTTCGGTCAGCCGCGGCAGGTGCTCCGGGGCGATGCCGGGGCCGAAATCCCGTACCAGGACACGGATTTCGGGGGTCCCCTCGCCTGATGCGCCCGAAACGGTCTGATTAAGCGACACTATGACGCGGCCGCCCGAGGCACCGTATTTGAGCGCGTTCTCGATCAGGTTCTCGAACAGGCGGAGCAGTTCCTCGCGGTCGCCGGCGATCATGACCGGGGCCTGAGGCAGGTCGACATCGATCTCGACCTGGCGCTCGCTGGCCAGCGCCTCAAGCCCGTCGGCCACCTGGCGGATGATCGGCACGATGTCGATCGACGCCTCGGGCCGCACATGGGCCGACAGCTCGACTCGCGACAGCGACAGCAGGTCGTCGATCAGCCGCGCCATCCGGGTGGCCTGGGTGTGCATGATGCCGAGGAAGCGCTCGCGCGCCCGCGCGTCCTCCCGTGCCGGCCCCTGCAGCGTGTCGATGAAGCCGGACAGCGCGGCGAGCGGCGTGCGCAGCTCGTGGCTGGCATTGGCGACGAAATCGGCGCGCATCTCCTCGACCCGGCGCAGCGGCGTCAGATCGTGGAAGGTCATCAGCATGCACTTCTCGGTGCCGCCGAACTGGGTCGGCACCGGCACCGGCGTGATCACCAGTTCCATCCAGCGATCGACCGGAACGTGATCGCTGTAGGTGGCGCGGCGCGGCTCGGTGGTCGCGATCGCCTCGCGCAATGCGGTGATAATCTCCGGCGAACGCAGGGCAAATTGCGCCAGCTCGTTCTTGCGCAACGCCGGCGCGAGTTGCGAGGCGGCGGCGTTGAGATGGATGACGCGGCCGGCGCGATCGAGCAGCACAGCCGGATCCGGCATGCCGGCGACGACGGCGCTGACGGCGGTAGCCTCGACCGGATTGCCGTGGCGAACATCCTCGCGCGAGGTGCCGGCATCATGCAGCCGCCATGGCACCAGGGCCGCGGCCGCGATGCAGACGAACACCGCGCAGGCGCGCACCAGCGACAATTCGCCGAGCGCGACCACCACGCTCAAGGCCAGCGCTGCGGCAAGCAGGATCAGCGCGGAATGGCGCAGCCGGTCAGGCCAGGGCGAGAATATGGAAGGCGGAGAATCGTCAATTGCCATCGCGGCGGCTTTCTTCCCGTCGGTTCATGTCTCGCCCAGGCGCGGCCATAGCGACCGTCCCTCGGGAGGCATCGGGCCGCTTCATCAGACGCCGGAGTCACCGCGCTTGCGGACCAGAACCGCCTCATGATGCGGCTCTGCGCGGGAACCCGAATCAGCCTGCGGCAGCCGTTTGAGTCGGGCGCCAACGATAACCTCCCGAAACGTCAGCAAGATTACAGATATGACGAACGGCGCAATATAGTAGAGCAGGCGGAACAACAGCATACCGCCGAGCAGGTCCTCGCGGTCCATCTGCCAGAGGCCGACCAGCATGGCGGCGTCGAACACCCCAAGCCCGCCGGGGGAGTGGCTGGCGAAGCCGAGCAGGGTCGCCGACACGAAAATGACCGCGACCACGACGAAGCCGAGATTGGGCTCGTCCGGCACCAGCACGTACATTGCCAGCGCGCAGAAGCCGAGATCGACGATGCCGATCGCGATCTGCAGCAGGGTCAGCGGACCGCCCGGCAGGGTCACCGTCCAGGGGCCGCGGCCGACCACCCGCGGCTGCGTCCAGACCCAGACCACATAGGCGACCAGCGCGATGATGATCGCGAAGGCCAGCGTGCGGTTCAGCCAGGGCGGCAGCTGGTCGATGTTGGCGGCGGCCTCGGGGTGATAGGCGATGCCGAGCCCGAGCACCGCGGCATTGCCGAGCCAGAAGGTGAGACCGGCGAGAAAGCAGATCTTGGCGACGTCGATTGCGTTCAATCCCCAGGCCGAATAGATCCGGTAGCGCACCGCGCCGCCGGTGAAGACGCTGGCGCCGACATTGTGGCCGATCGAATAGGAGGTGAACGCCGCGAGCGCATTGATGCGATAGGGCACGTGGGCGTGGCCGATCGCGCGCACCGCGAACAGATCGTAGAAGGTCAGGGTGAAGTAGCCGGCTGCGACGAACAGTCCCGCCAGCGCGATTTGCCGCGGCTCGGTGCTCTTGATGGCCTCGAGCACCTCATTGGTGTCGATGCCCCGCAGCATGTGATAGAGGACGTAGCAGGCGATGCCGATGACGGCGATGCTGATGACAACACCCAGCCGATGCAGGATTTGCTTCTGGCGCAGAAACGCCATCGCCCTGCGTATTGCTTCCAGCATCTAGACCTCGAATTGCGATCCCGCGACGACGGCTCCCGGGCGAACTGCGCCGGCGCTTCGCTGTGCCCCGCCCCGTGTAGCGCGTTTTAAGCCGGAGTGGAATTCGTCAAACGACAATAAAACGCGCATCTTCAAGATATTAGGGATGATTCATGACAGCGGATGCACAAATATGCGCGTTTCCCGCCACGTTCGACAAGGCTTGACATGCACGTGCGGCAGTTAGCCCGCCGATCGGTGCGCAAGACCATCCGGAAAACTACGGGGAGCAGGCATAACGCGCGACGCCCGTGCAGTGAAAATCGCCGCCGCATGGGTCATGCGACGGCGATTTGGTAAGCCCGCGTATCGCTATGCCTGCGCCGCTGCCGCCGCGGCGGCGATCTCCGCCGCATCGGGGAAATGCCCCTTGACGCGGCGGGCGATCACTTTGCCGTCAAGCTTGACCTCGAAGACGCCGCCCTTGCCGGGCACCAGCTCCGCATCGAGCCCGAGGCGCTCGCGCAGCAGCGCTGCGGCCTCCCTGGCGCGCTTCTCGTAACCACAGGGGCGGCAATAGGTGATCGAAAGGTCGGTCATGGCGTGCTCTCCCATCCGTTCATGCTGCGAGATGTTGCGCGCTCGCGGCCTCGACGCCGGCGATCCAGCCGGCAACCGAGCGCCCGATCGCCTCCGGATGATCTTCCTGCAGATAGTGCGCACCGGCGCCGAGCTGAATGAGCGCACAATGCTGCAACTTCGCCGCGAAATCGGTGGCGAAGGCCGGCGATACCAATGCTCCAGGCGACCCCGCAAACAGCAGTTTCGGATAGGTCGATGCCGCAAGCGCCGCATGCGCCTCAGTGAGCGCCCGATCGACATCGGCAGGTTCGCCTGCGATCGGCAGTTCGCGCGGCAGCATCAATGTCGGCTTGCGGCTGTCGCGCGTCGCAAACGGCGCGCGGTAGGCTTCCATCTCCTCCTCGCTGAGCGTGCGCAGGATCGAACCGGGCAGCACGCGCTCGACGAACGCATTGTTGTCGAGGACCATTGCTTCGCCTACTCCCGGCGTACGGAATTTGCGGAACGTCTCCCGCGCAGCCTCGTGCTGGTGGAACTCGGACCAATCCCGCATCGGGCGGATGAATTCCATGAAGGCGAGCCCGCGCACGAGTTGCGGACGACGTGCCGCAAGATGGAACGCGAGCGCCGTGCCCCAATCCTGCGCGACGAGATAGGCCGAGCTGATGCCGAGCTCATCGATCAGCGCGTCGAGATAGTCCGCGTGGTCGAAGAAGCGGTAGGCGATGTCGGGCTTGCCGGACTGGCCGTAGCCGATCAGGTCGGGCGCGACGCAGTGCCCGACCGGCGCCACCAGCGGCATGATGTTGCGCCAAATGTACGATGACGTCGGATTGCCGTGCAGGAACAGCACGTGCGGCGCGTCGCGGCGCCCAAGCTCGCGATAGGCCATCGTGGACCCAAGCACGGCGCGATGATGCAGGCTGATGTCGGCGGATATGGTCATGGCAACTCCTTGAACACGGTTTGGAATGCGATCGTCTTGAAACGCTCGAGCGCAGCCGCGCTGCGTTCGACCTTCATGCGCAGCATCGCGCCCTGCCAGGATGCGAGCAGGAAATCGGCAAGCTCGTCGGGATCGAAGTCGGACGCGATCTCGTCCTTGGCCTGCGCTTCGGCGATGCAGGCCGCAAACGGCGCGCGCCATTCCCGGAAGATCTCGTCGAGCTGCTCGCGCAGCATCTCGCTCGAGCCCGACGCCTCGAGGCTGAAATCGCCGATCAGGCAGCCGCGGGTGAAGCCGTCATGCGCCAGCTTCCCGGTGATGAGATCGAAATAGCGCCGGAGCCTTTCGCGCGGCGCCAGCGTCGTGTCGCCGAACGCTTCGGCGACGAGGCCGCGCACATAGAGGAAGTAGCGGTCGAGCACTTCGGAGGCGAACAGCTCCTTGGAGCGGAAGTGGTTGGTGAACGAGCCCTGCGGCGCGCCGGCGGCCGCGGTGACGTCGCGGACGCTGGTGCCGTGATAGCCGGTCCGGAACATTTCCTTCAGGCCGGCGTCGAGGATGGCATCGCGGAGAGAGGGTTTTGGCATGGACGGCATTTAATACGTACGTACGTATTAATGTCAAACAATATGATCGATGCGACGCCGCCGGCGACCGACGAAATCGCTTAAGTCCGTTGGATCAAGGGTTCGGGTCAGCTCGCCGGCTTGCTGCGCGAAACCACCCAGTCGCGCAGCCAGGAGCCGATCGCGCAGCCGACGAGATAGAGCGCGAACATGCACAGGAAGAGATCGAGCCAATAGCCGAAGCGGCCGGGCACGATCCGCGCGAACGATGCCCCCACCAGCGCGGCGGCGAGCACGGCCAGCCAGATCATCCACACCTTCGAGACGGCCTGTGCCCGATGGACCACCGCGATCCAGCCCATGCCGAAGCCAAGCAGGGCTGCGCCGAGCAGCCAACCCCAGAAGAATGTCGCGAGCACGGTCATCGCTACTTCACCACGAATTCGATGCGGCGGTTCTGCGCCTTGCCGTCTTCATTCTCGTTGCCGGCCAGCGGCTGCGTGCTGCCATACCCGATCGGCGTGAAGCGGTTGGCCGGCAGACCGGCGCGCACGAGATAATCGACCACGGCCTGCGCGCGCCGCTCCGACAATGCCTGGTTCGCCGCTTCCTCACCGTCGCTGTCGGTATGGCCGGCGACCTCGATCGTCGCATTGGGACAGCGCATCGCGGTCTCGATCAGACGGTCGAGCAGGCCGGCGGAATCCGCAACGATGTCTGCCTTGCCGGACTCGAAGCGGATCTTGCCCTTGGAGAGGATCTCGGAAAACAGCTGCTGGCACACGGTGGGATCGACCGGCGCCGCCGCCGGCTTCACCGTGACCTCGGCCTTGTACTGCCAGCCTTGCGGAAAATCCTTGCCGAGCCCGTCGCGGATCTGGCCGGCCGCGGCATCATAGAGCGCATCGCCCGACAGCTTCACCTCGCGATCCGACACCACGAGCGTGCCGGTCGACAGCCGCGACAGCGCGCCGAGCGCCGGCACCACCGCTGCCGCAAATCCTGACGGCGCGCCGAGGCTGGCCTTGAGATTGTCGACCACCTTCTCGCTGAAGAACTTGCGGCCGGCGGCCGCGACCAGCGCGGCATGCACGTTGTTATCGGGCACGTAGCCGGTCAGCGTCAGCGTCACCGCGACCGGGTCCTTGTAGGCCTGAAACACGTAAGGCGGCGCCTTGATATCGTTGGCGGCGATCGAATAGCCCTCCGGGAGGTTCTTCAGCGCCGCCGCGACCGCTTCGCGTCCGCCGAGCTCGCGCGCCATGCCCGCGAGATTGACCTTGTTGTCGGTCAGCGTGATCTTGCCTTCCTTCAGCTTGCCGATCTGGTCGAGCAGCAACAGCGCCGCCGTGTCGAACCGCGACGGCGCCCCGCGGGCGAGCGCCATCTGATCCACCACCTCAACACCACCGAGGTTGGCCTTCGCGGCCTCGGCCAGCTTGCTCTTGCTCGACGGCAATGGCGCATTGCCGCCAAGCGTGACCCGCACCACGTCGCGTTCGGCGGACCAGACAAACGGCTTGGCCTCCGGAACGAGGCGGGTCTCGTCGTTGACGAGCCGCACGCCCGGCACGGCCTCGACCGACGCCACCGCGCTGAGACGGCCGTCTTCAGAGAAGGCGTTGGCCGCAAAGGTGACGTCGCGGCCGTCGACGCCGATGCGGCGCTTGTCGAGGACGGTGTCCTTCAATGCGGCATTGGAGCGCGCGGCAAGGTCCGCTTCGACCGTGGCCGTTGAGGTCCAGGCCGCGATACCCCACAGGACGACCAGCGGAATCACCCCAGGCCACCACTTGCTACTCCACTTGAAAAGTCCGTGCATTCAGCATCCTGCGGGGTCGGGAAGCAGAGAGAAAACAAACCCTTGGCTGACTGTCAAACCCCAAATCAGGCACCATGGCGGGGCTCCATGTCGGATCGGGATAACAGTTTCTTCAGTGGTCTTTCGCTAAGTTTGCGGCGGAATGCAAATCGGCGGCCCCGCGCCCTCATGAAACAGCTCCGCAACACCGTGATCCGTGCCGGGCTGGAGGCGCTGTATTTTTCCGGCGCACACCATCTGCTGCGGCCGATCTTCGCCGGCGTCGGCACCATCTTCATGCTGCACCACGTCCGCCCGCGGCGCGGCGACGCGTTCCAGCCCAACCACCATCTCGAGGTCACGCCGGATTTCCTGCGCGCGATGCTGACGCATCTGCGCGCACTCGACGTCGAGATCGTCAGCATGGACGAGGCGCATCGCCGCCTCACCGAACGGAATTTCGCGCGGCGCTTCGCCTGCTTCACCTGCGACGACGGCTATCGCGACAACCGCGATTTCGCGCTGCCTGTCATGCGCGAGTTCGGCGCGCCGTTCACCGTCTTTGTCGCAAGCGATTTCGCCGAGGGCTGCGGCAAACTGTGGTGGATTGCGCTGGAGCGGGTGATCGCGACAGCGTCCGCCATCGAGGTGCCGATCGACGGCATCATCACGCGGATCGACACCGCGACGCCGCAAGCCAAGCGGACCGCATTCGGCCGCATGCACGACTGGCTGCGTTCGCTACCTGGTGAGCAGGAGATGCAGGCCGCAATCTCCGAGCTGTGCGTCCACCATGGCGTCGACGAGGGCGGCATCGCGCGCGAGCTCTGCATGTCCTGGGACGAGTTGCGCGGCTTTGCCGACGATCCGCTGGTCACCATCGGCGCGCACACTATCACCCATTGCAATCTCGCCAAGCAGAGCGAGACCATCGCCTCGTTCGAGCTCGCGACCAGCCGGGCGCGGATCGAGGACGCGCTGCAACGGCCGGCGCTGCATCTCGCCTACCCCTATGGCGACCGGATCGCCGCCGGGCAGCGCGAATTCGCCCTCGCGAAGGTGATCGGTTTCAGGACTGCGGTCACGACGCGGCCGGGCATGCTGTTTGCCGAAAGCGCCGACCATCTGACGGCGTTGCAGCGGGTCTCGCTGAACGGCAATTACCAGGACGCCCGCCTGCTGCCGGTCCTGACCTCCGGCGCCGCCACCGCGGTGTGGAACGGCTTCCGTCGCATCGACGCGGCGTGATCGCCTAACCTTCTTCCCTTGTGAGCACGTAACTCTGCTGCCCTTCTCTCCTTGTGGGAGAAGGTGGCCATAGGTGGCCTGCGGCCACCGTTCTCGAAGATCGCCGATGCCACGCATCGGCTATGCGAAATCCGCGACGGATGAGGGGTCTGTCTCCGCGGATAGAGACCCCTCACCCGGCGCCTGCGGCGCCACCCTCTCCCACAGGGGGAGAGGGTATTCAGCTTCCTTGACTCGATCCCCGGCCGCGCTCAGAACCACCGGCAACGCAATGGAGGAGCGCATGTTCAAGGATCTGTTCTCACTGAAAGGCCGCGTCGCACTGGTGACCGGGGGATCGCGTGGCATTGGCAAGATGATCGCGGCCGGTTTCCTCGCGCAGGGCGCCGCCAAGGTCTACATCACCGCGCGCAAGGCAGGTCCCTGCGAGGCCACCGCCCAGGAGCTGTCCGCCGCCTATGACGGCGAATGCATCGCGCTGCCGATCGACATCTCGACCGTCGAAGGCTGCGACAAGCTCGCCGGTGAAATCATCAAGCGCGAGCCGAAGCTCGATATCCTCGTCAACAATGCCGGCGCGGCATGGGGTGCGGACTTCGACGAATTCCCGGAAAGCGGCTGGGACAAGGTGATGGACCTCAACGTCAAGTCGATCTTCTTCCTGACCAAGGCGCTGGCCAAGCCGCTGCGCGCGGCGGCGACGCACGACAGACCGGGCAAGGTGATCAACATCGCCTCGATCGACGGCATCTTCGTCAACCCGATGGAGACCTATTCCTATGCCGCGAGCAAGGCCGCGGTGATCCATCTGACGCGACGCATGGCGACGCGGCTGATCAAGGACAACATCAACGTCACCGCGATCGCGCCGGGCGCCTTCAAGTCCGACATGAACCGGGCGGCGCGCGACCACGCCGATGAAGTCGCGCAACGCGTTCCGTCGCGGCGGGTCGGCAGCGACGAGGACATGGCGGGCACCGCGATCTATCTCGCCTCGCGCGCCGGCGACTATGTCGTCGGCAACACCATCGCGGTCGATGGCGGCGTGGTCTACGCGACGGCGGGTCTGGAGATCGCGGGGTAGAGCGCGTGACGAGATTGGGTCGATAAGCGACCGCAACGGAACTGTGCTCCCTCGCCCCGCTCTTCGCGGGGAGAGGGTTGGGGTGAGGGGCCGCTGCCGCATACACGGCGGCAGATGCACTCGCGGAGGCTCCCCCTCACCCGGAACGCATCCTGCGATGCGTTCCGACCTCTCCCCGCACGCGGGGCGAGGTGGAGCAGAGCCCACCTAAGCAACCCTTCCACAAATCAAAAAAGAAAAGGGGCGAGCCAGGACCTTATCGGCTCACCCCTTTTCGGCCCCTCCGGGAGGAGAGAGCAAGTAGCCCGCATGAGCGAAGCGACATGCGGGGCAGTCCTACCCCGGATATCGCTTCGCTCATCCGGGCTACATGAGTGAGCTGAAACTCAGCTCTCGATCCTCACATATTCGAAGTCGCCAGGCTTGTTGTCGATGCCGACCTTCGGCGCCGAGATCCAGGAGGCGAACTCGCCGGGTTCGGTGACCGGCTTCATCAGCGAGGCGATGAAGTCGCCGTCCGCGGTCGACGGCAGCCAGTCGTTCTTGCGCTTGGCCCAGGTGGCATCGTCGATCAAGAGGCCATCGGGCGTCGCATGGATGTTTTTGAACTCGCCGATCTGGCGGTGGAAGGCGGTGTTCGGCACCGCGAGCTTGTAGTCGATGCCGGCGGTCGAGATCACCTTGTTCCAGCGCAGCATGCCCTTGACGCAATCCTGCGTGTAGTCGTCGCGCAGCCGCATGTTGAGCGCGGTCAGCGCGGGCTCGTCGACCAGCTTGATCTGACCATCCACCATCTTCATGACCGGATAGGTCGAGCTCTTGAGCTGGTGATCGTCCTCGATCGTGGTTTCCTTGTAGCGGCCCTTGATGCCGGCGTTGAAGGCGTTGGCCGCATTGGTCGACACTTCGGAGCCGAACAAATCGAGCGACAGCGAATAGTGCAGGTTCAGCTTCTTCTGGATGGTCGGCAGGTCGATCACGCCGAGCGCGCGGATCCTGGCGATGTCGTTCGGATCGGAGATGCCGGCTTCGTTCATCGCATCGCAGGTGCGCTGCACGACACGCGTGATGCCGGTCTCGCCGACGAACATGTGATGCGCTTCCTCGGTCAGCATGAAGCGGCAGGTGCGCGACAGCGGATCGAAGCCCGACTGCGCCAGCGAGTGTAGCTGCATCTTGCCGTCGCGGTCGGTGAAGTAGGTGAACATGAAGAACGACAGCCAGTCCGGCGTCGCCTCGTTGAAGGCGCCGAGCATGCGTGGGCTATCCGCGTCGCCCGAGCGGCGGCGCAGCAAGTCGTCGGCCTCATCGCGGCCGTCGCGGCCGAAATATTTCTGCAGCAGGTAGACCATCGCCCAGAGATGGCGGCCTTCCTCGACATTGACCTGGAACAGGTTGCGCATGTCGTAGAGCGAGGGCGCGGTCTTGCCGAGATGGCGCTGCTGCTCGACCGAGGCGGGCTCGGTGTCGCCCTGGATCACGATCAGGCGACGCAGCATGGCGCGGTGCTCACCGGGGACTTCCTGCCAGGCCGGCTTGCCGAAATCCTCGCCGAACGGAATGACGCGGTTCTCTTCCTGCGGCGCAAGCAAAATGCCCCAGCGGTATTCAGGCATCCGCACGTAGTCGAACTTGGCCCAACCGCGCGGATCGACCGAATAGGCGGTGCGCAGATAGACCAACGATTCCTGGAAGCCGTCCGGCCCCATGTCCTTCCACCAGTCCATGTAACCGGGATGCCAGCCTTCGAGCGCCTTCAGCACCTGGCGGTCTTCGGCGAGATTCACGTTGTTCGGAATCTTGGTCGAGTAATCGACGTTCATGATGTTCATGTTCATTGGGAGCTCTCCCGCGTTGGACCAGATCAATTGCCGCGAATGGCGAGTAGCGAATGGAGATCCCTATTCGCTATTCGCCACTCCCTACTCGCCTCTAAACCCTCGTCATGTCGAATTGCGCCTTCTGGCCGGTGCCGTAGCGGCGCAGCGCGCCGTCTTCACCGACCGCGTTGGGCCGCTGGAAGATCCAGTTCTGCCACGCGGTGAGGCGCGAGAAGATCTTCGATTCCATGGTCTCGGGTCCAACGAAACGCAGATTGGCTTCCATGCCGGTGAGGCCGTCGGGCGAGAACGAGGTGCGTTCCTCAAAGAACACGCGGACCTCGTCGTCCCAGTCGATGTCGTCGAGCGCGAAGGTGACGAGACCGAGCTCCTCGGCTTCTTCAGCGTCGAGCGCCTTGCCGATCGCGCCTTGCGCACGCTCGAGATCAGACGGGTCGGCCTGGAAGCGCGACTGCAGCCGGGTCAGGCCGTGGCTCATCGGATAGGGCCCGAAATTCATCGCGGTCAGCTCGATCGCCGGCGGCGGGCGGTTGTCGCCCTGCTTCTGGCCGATCAGCATGTAGGAGCGGTCGGCGGCGAACACGAGTTCGGCCAGCGTGCCGACGAAGCAGGAGCCGGGCTCGACCAGCGTCACCAGCGTGCGCGAGGTGACGTCGATGCGCTTGAGCACGCGCTTCCAGTAATGCCTGACCTCGTTGACCAGCCAGTACGCCTTGTTGGCCTCCAGGAACGCGTCATAGGACACGACATTGGCGCGGTCGCCGTGGCTCTTGAACACCAGCATCGCGATCTCGAGCTCGTTGATGCGCAGATGCAGGATCGCATCGTCGAGTTCACGGGCGACCTGCAGCGGCCAGAACGCTGCGCCCTGCCCGGTCATGCCGTCGATATCGGCGGGTGCGGCGGTTTCCGGCGCCTTGATCGAGATGGTGGCGATGCGCGCGGCGCGATCGATATCGACGCTGACGAAGCCGTAGCGGATCGCGCTGTCGTCGATGGTGCGCGTCAGCGGCGTTAGCGCGAGGCCCTTGCCCGCGCCGTTGCGCTTCGACTTCGCGGCGAATTCCTTGACCCGCTCGGCCAGCTTGCCCTCGAGCTTGGAGTTCGGCGCGATCTCGTCGACTAGGCGCCAGGAGACGGCGCGCTTGCCCTTGATGCCTTCCTCGATGGTGCAGAAGAAATCGGCATGGTCGCGACGCACCTTGCGCTTGTCGACGACGCGGGTGAGTCCGCCGGTGCCCGGCAGCACCGCAAGCAACGGCACTTCCGGCAACGCGACGGCGGCGGCGCCGTCATCGGCCATCATGATGTGGTCGGTCGCGAGCGCCAGCTCATAGCCGCCGCCGGCCGCGGTGCCGTTGACGACGGTGATGAAGCTCTGGCCGGAGTTCTCGCTGGAATCTTCCAGGCCGTTGCGGGTCTCGTTGGTGAACTTGCAGAAATTGACCTTGTGGGCGTGGGTCGAGCCCGCGAGCATGCGGATGTTGGCGCCGGCGCAGAACACCCGGTTCTTGCCCGAGCGCATCACCACCACCTTCACCTCGGGATGCTCGAAGCGCAGCCGCTGCACGGCGTCCGCCAGCTCGATGTCGACGCCGAGATCGTAGGAATTGAGCTTGAGCTGATAGCCCTCGAACAGGCCGGCGTTCTCGTCGACGTCCATGGTCAGCGTCGCGACGTCGCCCGCGATGTCGATCTTCCAGTGCCGGTAGCGCGACGGATCGGTCTGGAAGTCGATGTACTTCGCCCCGCCTGCAAGGACGCGATCGTCACCAGCCATGGGCCACCCTTATCTGTTGTCTTGCTGTTATTCGCTTGAAGGTTCGTCGTCGATGTCGACGTGCACAATAATGCATGTTTTCGATCTGGTCTAGTTCAAAACGCAAAAACATGCATTTTGTTTCATGTTCGGAAAAATCACTCGCTGGGCCAATGACCTGGCACCGGCAGGAAATGTCAGGCGGCCAGCGCCGGGTCGTCGCGCAGCGCCGCCCGGGCGAATTCGGTGACCGCCTCCAGCGTCACCGCTGATGCCTCGCGGTGCGGCGAGTGGCCAGCGCCGGCGATCGCGGCGACGTCGACCGGGCAGTAGCATTCGTCCTGGGCGATCTCGACCTGGCGCATCGTGCCGTATTGATCGTCGGCGCCCTGCACGATCAGCACCGGCACGCGGATATAGGCGAGATACTCTGAGATATCCCAGTCGCGGAATGTCGGATTGAGCCAGGCGTCGTTCCAGCCACGGAAGGCGTTGTCGACATCCTTGTGCCAGCGCGCCAGCTTCTCCCTGAGATTGGTGGTCTCATACGCCGTCTTGATCTCGGCGATCGACTGCACCGAGATGTCCTCGACGATGAAATGCGGCGCGAGCAGCGCGAGACCTTGCAGGCGATGATCCTGATGCGCGCCGGCATAGACCGCCGCGATCGACGCGCCGTCGGAATGGCCGACCAAAAGACCGCGGCGGAAGCCGATCCGGTCCAGCAGCTTCGGCAGCACGTCGAGCGCCTCGCGATGCATGTAGTCGACCGGACGCGGCAGTTTTGCCGGCGACGAGGCGCCATAACCGGCACGCGAATAGGCGAACACGCCGGCGCCGGTCGCAGCCTGCAGCTTCTCGGGGAAATCGCCCCACAGCCCGACGCAGCCGAGGCCTTCATGCAGCATCACGATGGTGGGTGCGGTGTCCGGCGAGGGACCGATCATGCGGTATTCGAGATCGGCGCCGTCGATGCTGAGGAAGCCTGTGGGGGAAAGGGTCATGTGAAGCTCCGTTCTCTCAACATGCGAGCGACGCAACAACAGCTCTCTCATTCCCTCCCCCCTTGCGGGGGAGGGTTGGGGAGAGGGGTGAGCCCAGCGCGCTGACGCCTAAGATCGTGCACGGCCATATCAACATATCTCACATCGTTATCGGACAGTGCGGCGTTGTTGTCGCGCTTGGTCGCGCAGCGGAGCAAGCGGCACCCCTCTCCCTGCCCCTCCCCCGCAAGGGGGGAGGGAATGAGAGAGCTGTTGTTGCGTCGCTCGCATGTTGAGAGAACGGAGCTTCACATGACCCTTTCCCCCACAGGCTTCCTCAGCATCGACGGCGCCGATCTCGAAT
>NZ_VKHP01000341.1 GCF_010811875.1 Bradyrhizobium uaiense
ATGACAACATCGTCGATCACTGCTGTTACGCTTGGAACACTCTCATCGATCAGCCGTGGCAGATCATGTCAATCGCGCTCCGCGATTGGGCCTACATCGGTCGATCAATTTGAGGATTGGTATTAGCCGCAGCCCTTGATGCCGAGCGGATTGCGCGGGCACAGCGTCGTGGTGTGGCTGAGCTTGAACGACGGCAGGTCATCGGCGCGCGGCATGGTGTAATCCATGAAGGAGGCCGTCACCGGCTGGCCGTTCGAGTCATAGACCGCATGCTCGAGCAGGGACTGCCCGATGCCCTGGGCAAGGCCGCCATGGACCTGCCCCTCGTCGATCATCGGGCAGCGATGATCTCGCTCAGCGTGCCGGCGGAAGGATCGTGACGCGCTGCTGTCGTTCGTAGACTTCCCGGCGAGTATTGGGGTCATTTGCACACCTCGAACCCGATCGAAAGGTGTTCGCCACGGTGCGCGGCACCGAACGGTGCATAGCAAGGGAGCGCTCTCACCGAACACCACCAGACTGATGGTCTTCAAATTGATCGGTGCCGCATCGAAGACTTGACGTCGGCTCAACGGCGCAAATCACCCGCCGAGGGTCATCGCAGGTGTCAGATTCACTGACGGCATCGAGGTCACCTCTATGCCCGAACCTCGCCGCCTGATCGGGCTCGTCACCCAAATTCAAACGTAGCTCGCTGTAGATGCCTCTGTTGTTGAAGATCACGGACAGTTAGCGAGCAGAAGAAGATTGTTGGGTTGAATGTCGTCCGCCGTCGTCTTGATGTACTTGTGCCCATCGTGCGTGGCCCACACCACATCAACCCTGCGGCCGTTTTCTTCGACATAGAACTCCCATTCGTCGCTCTCGATATCTTTGATAGCCCGATCGATGGATCGCTTCCACGGCGTCCCGTCGGGGTTAGCTCCCCCAACATGTGTGATTCTTTCGTGAGGGTTCTTTCTGTCCGTCTTGTTGACGTAGCGAATGCGTGCGCGTTTAGCCATTCTCGTCTCTCCTAATCTCTCCTAAATCTGCAAGTCCTGAAGGGCCAGCATAGACCAATGGTTGGATTCGGCTGCCACCAATCCAGGTAGGTGCGGTGCAGTCCTTCTCCGCGATACAACTTGGCAACGCCCCAGGCTTACCGTCACCGGGGGCGCGCGGTGGTCAGCCCTGCTGTTATGGTCTGTAAGGCTGGACACCAAAGTGTGCGGCCCGTGATTGGGACAGCGCTTCTTCGGTATGGCGGCGCCGAGTCACATCGCTGCTAACTTCACTGGCAGCGCGGGCGCGGTAGGGACAGCGTCGGGCTACGCAATACACCGACGCCGAGTCGCGCTCGCGCTGTTGCAATTGCGCTGAGGTGGATCGCCGCTAATTTCAGAGGGCATCCAGAGTGACGTGGGGATGACTAAGGTCACTGTCTACAAGATTCTTCTCTACGAGCCCAGGGAGAATGAGCCGCTTATTTCCCGGCGGATGGCGACTCGCCCCGGCGCTGCAGCCATGTGCGGGTTAGCCATAAAAGACATAATCGCGTTCGGTGTAGCGCGGCCGAGTTTGGAAGCGCGCTCTTACGCGAACCGGAAAAGAACCTCAACGACGCGGAGACGCATTTTCAAATAGGTGTCTGCGGTCCCGTGCCGGTCGTTCCACGGATCGTAGGTCTCGGTCAGGAATTCGCCGCAGACCGCGTCCCAGCAGGGCGCGTCGTGGAGACGTCGCGCCCTCTTTCGCGCGCGAGTGCGTCGTGCGCGCGCTTGAAGAAGTCAGCATTTGACCGGAAAGGTTCAACACGGTCGATGAAGACGATGTGCGCGACCTGCACGAAGAGTTGACGAATCTCGGCTGCCGGCCGATCGCCCCAATAGATCTGCTGAGGGTAACGGCGAAGGAACAGGTCCTAGATCATGATATTTCGCGGTCAAGGGAGTCGTTTCCACGCATGTTTCGAAGCTCCGCCAGAAAAGCCGTGCCGGCATCCACGGCTCGCTGCGCGGTCGCCGGGTCGACGTCCATACCATGCGCGGCTTCGTTCATGACCCGCAGGGAGTCCAGAAGCTGCGCGGTGCTGGCGGGGGCGAGGCCGCGACGATGCAATTCGCGCAGCATGTCGCCGAGGCTGGTCGGTCGAGTCGAAGCAAAGCCGTGGTCGCCCATGAAGTTGCGCAGGGCCCTCTCGATCTCCATGCGCATCTTGACGACAGACATGAGCGGAAATTCGCGAGCGAACTCCTCCACAGTCGGCAGGTCTTGCTGAAGCTGGGGCGGCAGCGCCGGCGAAAGCCGATATTGCGCGACGCCCATCGGCTTGCTCGTGTCGCGTAGGGCATATTCGACAATCAGCTCGTTACGGCCCTTACATACGGCCCTTACAGAGGATAATGCCAATAGTCGGCTGATCGTCCCGGTGCCGGAGTTGGTCGTCGACGGCAGAGAGGTAAAAATTCATCTTCCCTGCGAATTCAGGCTTGAAGTCTTCTATCTTCAGTTCGATCACCACGAAGCAACGTAGCCGAAGGTGATAAAAGAGTAGGTCAAGATAGTAGTCCTGGCCGGCGACCTCGAGATGATACTGGCTGCCGACGAAAGCGAAGCCCTTGCCGAGTTCGAGGATGAGCGACCGAAGGTGCTCGATCAGCCCGCGTTCCAGATCGCGCTCGAGCATCTCGGGGCCAAGCGACAGAAAGTCGAAGGTGTAGGGGTCTTTCAGGATCTGCTGGGCGAGCTCGGATTGCTCGGCAGGCAGGGTCCAAGAAAAGTTTGTGAGCGCGCTACCTTGACGCGCGAACAGGTTGCTATCGATCTGATGGATGAGGACGTTGCGGCTCCATCCGTGTTCAATCGCCTGCCGAGCGTACCAAACGCGTTCCTTAGGCGCCTTGACTGCGTCAAGCAACCGAACGTTATGACCCCAAGGCAATAGTGCAACAACCTGTTGCACAAATTCGCCATCCGGCCACGCCTCCGCGAAGGTGCGCATATACTTCAGGTTTCGGGCCGACAGCCCGGTCGTCTCGGGGAAAGCTCGGCCAAGGTCGTCGGCTAGACGATCGATGATCTTGGCACCCCATCCCTCGCGTTCCCGCCGCGCGAGGATATCGCGTCCAATGTTCCAGTAGAGCAGGATCAGCTCACGGTTCACCGAAAGACCGGCGCGATGCCGCGCTTCCGCAATCTTCCGCTTAAGATCGCTGACTGTCATTCGGCCCTGCAAAATTTGCAAGCCGATTGACACCACCTCACGCGGGATGTGCGATCGACTGACGATTCCCAAGCGAGTGCAAGCACGATCACCTCGGCCAGCGCATCGAGCCCCACTAGGCTCAGAGGACGTTGCTGCACTTGCGCAGCTTCGCCATCGTGGGTGCCAATAACGTCAAAAGGTGACTTTGTGGGTTGAGGCCGTCCTTCGCCGCTAGCGGCTGCGATCGGCTATGCCCATTGCACTCGCCGTTAGATCGACCCAACTGCTCGACCTTCGCCGTGTAGCGAATGAGCTCATCGAACTTAACTTCGGTGACTTGGTATAGCAGGCCGTCGCAAATCCGCGTGATGCGATATCCTGTCGCAACGGCCAACGATCAAAAATAGTATAACAAGGTTTTCGATATGCTGACGAGCCACGGCCTCGATGTCACCTACCCGACGCTCTATTCCGAATCGGTCCAGTACAGCCTCGATGAGAGCTTCACCTCGGAGGTCTCCTCGAATGGACGGTTCGTGGCTGTCGAGGTCATCCGCAGACCCGGACAGTAGGCGCTGCATGGCTGCGCGAAGCGCCTGCTCGGTTGCGGGGCGCTGACAGGAACGGTCATGAGGTGCCCCTATCTTGAGCGGGGCGACCAGCTTCGTGACGCGGCCAAGATAATTATCGACGGTTGGCTTCGACCCGACCTGAGCCGTGTCGAGCCCAACGGCGCGTGCACATGATCAAAACGCGTCCACGCAGCGATCGGGCAGCTTCTCTGGCGATATCCTCGGTCACGCCGCGTTGCAGCCATAGGCTCGCGGCCCTTCGCAAGGCCGACCAGGATGTGGCTTCGTAGCCCCCGCGGCAATTGTCGCTCCGCGCGCAAAATCGGCTGTGAATTCTCCTGAGACGGTCAGGTTCTTGAAAGCTAACCCTGGCAGGAGACGGGGATATCTGACCCCGATAGGTCCGAGGTTAGCTGATCAGATTCGCCAAACGGAGGATGAATGGACCCGCTTAACAACGTCAACCCATCAACCGCCCGGACGTACCAAGTCGAGCCGCAACAGGAACAGCCGGGGCAAGCGGACTTTGAGCAGCGGCTTAGAGAGACCCAGCCGCCCCCTCGGACATCAGATTCACCCGAGGCTGGATCACCTCCGCCTGAAACGGAAGGCAATATCAGAGCTGGCGCTATCCAGGGGGACGAACGGTGCGCAGCCTCATCCTTTGTCAGAATGCGGGCTCAGCTCGCCGCAACGCTGACCTGTGCGAACCTTGGGGCGCTCAGAAACGAGATCGAACTGGCTGAGCAACAATCAGCACAGTGGTCAGCAGCAAGCGGGCGTCCCGGCAGTGTCGATCGCAACCGCGTTTTCGACGACGTGGTGGCATCGTCGTACGCGGAGCTGCAGCGCTTTCAAAACGACGCCAGCGATTGCAAGCCACGCGTGTTGGACGGTCAGAGCGCCATGGACCACTTGCGTGCCATGGCGTCCGTGCGTTCCGACGCTGCCCCCTGGAATATTTGGGGAGGGCAACAACTCGATCTGGGACGCGCGGCTGCAGAGCACATGAGGGGGGATACCAATTTTTCTCCTTTTGTATCACTGTCCGAGGACGCCTCACGGCTTCTCCTTTCGCCGGACGACGCCAACGAGTATGGCGCGAAAGCAATTGCAGAAAACGCGAATGAGTTGCACACCTATACGGTACCAAGGGCCGCCACTTGGACGTCCGAAGAGATCGTCAGGATTCTAGAGGACGGAACTGAGAATGATGAACCCAATCTGGCGTGGGTGAGCGATACCCCAACTGAAGAGCGCGAGGTGCTGTTTCTGGGCGGGAATCTGGATGACTATCGGACCGCTAGCGAACCGAATCCGTACAGGAATCCAGGAACAAGAGGATGACTCCAGGGGGCGTGTCGTTGGCGAGCCTCATGACCAGCAGTAGCAGCGGCAGCACAAGTCCGGTGTCGTCACCACCGTGCCGATCATCACCCCAATGTGCAGAGCGACGACCACACGTCAATCGGCGTGGGGTCAGCAACAAGGAACGGCCAACGCGCTTGCTCTCAACGGGCTTTGGCCCTCGATCACTTGCTGTCGACATGCGACGTCCGCGTTTGCTTAGAACTCAAATGGCTGCAGCAGGGGGATGGCTTCGATCGGCTGCATTCAAAGAGGATAGCAAGCTTCAATAGATCAGTTATGTCGTCGCCATGGTTGACCGACCAGACGCGAGCCGGTTCCTCCGAGCTATCGCCAAATTTTGGTGACGACCGGGCGGTCAGGCGGCGGCGGCTATGGGCTGACGGTCAGTCGGCTTGGCGATGACCTCGATCCCGTCGTTGAATGTCACACCGAGAACGAGTTTTGGCAACTGGTTGTGTCCGTCGAGCCGTCGCCAGCTTTTCTGTGCGCCCTCGAGCAATTTGAAGACCATTGCGAGCGCAGTCCTGTTGGACAGGCAGCCCTTCGATCGGATCGTGCGGTGGCGCACGGTGGCGAAGGTGCTTTCAATGGGATTGGTAACCGGTATGAGATTTCTCGGTGCCAACGTTCCGCTGCGGTGTTCTACATCGTGGCGTATGGTGCGACCATCGGGACAGAGGCACCGGGAGCACGAAGGTGCGGGCAGGCCGATGCACACGATGAGCCGAGAGCTCGTGTTAGTAGCTGGCCGCCTCTGCGACTCGCCCGGTTGCGCTGAGAGCGCGAATCCGTAGTTGTCGTGTCGCCCGCAGCTCCCGTCATAACCAACGGAAGGGAGACGCGGATGCGACGCGTGATTGGTATTGATGTTCACCGAACCTTCGGCGAGGTGGTAATCTGGGAAGACGGCATCCTACGACATGCCGGTCGGGTCGATATGACCCGGACCGGCCTTGAAGGGTTGGGCAAGAGTCTGCGGTCGACCGATGAAGTGGTGATCGAGGCGACAGGCAACAGCATGGCGGTGTCGCGGGTGCTGGCGCCATTCGTGAGGCGGGTGATTATCGCCAATCCGTTGCAGGTGAAGGCGATCGCTCAGGCGCACGTCAAGACTGACAAGATCGACGCTGGCACACTCGCCAGCCTGCAGGCAGCGGGCTATCTGCCGCAGATCTGGACGCCTGATGCGGAGACCGAACGCAAGCGCAGGCTGGTGGCGCGGCGCTACCAGGTCGTGCGGCATCGCACGCGGCTCAAGAACGAGGTGCATTCGATCCTGCACGCGCACCTGATCCCGAAGTGCCCGCATGCCGATCTTTTCAACGCCCGCGGCCGGGCGTGGTTGACCGCTCAACAGTTGCCGGACGATGAGCGAGCAGCCATCGATCGGCACGTTCGTGAGCTTGACCGGCTGGCGGAAGACCTGGCCCTGCTCGATCGCGAGATCGCACAAGACGCAATCAACGATTCCGCGGTCAACAGATTGATGACAATCACCGGCGTGAATGTGGCAGTCGCCGCTGGTATCGTGGCGGCGATCGGCGACATCAGCCGGTTCAGCAGCCCGCAGAAGCTGGTGAGCTATTTCGGGCTGAACCCGCGGGTGCGGCAGTCGGGACTGGGAGTCGCCCATCACGGTCGCATCAGCAAGATCGGCCGCAGTCACGCGCGCGCCATGCTGGTTGAGGCGGCCTGGGCAGCGGCCAAGTCGCCCGGTCCACTGCATGCTTTTTTCGTGCGCATCCGTGCGCGGCGTGGCCATCAGATCGCCGCGGTCGCCGTGGCTCGGAAGCTCACTGTGCTCTGCTGGCATTTGTTGACGAGGGGCGAAGATTGCCTGTGGGCCCGCCCAGCGCTGGTCGCCAACAAGACCCGCGCGATGCAACTTCAAGCCGGACATCCGCAACAGAAAGGCAACCGGCGTGGACCAGCCTATGCCTACAACATCAAGGCGCTGCGCGACCACGAGATGTCGATTGCCGCCCAGGCGGAGCGAAGCTACGAACGGTTCATGTCGCGATGGAAAGCGCGGCGGCCAAAAACCGGCGCGCGGGCGCCTCAGTCCGGCAAGACAAGATAGGCAGTCCGGTGACGCTTGCAGCCGACGCGTCACGCTTCGCCACGAGGTCGCCCGCGCCCAACAAACATAATCGCAGTTGACGGCAACTTCCAGCCGGGCCAGTCCCGTTCCACGCAGCGTGCCGCCGTGCTCGGGCCGGTCAAGGCCAAGCCTTGCGGTGGCCGCAAATGCGGCCAGCCTTGACCGCCCCTGCGCGCGGCGGCTGAGTGATCGGTGGCCGGGACGGAAGAATGACCCGCAGCGCGACCGAACAAAAGAATGGACTTACAGCGATTTTCGCAGTCGTCGTCTCGGTCTTGAAGAAATCGCTTGTCCATCTCATGCGTCGTCCGCAGGTGTTTCCAATGCTCGGCCGGGAAGTCGTAGAACGCGTAGCGCGTCTCGATCCTGGCTCAGGCAGTCCGCCGCCTTCGCGTATTTCAGCGCGTAGCTCTCCACGAACGCGTCGAACGCCAGTTCGGCGGCGGCCTTGGTTTCGGCCATCCAGATCTCCTGCAACGCGCGTTTGGCTTTGGGCTGCTGGCTCTTCGGCAATTTGGCGAGCACGTTCGCGGTCTTATGCACCCAGCAACGCTGCTCGCGCGTTTTCGGCCAGACCTCGCCGGCGGCCTTCCAGAACCCGAGCGCGCCGTCAGCGATGGTCAACCGCGGCGACACCTCGAGCCCGCGCCGCTTCAGATCGAGCAGCAGATCGCGCCAGTCGTGCGCGCTCTCACGGGCGCCATCGGTGAAGCCGACCAGTTCCTTGCGGCCCTCCGGCGTCGCGCCGATCAGCACCAGGATGCACTGCTTTTCGTCTTCGTGGCGCGCCTGGAGATGGATGCCATCGGCCCAGATGTAGACGTAGCGCTTGGCCGACAGATCGCGCTTCTGCCACGCGGTGTGTTCGTCGAGCCAATCTCGAAAGCTTCGGCGTCGCTAATTGCGACGGAGCCGAAAGCAAACATCCGCTGATCCTTCTGAAGAAGGTCAGGTCCCGTATGGCCAGCTTCATCGCAGGCGACTTCTAAGATGTCTGACATGACTGACAAATAACAATCGAAAGCACGAACCGTGGACTTAGAGAAATTTGGATACGGGAATGTCGCCGACGAGCTCTAGTCTTACTGCGTCACAAACGATGATCTGTGTAGTGGTCGAACTTGATCGCACAACAAGGACATCTCGACAGCATTCGGACCAGCCCATGTTCGAGCCGCCGTCGCATCGTCGCGATCGAATTTG
>NZ_VKHP01000342.1 GCF_010811875.1 Bradyrhizobium uaiense
TTGTGTTCTGATCTTGCGCCTGCCACTCGCGCCAACTACCTTATCGAGCGTCGTCATGGCCAGATGTGTAGAATGGACAGCACCCGGAACGCATCTCACGATGCGTTCCGACCTCTCCCCGCACGCGGGGCGAGGGAGCGCACCGTCTTCGCGCTACGCGATCGCGACGATCTCCAGTTCCTGCTCGCCTGAGCCCGCGACGTCGCCCACGGCTTTGCCCATCAACGACCGCGCCACCGGCGAGACGAAGGAGATCGAGCCGGCCTTCGGATCGGCTTCGTCCTCACCGACGATGCGATAGGTCTGCACCCGCCCGTCGGCGCGGCTGAAAGTCACGGTGCTACCGAAAGCAACTGTTTCGGTTGAAGCAGGGTCGGGCACGACCTTCGCGGTGCGGAGCCTTTCCGTCAGGTAGCGTGCGTCGCGCAGCGGAACCGCCGACTGCCGCCGCCGTTCGTTGACGTCGTCCAGCTGTTGCGCGGCCTCGTAGGCCTCGCGCGCCTCCTGCAGCTGACGCTCCAGCGCCTTCCGTCCTGCTTCCGTCACCAGATTGGCATGCGGCGATATGGGGCGGTCCGGCAACAGCGTCTCCGACGCAGTCTCGGCACTTTCTTCCTTGGTGAAGGCAACGCTCAATCCAGCACTCCATCGATGAGCCGGGCAGTATAGCCCCGCCTCACTCACCTTGCTAATGCGCGATGGGATTAGGCCGGAGCTAGTGCGGCGCCGGCTGTTCCGCTTTGCTCCGCCTACCGAAGCGGTTCTTGACGCCCTCACGCCAGCCCTGGAAGGTGACAAAGAGCATCGGCACCAGGAAGATGCCGATCGAGCTGGCGGCGAGCATGCCGCCGAAGACCGCGGTACCGACCGCACGGCGGCTGATCTCAGCGGCGCCGGTCGCGACCACCAGCGGCACCAGGCCGAGGATGAACGCGATCGAGGTCATCATGACGGCACGGAAGCGCATTTGCGCGCCCGTCGTCGCGGCGTCCACGATCGGCCTGCCGGCCTCGCGCTGCTCCTTGGCGAATTCGACGATCAGAATGCCGTTCTTGGCGGCAAGCGCGATCAGCACCACGAGGCCGATCTGGCCATAGAGATCGAGGTTGAGGCCTGCGAGCTTGATCGCGAGATAGGAGCCGAACACGCCGACCGTGACCGACAGCAGCACGGGAATCGGGATCGTCCAGCTCTCATACAGCGCCACCAGAAACAGATAGGCAAACAGCACCGCGAGCGCGAGGATGATGCCGGTCTGGCCGGAGGCCGCCTGCTCCTGATAGGCGGTGCCGGTCCATTCAAACGAGTAGCCGGCCGGCAGCGTCGACTTCGAGAGCTCGGCCATCGTCGCGATCGCGGTGCCCGACGACACGCCCGCCGCCGGGCTGCCGTTGATCGTGACCGAGCGATAATTGGCGTAGCGCGTGATCACCTGCGGGCCGGTCACGATCCGCAAGCTCGCGATCGAGCGGATCGGCACCATCTCGCCGCCGGTGTTGCGCACATAGATCTGCCAGATGTCGGGGATGTCGGCGCGGTTGGCCGCATCGCCCTGCACGTTGACCTGCCAGGTGCGGCCAAACAGATTGAAATTGTTGACGTAGATGCCGCCGAGCGTGGCCTGCAACGCGGTGAAGACGTCAGCCATGTTGAGGCCGAGCGCCTGCGCCTTGGCGCGATCGATGTCGAGGTAGACTGACGGGTTGGTGGCGGTGAAGGTCGAGAACACACGGGTCAGGTTCGGGTTGCTGTTCGCAGCGCCGATCAACCCAGCCATCACGCTGCTGAGCGAAGCGGGATCCTGGCCTTCCAGCGCCTCGAGCTGATATTCGAAACCGCCTGATGTCGACAGCCCGATGATCGGCGGCAAATTGAACGGCAGCACCGAGGCCTGACGAATCTGCGATCCGCCGACGAAGGTCTGCGCGATCGCGGCCTGCACCGATTCGGTCGTGGCCTTACGGTCGGCGAACGCCTTCATGCGCGCGACCATGAAGGCCGAGTTCGGCTCGCTGGCGCCGTCGAGCAGCGAGAAGCCGATGATCGACAGCACGTGGTCGACCGCCGGGTTCTTCTTCAACAGCGCTTCGACCTGCTTGGTGACCTCGCTGGTGCGCGCCACCGACGCGCCGTCGGGCAATTGCACCGCGATGAAGAAGGCGCCCTGGTCTTCCTCGGGCAGGAAGCCGGTCGGCGTGATCTTCGACACGCCGAACACTGCGCCGGCGAACACCAGCACCGCGACCAGCGACAACATTGCGACGCGAACCAGCCGCTGCACCACGCCGGCGTAGCGGTCGCGGACCCAGTCGATGCCGCCGAGCACCCGCCCCATGATGCCGCGGCGCGGTCCGCCGTGACGCAGGAACACGGCGCACAATGCCGGCGACAGCGTCAAAGCATTCAGCGCCGAGATCACCATCGCCGCGCTGATCGTCACCGCGAACTGGCGAAACAGCGTGCCGGAAATGCCGGGGATGAACGCGATCGGCACGAACACCGACAGCAGCACCAGCGAGATCGCGATGATCGGCGCGGTGATCTGCGCCATCGCCTTCTTGGTGGCATCGGCCGGCGACAGCTCCGGCTCCTCCTCCATGACGCGTTCGACGTTCTCGACCACGACGATGGCATCGTCGACCACGATACCGATCGCCAGCACCATCGCCAGCAGCGAGACCGTGTTGGCGGAATAACCCATCGCGAGCAGCACCGCGAAGGCGCCGATCAGGCTGACCGGGACCGCAACCGCCGGAATCACCGTGGCGCGCAGATTGCCGAGGAACAGGAACACCACGATCACGACGAGCACGAAGGCCTCGCCGAGCGTCTTCATCACTTCCTTGATCGTATCGGAGACGAAGGTCGTGGAGTCGTATTGCACGAGGTAGGTCAGCCCCGGCGGAAACCGCTCCGACAGCCGCGCAAGCGTGGCCTGCACGGCCTTGGCCGTGGTCACGGCATTGGCGCCGGGCGCCAGATAGATGCCCATCGGCACGCCGGGATTGCCGTCGATCCGCGACTCCGAATCCATGTTCTGCGCGCCGATCTCGACGCGGGCGACATCCCTGATCCGCAGCACCGATCCATCCGGATTGGCGCGCAGCACGATATCGCCGAACTGCTTGGATGTCGTCAGGCGCCCCTGGGTCTGCACGTTGAACTGGAATTGCTGGTCGTTGCTGATCGGACGCGCGCCGATGCGGCCGACCGGCGCCTGCACGCTCTGGGCACGGATCGCCGCGATCACGTCCGACGGCGCCAGATTGAGGCTGGTGAGGCGCTGGGTGTCGAACCAGATCCGCATCGAATAGTTCAGCTTGGCGAACAGCGAGGCCTGCCCGACACCGGGTGTCCGCGAGATCGCGTCCAGCACGTTGATGATGGCGTAGTTGGTGATGAACAGCGGATCCTGATCGGCACTCTTGCTGTACAGCACGATGAATTGCAGCACGGCCGAGGATTTCTTCTGCACCGTCAGGCCCTGCGCCTGCACCTCGGTCGGCAATTGCGCGAGCGCGCTCTGCACCCGGTTGTTGACGTTGACGGTGTTGATGTCAGGGTCGGTGCCGAGCGCGAACGAGACCGTCAGCGTATAGCTGCCGTCATTGCCGCTGGTCGACTTCATGTAGAGCATCTTGTCGACGCCGACGACCTGGGCCTCCAGCGGCTGGGCGACGCTCGATTCGACGACCTCAGCCGACGCGCCGGGAAACACGGCCGAGACCGTGACCTGCGGCGGCACGATGTCCGGGAACTGGGCGACCGGAATTTGCATCAGCGCCAGCGCGCCCGCGATCGTGATCACGAAGGCGATGACGATCGCAAGCCGCGGACGGTCGACGAAGACGGCGGAAATCATGGGTTGTTGCCCGTCGATTTCGCCGTGGTGTCGGCACCGCCGTCCAGGGAGGCCTTCATGCTCGACTGGATCAGCGCGCTGGCGGGCCCCGGCGCGACCACCTCGCCCGGCCTGACCTTCTGCAGTCCCTCGACCACGACCTTGTCACCGAGTGCGATGCCGCTCGTCACGGCCGCGATCGTCGACGTCGATTGCCCAAGCTTGATCCGCCGTTGCTCGGCCTTGTTGTCCGCGCCGACGACGTAGACATATTCGCCCTGCTGGTCCGACAGCACTGCCGAACGCGGGATCGCCAGCACCTCGACCGGCTGCACGCCTTCCAGCAGAACGGTCACGAACTGATTGTCGGTCAACTCGCGGACCGAGCCGCCGACTGCGACCGAGGTGTATGTCGACGGGTTCGGGATGGTGCCGCGCAAGGAGATGGTGTCGGTGTTCTGTGCGATCGTGTTGTTGACGAAGTTCAGCTCACCGACCTGGTCGTAGAGCCGGCCGTCTGTCAACCGCAAGCGGATCACGACGGCCTTGAAGCCGCCGCGCGTCGCATAACGGTCGCGCAGATCGAGTGCCTCGCGCACCGGCACAGGAAAGGTGACATACATCGGGTCCTGGCTGACGATGGTCGTCAGGGTACCCGAACTCGGCGTCACGACGTTACCCTCGGTGACCGCGGTGCGCCCGATCCGGCCGTCGATCGGCGAGTGGATCTCGGTGTAGTCGAGATTGATCTGGGACAGGTCGACCTGCGCCTGCGCCGCCTGCACCTGTGCCTCGAGGCTCTGCTGGTTGGCGACCGCCGCATCGACATTGGATTGCTGGCCGGCCGGCCCGCCCATCAGCGCCTTGGCGCGGTCGGTGGTCAGCTTGGCGTTGACCAGCGTCGCCTGCAACTGGGCGACCTGCGCCTTCTTCGAGGCAAGGTCGGCCTCGAACGGGCCACGCTCGAGTTGATACAGCAGGTCGCCGGCCTTGACCTCGGCGCCTTCGACGAAGTTCCGCTTCTCCAGGAACGCGGTGACGCGCGCCACCACGTTGACGCGGTTGGGGGCCTCGATGCGTCCGAGAAACTCATTGGTTTCGGTGATCGGCCGCTTCACCGCCTCGAACACGCCGACGGCGGGAGGCCCGGGCGGGCCCGCCTGGGCATGGGCCGCCGCAATCCCGATCACCGCCAATCCCGCCGATACCAGAAGCCCTGCCAATCCACCGAGCATTCGTTCCGTACCACTCATGCTGTCCAACCCTTCGGCTACCAACAAGCTCTACGAGACGGATATGACGTCGAGTTCCCTCGGACCGGGAAGGTCAGGATGGACCAGATGGTTGCAGGAGATCATAACGCGGCCGATACGACAATCCTGTAACCTGATCGCCCTTGCTTCAGCGATCCCGGCGATCGGCAGCTTCAGGAAGCGACGCAGCGCTGCAGCAAGGGCGGCGGCAGCACCCAGGCCGTTCACAACGCGACGGCGTTCTTCAAGCGGGACGTCTCCTGATAAACGGGCGACGCCAAATGATCATACAGCCATGGCCTCGCGCGCTTGCCGCTGACCTCGTGCACACCGTCGAAGACATCCATGTCCATCAAATGCGGATGGCCCGACGACGCGTAGACCGACTGCATTTCCGCGAACTTCTCATCCCGCCCGAGTTCCATCGCGTTTGCACCGTCGTGGCTACCGACTTCGACGAACAGCGGACACGGACTGATCAGGTACGCCAGCTCGCCGCCGGCATACCTGGCACGGCTATTGGCGAAATGAATGTAGGTTGCGAGCTCGATCCCGAGGTTCTTGCTGATGACGGACGACATCAGAAGCTTCCTCTCGTCGCGCATATATCCGGAGACGACGGTCGATCGCATCCGCCCGGTGGCGGCTTCCAGATGCAGCGCGAGAAACGCGCCCCAGGACACCCCGTAGACGCCGACATTTAGACCGGACGCGCCGGTCAGCTTGCGGCAGACGATTTCGCCGGCGTCGATCGATGCGCACGACACGTTGTGCGCGGAGACGCCATGGGATGCCAACATCGCGGCAATGTTGTTCTGGCTTTCCTGATTTCCGATCTGGACGATGTAGGGACACCAGACGACGTACCCGTCCCGGCATAGCTGCATGCCGAGCGCATTCATGTAGTCCTTGTCGGCATCATCGAAGCACCGCTCCGGCGTGCTCGCCATGCCGTGGCCAAGCAGGATCAATCCCTTGAACGCTCCATCGGGAATCCCGAGGCAGCCGCGCACCGGCACGCCGCATTCCAGATCGAACTCGACCTTGACGACGGAAAATCCATCTGCCGTGTCGCGCCAAAGAATACGTATCTCATCGCGGGATGGCCGATAAAGCCGCCGCTCCCGAAACAGCGAGCGCATCTCTCGTCGAATGTTCGAACCGGTTGCGACAGCGCGCAGCTTTCCGCCGGAAGCGATATCGAAGAATGACCGGCAGAACGTGTCGTAGCCAAGAGCCGGCAGATCGATATTCGCGCACGATCCCCGGCAATGACCGAGCGCCAGCGTGTTGCCGGTGACGGATGCGGGGCCGACCAGCGTCATCAACAATCCGGAAAGCGCCCTGCGGCTGATCATCGGCCCTCCCCGAGCCGACGATGGCTCGCATGAATGATCGCCTAGCTGGCGCTCCAGATCGCGTGGATACAAATTAAAGGATGTCCATGATCGAGCGATCACACGCAGCGTTGCAAACGTGTGACGCCTTCAGGCCACGCGCACCGGAAATCATGCAGCATACGTTTCAAGACACTTCGGAAGTATTTCTGACTGTCGCGCAGCTTCGATTCCGCCACACGCGGCGATGATCGTCAGAGCTTCATCGTCAGGCCTTACAGGTGCAGGGCGCGACCATCGACCTTGCGTTCCGGCGGGTGCCGGAGCGGCTGTTCGATGAGCCCGACGAACTCATCGCCTGGCACAGGCCGCGCTGGCCGCTGCGCGCCGGGTCGCAGCCAAACGCGCGCGACCTGACGCGCCCGCGCGAAAACCGCGAACAAGGCCGGCGAAACGCTGTAAATTCCCGTGATGCGCGTAAACGCGCACCGGAATAACCCGGACTCGTGGCTCGGACCGAATTGCACTACGCAATATTTTCGGGATCGATGGGTTTACTGTTGGACAACAACGTTCTTGGAATGGCCGATGGCGAACGACCTGCATGAGCATCTGATTGAGCTGGCCTATGAGGCCGCGGTCGTCCCCGAGCTTTGGCCGAATGTGCTGCATCAGGTCGGCGAGATCGCGAAAGCGCGCGGTATCGTGTTGCTGACGGCCGCCCCGCACGACGTCCGCTGGGTCGCATCCCCCGACATGCACGACGACACGGTGGCTTATGTCGAAGGCGGCTGGCACGAGCGCAACGGGCGGTTGCCGCGCCTGCTCGCGGCCAACCATGCCGGCTTCCTGCGCGACATCGACGTGTTCGCGACGCCCGAGGAGGTGCAGCAGGATTACCAGATCCGCGAGTTCTTCCGCCCGCGCGGGCTCGGATGGGGTGCCGGTACCGCGATCCCGGTGCCGAGCGGCGACGTGCTGATCTACAGCGTCGAGCGCGAATATCAGCATGGGCCGATCGAGCGGGAAGCCATCGAGCAACTCGATGCGCTGCGCCCGCATCTGGCGCGTGCTGCGCTGCTGTCCGCGCGGCTCGGGTTGGAGCGCGCCAAAGCGGCAACCGAATCGCTGGCGATGCTCGGCCTGCCCGCAGCGGTGCTGCGGCGCGGCGGCCGTCTGATGGCGGCCAACACGCTGTTCGATCGCCTGGTGCCGGACGTGATGCAGGATCGCGCCGAGCGGCTGGCACTGACGACGCCCTCCGCCGACGCGCTGTTCGCGCAGGCGGTGGCGGCGCTCGAACAAGGCCTCATCAGCACGGAGGTCCGCTCGGTGCCGATCGCGGCACAGGACGATCGTCCGCCGCTGATCGTGCATCTGATCCCGATCCACGGTACCGCGCGCGATCTGTTCGACCGCGCGTCGGCGATCGTGATCGTGACGCCGGTGGTGCCGGCGGAGGTGCCGACCGCGGAAGTGCTGCAAGGCCTGTTCGACCTGACGCCGGCGGAAGCCCGCGTCGCGCGCGGTATTGGCGAAGGACGCACCGTCGAGGCAATCGCCGTCGCATTCGGCATCTCCCGCGAAACGGTGCGCAACCAGCTCAAGGCCGTGCTGGCGAAGACCGGGCTCGGCCGACAGGTGGAACTGGCCGGCCTGCTCGCCGGCGCGAAGGTGCCGCCGGGTTCGTCTGCGGACTAGCCGCGGCTCTCAAGTCAGGCCGCGCTCAGGCGAGCCTGAAAGAAGCCGGCAACACGGCTGACCGCATCAGTGGTCGCTGGATCGTTGTCCGCAAAATCGAATCCGTGCGCCTTGCCCGGATATCTGACGAGCTCCGCCGCCGCGCCGACCGACTTGCCGAGCCCGGTCTTCGCCAGCACGGCCTTGAGCTGGTTGCGCACCGTTTCGCGGGAGATGCCGAATGCGACGGCGATTGCCTCGACGGTGCGTCCTTCGCCAATAC
>NZ_VKHP01000343.1 GCF_010811875.1 Bradyrhizobium uaiense
CGGCATGATCACCGACGTGATCGTCGATGCGTTCAACGCCACCGGCCTGAACGCCGATGACATCACCTGGTTCATCCCGCACCAGGCCAACAAGCGAATCATCGATGCGTCGGCGCACAAGCTTCATATTGCGCCGCAGAAGGTGGTCTTGACGGTCGACAAGCACGGCAACACCTCGGCGGCCTCGATCCCGCTGGCGCTGTCGGTCGCGGTGAAGGACGGACGCGTCAAGAAGGGCGATCTGGTGCTGTTCGAGGCGATGGGCGGCGGCTTCACCTGGGGCTCGGCGCTCGTGCGCTGGTAGCGCATCGCCGAAGAGTATCGGCAGGTTGCCGGCATCTTTCCGGCGCCCGGATGCTGGTCGCTGTTGACCATTGCGCGCTAAGCTTTTAATTTCAGTCAAGAAATTGTTCGCCGAGAGTGCGGGGCAGGCGATGACCACGGGAACCGGAAAAACAGTTACGCGCGTCGATTTGTGTGAGGCGGTCTACCAAAAGGTGGGTCTGTCGCGCACGGAATCGTCGGCGTTTGTCGAGTTGGTGCTGAAGGAGATCACCGATTGCCTGGAAAAGGGCGAGACGGTGAAGCTGTCCTCATTCGGCTCCTTCATGGTGCGCAAGAAGGGCCAGCGTATCGGCCGCAATCCGAAGACCGGCACCGAGGTGCCGATCTCGCCGCGGCGGGTGATGGTGTTCAAGCCGTCGGCGATCCTGAAGCAGCGGATCAATGGCCATGTCGTCACCAATGGCGACGGCAGCAAGGCCGATTAGAGCGTTTTCAAGCGAAGTGGATACCCGGTTCGCGTGAAGAAAACGCGGCAGAACTAGAATCTGGGGCCCCGTTCCGACCCAATCGGAACGGACAAGGCTCCAGGCATTGAAGCCAGAGGAGCGGGCATTTGGACAAGGCGCCGGATGCGTTCCGTACCATCAGCGAAGTCGCTGACGAGCTCGATATTCCCCAGCATGTGCTGAGATTCTGGGAAACGCGCTTCGCGCAGATCAAGCCGATGAAGCGCAGCGGCGGACGCCGCTATTATCGGCCCGACGACGTCGACCTGCTCAAGGGCATCCGCCGGCTGCTCTATGGCGAGGGCTACACGATCCGCGGTGTGCAGCGGATCCTGAAAGAGCACGGCATCAAATCGGTGCAGGGCATCGCCGACCAGACTGCGGCGGTTTCGTTCGGCGCGGTCGAGGAGGCGGTCGGCAACAGCATGGCCGAGCCGGACGAGCTCGAGAGCAATGATGGCCTCGATTTCGACGGCGAGGAGGGCGACGGCGACGAGAAGGGAATCGACTACCGATTCGTCGATCCCGACGAAGATCCGATCCTGTCGACCTACAAGGCGCACGCCCACCCGGGGAAAGCGTCCGCGGCACCGCCGGTGCGCCCCTCCGTTCCGTCGGTGGATCGGGAGCGGCTCGAACGCGTGTTGCAGGAGCTGGTTGCCTGTCGACAGATGATCGACGCGGCGATGAAGGACGGCTGAATTTAAAGAATGGTCGGAGCGAGAGGATTTGAACCTCCGACCCCTAGTCTCCCAGACTAGTGCGCTAACCGGGCTGCGCCACGCTCCGATGCCGTTCCATTAGCCGCGATCCTGTGTTCGCGCAAGGCGGGGTAGGCCTTATAATGGCTGCCATCCGGGCGGCACCGGTTCCCTGAAAGCGTTCGACGGCGCTATTTTCCGCCCAATGCGGCCCGCTGCGTCAGTTCTCTATATCCATCGCGGCGATCAGGCAGGCCTTCTCCAGGCGATTGTTGAGCATCGCAAGCTTGGCCGTGAACTCGGCCAGTTCAGTCTCGCTGAATTCCTCGAACACGGTCTTCTTGAACGCCTTGTGCTGCTCGGCGAGGCCCGCCAGATGCTTTCTGGTCTTGTCGGTCAGCGACAGCCGAACCACGCGCGCATCGGCCGGGGAGGGCGAGCGATGCAGCAATTCCTTCTGCTCGAGCAGCTTGGACTGCGTGGTCACGAACGACGGATCGACGTGCAGCAGCTTCGACACCACGTTGATTGGCACGCCGTCATCCTTGTCGAGATCCGAGATGGCGATGAGAATCATCCACTGCGGACCGCTGACGCCAAGCGCCTTGCCCCAGAGCTGGCGGACGCGTTCGAGATGCGAATTGATGGACGAGATCTCGAGCGTAAAGCGCTTGATGATGTCGAGATGCTCGATGGCGCGCAGGCGCGTCGTATCCTTCCTGGTCACTGACACAGCTTCCCCTTCCCTAGGTGCCGACTCAGCTTTGTGCTGATTTATTTCTTGATTCCCGCTCGGCGCGGCATTTTTTCTCGTAAGTCGCTCAGGAAGGCAAGTGAACGTAAAGCAATTATGATGCTCACGTGACGATTGAGCTTTTTGAGGTGCGACAAATTTGCCCATGGATGCAAGGGGCTTAGGGGCAGCGTTGCTGACGAGCCACAGTGTGGCCGCATTCGCATTCCTGACTTTATAAACTATTTTGATTGGCGAACTCGCCAATGCATATTGGACCCGGCGGTAGGGGAATCTCGATCGTCCCGTTGCGGTGATCGTTCAAGTCCGTCGCACACCACAGATTGATCTGCGGGTGCGGGGTTTGGGGAAAACGGTCTTGGACAATGCGGGAGGATCAGGGGGCGCTCGCGGCCTCGGACTCTCCGCATATGAGCAACTTGGAGGTTTAATATGAAATTGGCGAAGAGCCTTATTCTGAGCTCGGCTGCTGCGCTGGTCGCGGTCGGCGGGGCACAGGCGGCCGATCTTCCCGTGAAGGCCAAAGCGGTCGAGTACGTGAAGGTTTGCTCGCTTTATGGTCCGGGCTTCTACTACATCCCCGGCACCGACACCTGCATCAAGCTGGGCGGCTATCTGCGCGCTGACTTGGTTATCAACGGCAACGGCGTCTACGGCCCGAACACCAACGGTGCCAGCGGTGCCAACAACCGTTTCACCAACGGCTACACCTGGCGTTCGCGTGAAGACCTGAACATCGATACGCGCACCGCGACCGAGTACGGCGTGGTCCGCACCTATTTCGATGCGGTGTTCACCTGGACCTCGGACAGCTACACCGGCCAGGGCAACGGCTCGAGCGTCTACTCGGCGATCGGTTCGTCCCCTGCGCCGAACAATGCCGGGTCGGGTAACGTCGCTGCCGGCACGGTCGGCGTCTACTACGCCTTCATCCAGTTCGCCGGTTTCACCATCGGTAAGTCGGTCTCGCAGTTCGCTGCGCCCTGGACTGCCTATCCGGGCAACAACTACGACGCCCTCGTCGGTGGCATTAACACCACCAACGGCATCAACCAGTTCACCTACACCGCGCAGTTCGGCAACGGCGTGTCGCTCGCTCTGTCGGCGCAGGACCAGGTTGCCTACATGCAGGCTGGCGTGAACAACCTCGGCGCCGGCGGCGCTTACGGCTCCAGCGACTACGCCGGCACGATCACGCCGGACTTCGTCGCTGCGCTCAAGGTCGACCAGGCTTGGGGTATCTTCCAGGCGTCGATCGCTGCGCATGACAACCACGCTGCCTACTACGGCGGCACCGAGTTGACCGGCCATCCCGACGACAAGTGGGGCTGGGCTGGTGCACTGGCCCTGTCGATCAAGAACATTCCGACCGGACCTGGTGACACCATCAACATCCAGGGCGTCTACACCGACGGTGCGACCCGTTACAACATCCAGGATCTGGCCACCGGCATCAGCTCGGCGACCATCTATGGCGGCTCGAACTTGCCGGGCGTCTACCAGAGCGTTGGCTTCGGCACGGCACCCGACACGGTGTTCGGCCCCGGCGGTCAGCAGCAGTCCATCAAGACCTGGGGCTTCCGCGGCGCGTACACCCACAACTGGGATCCCTACTGGAACACCAGCTTGTACGGTGCTTACGCTGCGGTCATGTACAACGACACGGCCAAGTCGCTCATCTGCGGCGTCGGCGGCGTCGGTGGCACGTTCCGCGCAGCCTTCGCCGGCGGCGCTGGCGTGACCAGCTGCAACCCCGACTACAACATCGGGCAGCTCGGCCTGATCACCCGTTGGACCCCGGTCAAGAACCTGACCTTCTCGGCAGACGTGACCTACGTCCATCTCGATCAGAAGTATGCCGGCACGATCACCACCTCGTCGGCTGGTATCGGCAAGCCGGCCGCGACCTACGAGCTGAAGAATCAGGACACTGTCCAGATGCTCCTCCGCGCTCAGCGCAACTGGTAATCACGGTTGATCTGATCACGATCCAACAGAACCCCGGCAGGCAACTGCCGGGGTTTTTGTTTAGCGAATATCAGTGGCGGATGGTGCTGCGACTTCGCGCGACATGGTTGCCGGTTGGCGTGAAAGAAACTGCACCAAGCTTGAGTTTATAGAGCTTCCAGCTGCGTCATTTCGGCCCACGCGAACGACGAAGACGAGCCATGCGATTCATTGGCCGCAAACTTATTTACTTACCTGATCTACTAAACTATATACGGACTGGCCAACACATTGAATGATGGCTCTTAGCTTGCAGCTAAGCCTCCCAAACCTCCGGCAATGCCCTGCCGGAGGTTTTTGATTCAAGGCCTGAGCCTGACCCGCCATCGCGCGCGGCCACCGGCAATTGCCGATCGCAATCGGGCACACGTCCTGGCGCCGATTCGACGCCGTCAAGATTTGACGGAATCGATCCGCAGTGCATTCTCGTCATTCATGGGACGCTTCAAGAACAGCCGGCTGGCGCGCATGAGCAGCGGCCACTATTGCTTGATACGGGATCTCGGGCTGGTGAAGGGCGGCAAGGGATTGCGGCACCATGAAGTGGTCATCGACTTCTCGTGGCGCGGCCTCTTCAAGCTGGCGGTGAGCGCCGGCACCGGCGTCCTGCGGCGCCGCGCAACTGTGCGCATCGAGACTGCCGAATAGCGCCTTGCTCGGCGTGAAGCTGTCCTCACCAGCGCCGTGATTTGACGCGGGCTTGCGTGCCGTCTGCAGCGCCGGCGCTGGAAATTCCGGTTGCGATCGCCATCAGCGTTGTCGCGACGAGTCTGTTCAGGATGTTCACGATCATCGTCTCCGATTGTCGATGTCGGATTGTTCGCCGCGCGGAATGGTTTCGTTACGCCGCCGCCTGCTTCAATCTGCTGCAAGCGGCTCACTTGCGCGTGAGGGACTGGCGCCGTTGCTGGGCGATAATTCGCTGATGTAAGGTGTCTCAGCCAAGTGGTTGGACTGCGATCCGCGCTCCAGCCGAATGAAGAAGAAGCAGGGCAAGAAAGTCAGGGAAGGAACGGATCTCACATGAAGGATTTTGCCGGAAAGATTGCCGTCATCACCGGTGGCGGCACGGGGATGGGGCGCGAGCTCGCGCGGCAGCTGGTTGCCGAGGGATGCAATGTCGCGATGTGCGACGTCTCGGCCGAGGCGATGGCCGAGACCAAGCGGCTCTGCGAGGTCGAGAAGTTGCCGCAGGGCCTGCGCATCACCACGCACGTTGCCGACGTCTCGATCGAGGATCACTACAAGCGTTTCCGCGATGAACTGATCGAGCAGCAGGCGACCGACAAGATCCATCTGCTGTTCAACAACGCCGGCATCGGCGGCGGCGGCAGCCTGTTCACCAACACCCGCGAGCAATGGGAGCGCACCTTCAACATCTGCTGGGGCGGCGTCTATCTCGGCGTCCGCACCTTCCTGCCGCTGCTGGTGAAAGCCGACGAGGCGCACATCGTCAACACGTCGAGCGTCAACGGATTCTGGGCCTCGGTCGGTTTGGGCGTATCGCACACGGCCTACAGCGCGGCAAAATTCGCGGTGAAGGGATTCACCGAGGCGATGATCAACGATCTCCGTCTCAACGCGCCGCATGTCAAATGCTCAGTGGTGATGCCCGGTCACATCGGCACCTCGATCGTGTCGAACTCGCGCAAGGTGCAGAACGGCGCCGACCAGCTCAACGTCGACGAGCTCAAGCAGGTCCGTCAGCGGCTGCAAGGGCAGGGCATTGATGTCGCCAAGATGTCGGATGCCGACATCCAGCAGCTCGCGCTGGATCGTGCCCGCATCTTCCACGACGAGGCACCGACCACGGCGGCGGCCGCCGCCAAGATCATCCTCGATGGCGTCAAGGCCGACCGCTGGCGCATTCTGGTCGGCGATGACGCGCATCTGCTCGACGAGCGCGTGCGCAAGACCCCGGAACAGGCCTACACGCCGGAGTTTTATCAGGACCTCGTCGCGGCGACGGGCTGGAAGGTCGGCTGATCGGTGCTTCGGTTCTGACGGGGGCAGAACCGAAGCTGTTTCCGGCATCGCGCAAAAGCGCTACCCGCGCATCGCGCGCTGGCGTGATCCCGCCTGATAGGCGAGGCGGTAATGCCCTGAGCAATAGGGCATGCCGCCGAGCGGCGGGTTGCCGCAGAAGCAGAAATCATCGGCGCCCGGGGTGCTGATCGGCCAGCGGCAGCGCTGCTCGCTGAGCTCGAACAGCGAGCAATTGTTGGCGCTGACGACCGGCGCCTCGTCGGGTTCTTCTTCGTAGACCGCCTGGAGCAGCCGGAGCTGCTGCTTCGCAGTCGCCCGTTGCGCGGCATGCGCGCTGGACTTCTTGCGCCGGGCCCGGCGTTCGTCCGGCGTCGTGCGCATGAGGTTCAGCCGCGACAGCTTGCCGATCACCGCATTGCGGCTGACGCCGATATTGACGGCGATGTCGCGGCAGGAGAGGCCGGCTTCAAAATAGATCTTGAGTTGGTCGACGCGCTCCGGCGTCCAGGTTGGTTCGATAACGATCATCTGACGGTTCCACGTTCTGTGTTGAACCGCCGCGCCGGCACTCCCTGTCTCAGGGCGCGCGACCGTTATCGCGGATTGCAAGCAACCCGTCCTTGATGGCGAGCCGAATGCCTTCCTCGATCAATGTCCGTGCGACGCCCGGGACGCTCGTGCCGTGGGTGCCCTGTCTCACCAGCTTCTCGAGGTATCCGATGGTCGAGAGCGCCAACGTGACCGGGACGCGGTCGGTTTCGGCCTTTTCCGTAGCCATGGTGAAACGCTAACTCTGAACGCCTGTACTGAAAAGTATCTATTTAGAGTCTATTTAGGAATGCGGCGGTCCGTCAAGCCGTCCGCCGAAAAATGCGGATAGCCGCGCCGGAGTTCAACTCCAGCGCGGTGACCTCGTCAGATTATTGAGGGGAATGAGATAGTTAGGGCCGCAATTCGACCTTAACCGGGAACTTCTTGAGAAGCCGCTCAGCGGTTTCGGCCTTGTCCGGCGGCGCCTTCACACTCAGGTACAGCCCGCGGGACGGATCGGTGATGGCGTCGACGCTGACCTCGCCCGACAATCCTTCCAGCGCCAGCAGCTCGCGTGCGGCCTCGCCGGCGGCGATCTCGCGCAGCTTCGGCTTGAAGATCTTGCCGACCGGCGTCACCGGCATCTCCGCAATCACCGACACCACGCGCGGACGCGCCGGCGGCTCCAGGATGTTGTCCTGCACGAAGGCGGCGAGCGCGTTCGGATCGATGTGGGCGCCGGGCTGGGCCGAGACGAACAGCATCGGCACTTCGCCGGCGTAGGTGTCGGGGCGCCCGACGGCGGCGGCAAGCGCCACGCCCGGAAACGCCAGCGCGGCGTCCTCGATCGCGCGCGGATCGATGTTGTGGCCGCCACGGATGATGACGTCCTTGGCGCGGCCCAGAATGTAGACGAAGCCGTCGGCATCGATCCGGCAGATATCACCGGTGCGCAGCCAGCCGTCGCGGAACGCCTCATCGGTTTGCTTCTTGTCGACGTAGCCGGCGAACACCTGCGGGCCCCTGGTCAGGAGCTCGCCGACCGGCGACGGCCACGGCCCGGTGTGCAGCTTGTTGCCTTCGAGGATCGCAAGCTCGACCAGCGGATTGCGGGTGCCGACGCTTTCGGCGCGCGGTTTCACGCCATGTACGTCATGGGTGATGGCGCCGGCGAGCTCGGTCATGCCGTAGAGCTGCTGGATGCAGGCGCCGCCCCAGGTCGCAAGGTAGCGCCGCTCGATCTCTGGCGGACAGATCGAGGCGCCGGTGGCGGTGACGCGAAGCGTCGAGATGTCGCTCTCTCCGACCGGAACGTCGGCCAGCGCCCCAAGTATGGTCGGCACGTTGCCGGCGATATTGATGCGGTAGGTCTCGATGATTTGCCAGAAGTGCCGGACCAGCGCCGGATCGCGCGCGCCGGCGGGGCCGGGGATCACCATCGTCGTGCCGGCGGCAAGGCGATAGGCACGGGCGGGGAAACGGGCGGCGGCCGCGGACCGACACCTCGTCGTCATGTGCATGCCACCTCCAGCTGGACGCGCGGGCACTCTAGCGGACGCGCTGGCAGG
>NZ_VKHP01000344.1 GCF_010811875.1 Bradyrhizobium uaiense
AACAAATCTCCTCCCGCGACCCGCGGGGGGGCGTCTTCCGAAAAAACGGAGGCCTAGCAGTGCGACCACCCAACCCGCCCCGCCACGCGAAGGGCGGGGGCGGCGCCCGCGGAGGACTGGCCCCACCGGCCGCCCCCTCGCGGTGTGGGGGATCTCGTCGGGATTTTCTCCAAGAGGGGGGCTGCGACCGCCGATATCGGCTGCGGCAGCGGTCGCGAGGTCGCCTGGCTGAATGCCAACGGCTTTCCGGCCGAAGGCTTTGACGCCTCCGAGGGTCTGCTCGCGGAGGCTCGCTCTCGCTACCCGAGGCTGAGCTTTGCGCGCGCCGAGCTGCCTGATCTCCGCGGCATCGCCTCCGGCAGCTTCGACAATGTGCTGTGCGAGACCGTGATCATGCATCTAGACCCCACGCTGATCGCGCCGTCGGTCCGCCGCATGTTCGAGCTCGTCAAGCCGGGTGGCGTCTTCTATCTGAGCTGGCGCGTAACCGCAGGCTATGATGCACGCGATGCGCACGGCCGGCTCTATGCCGCGTTCGATACGGCACTGGTGCGGGCTGAACTGGCGGGCGCCGAATTGCTGCTCGATGCGGAGGTCGTCAGCGCCTCGTCCGGCAAGGTCATCCACCGCATCGTGGCCCGGCAGCGCGACTGACACGTTCGGAAATATTCAGACACGATTTGCAATTTGTTAACCATGCCCTGCGAAGGTCCTGACGGATCAACGATTTCTTAAGAAATCGCCCCTCGCGCCAATGCAGGGACCTCCCCGATGACCTCGATCGGCACCACGCCCAATCCCTATGCCCAATATGGCTCGGCCTATGCGCGGGCCGCCGCGACGCCCTCGCTGGCGGCGACCTTGTCGGGCGACGGCACGGCAGGCGACCTTTCGGCGTCCTCGACGCCGAACACGGCCACCAACCTGACGCTGTCGGACGCCGCCCGCGCGCAACTCGGCAAGGCGCCGCTGCCGGATTTTGCGACCGTCACCAGTGACGCGCGCACAACGCTCGACCGGCTCTACACGGTAGCCGGGGTGAAGAAGCCGATTGTCGACGGCAAGACCACGATCGATCTCTCGACCCTGGACCGCCGCTCGCTGTTTGCGATCTCGACCAATAATGGCGGCAAGTTCACGCCGGACGAGCAGGCGGTTGCGGCCACCGAATTGAAGCAGCGCTTCGACAAGGCCGTGGCGCCGTCGCTTGCGACCACGCGCCTGACCGGCGACTACAGCGTCAGCTACAAGGCGGCGCTCGACTATCTCGATGGCGCCAGCGACGAGGAGAAGGCCACTGCGACCTGGGCGAGCCAGCGCGCCGCAGTGCTGAAGGGTGTTCAGGCGACACAGCAGGATCCGAACAAGGCGCCGACGGGAATTGCAGGCGACCCGATTGCAGCAGCACTGGCGGGAACCACGACTCCCACGACGGGGAACACGCGCGACTTCTCTAGCGTGGCAAGCGACGTGCGCGCTTTCCTCGATCGGCAGAAGAGCGACGCGGCGAAGAGCGGCAAGGAACTGGTCTACGATTCCCGCCGCAAGACCGGGCAGCTCGTCGACCTGTCCACGCTCGACAACCGCTCGCTGTCGGCGATCTCGCTGAACCAGGACAAGAAGTTTTCAGGCGAGGAGATCTTCGCGGCCAAGCAGGCGCTCAACACGCGGACGCGCCTTGCCGTGCTTGACGCGCTGAAGCAGAGCCAGTCCGCCGGCGATCCGCGCCAGTTCAGTCTCGGCATCCTCAAGCAATATTCCTCGATGAGTGCAGAGGAGCGCCAGGCGGCCAACTGGACGCAGGAATTCCAGGACGCCGCGATCAAGAGCTACAAGTCGACCTCGACGCTGCTCTCGATCCTGAAATCCTAAGTCCGAGCGAGATTCGGATTGATCGACAGAAAAGCCCCGCCCGGTGGGGAGGCCGGGCGGGGCTTTCTGGTCCGGTCGATCTGCGCGCACATCCGCTTGCGCGGCGCCCGGACTGCTCGTTCACGCTATCGCGCCGAATTTAGTCGACCACCTGAACGATCCGTCGCGAACGCGGCTCGACCAGAACGGTTTCGCCATTCACGACTGTGTAGCGATAGGGCGTCGCGCCGAACCGTTGCGGGACGTCGTATGTGGTCACGCCGGCGTCCGGCAGGATGGTGCCGACCACGACGCGATCCGGAACGGTGTAGTTCGGCACGCGCTCGCGCACGATGTATTCGCGGAATGCCGGACGCTGCTCGACCGCAATGCCCTCATCATCCTCGACTGCAACCGGCGGGCCGCCGCGGACAACGCCAACGGTCTGGGCCTGTGCGGCAACAGCCGGCACCGTGATCGCAGCAGCAACCGCTGCAACGGCAAGTATTCTGTTTCGCATGGCTCGCTCCATTCTTTATGGCGCGCGCAGGCCTTCGCCGATGCGCACGACGGGCCAATGCATCGGCTGCGGCGATGTTCCGAAAAACCACCGCCACACACGCGGCAATTTGGAGCAATTTTCGTGAGTTGCGGGAACTCTCAGGCCGTGCAGACGTCTTGATGTGGGAACCCCCTCAGCGGATAAACTGCCGCTCGATTCGCTCCTCCAAAAACTGCCGGAGAAAACTTCAATGACCATCACCGCTGGGCATCTGCCTGCCATCGTGGCGCTGGCTGCAGGCGTCCTGATCCTGATCATGCCGCGGCTCCTCAACTACATCGTCGCGATCTACCTGATCTTCGTCGGGCTCGTGGGAATGGGCCTGCTGCGCTGGCTGCACCTGTAGCGGGAAAGCGGGGTTTCGCGGCTTGCGCGGAACCCCCCAAAATGGTGTAAGGCGCGCATCTTCGACCCCTCCTTCCGGATTGTTGTCTGACATGGCCAAAGCCGTCGCGAAGTCCAAGAAATCTGCTGCGAAAACTGCTGGCAAAACAGCAGCGAAATCAAAGCCCTCCGCCGCCGCCCGCAAGGCTGCTCCGGCGCGCAAGGCGCTGAAGAAGAGCGCCCCGAAGGCGGCGCCGAAAGCCGCCGCCAAACCGGCCGCAAAGCCCGCCGGCAAGGCGCCGGTGAAGGCCGTTGCGAAGAAGGCGGCCCCGGTCGCGATCAAGGCCGGCAAGTGGGTCTATACGTTCGGCGACGGCAAGGCCGAGGGCCAGGCGACCCTGCGCGATCTGCTCGGCGGCAAGGGCGCCAACCTCGCGGAAATGGCCAATCTCGGCCTGCCGGTGCCTCCCGGTTTCACGATCCCGACCTCGGTCTGCACCTACTTCTACGAGCACGACAAGACCTATCCGAAGGAACTGAAAGCCCAGGTTGAGAAGGCGCTCGACTATGTCGGCAAGCTGACCGGCAAGACCTTCGGCGACGCCAAGAACCCGCTGCTGGTCTCGGTGCGCTCCGGCGCGCGCGCCTCGATGCCGGGCATGATGGACACGGTGCTCAATCTCGGCCTCAACGACCGCACGGTCGAAGCGCTCGCCGAACTCTCCGGCGACCGCCGCTTCGCCTATGACAGCTATCGCCGCTTCATCACGATGTATTCCGACGTGGTGCTCGGATTCGAGCATCATCACTTCGAGGACATCCTCGACACCTTCAAGGACGGCCAGGGCTACTCGCTCGACACCGATCTCACCGGCGACGACTGGGTCGAGCTGGTCGGCAAGTACAAGGAAGCGGTCGCGAAGGAGACCGGTCACGACTTCCCGCAGGATCCGCATGACCAGCTGTGGGGCGCGATCGGCGCGGTGTTCTCATCCTGGATGAATACGCGCGCGGTGACCTATCGCAAGCTGCACGACATTCCGGAATCCTGGGGCACCGCCGTCAACGTGCAGGCGATGGTGTTCGGCAACATGGGCGAGACCTCGGCGACCGGCGTTGCCTTCACCCGCAACCCCTCGACCGGCGAGAGCAAGCTGTACGGCGAGTTCCTGATCAACGCGCAGGGCGAGGACGTCGTCGCCGGCATCCGCACGCCGCAGGACATCACCGAAGACGCCCGCCAGGAATCCGGCTCCGACAAGCTGTCGATGGAAGCCGCGATGCCGGCCGCGTTCAAGGAGCTGACGCGGATCTACACGCTGCTCGAGAAGCACTACCGCGACATGCAGGACATGGAGTTCACGGTCGAGCAGGGCAAGCTGTGGATGCTGCAGACCCGCGGCGGCAAGCGTACCGCGAAGGCAGCGCTGCGCATTGCGGTCGAGCTCGCCAATGAAGGCCTGATCTCGCGCAAGGACGCGGTGACGCGGATCGATCCGGCTTCGCTGGACCAGCTGCTGCACCCGACCATCGATCCCGCCGCCAAGCGCGACGTGATCGCAACCGGCCTGCCGGCGTCGCCCGGTGCCGCCTCCGGCGAGATCGTGTTCTCGTCGGACGAAGCAGCCAAGCTCCAGGCCGACGGCCGCAAGGTGATCCTGGTCCGCATCGAGACCAGCCCGGAAGACATCCACGGCATGCACGCCGCCCAGGGCATCCTGACCACCCGCGGCGGCATGACCTCGCACGCGGCGGTGGTCGCGCGCGGCATGGGCAAGCCCTGCGTCTCCGGCTGCGGCACCATTCGTGTCGACTACGGCCGCGGCACCATGAGCATCGGCTCGCGCACCTTCAAGACCGGCGACGTCATCACCATCGACGGTTCGGTCGGCCAGGTGCTGGGCGGCCGCATGCCGATGATCGAGCCGGAGCTGTCCGGCGAGTTCGGCACGCTGATGGGCTGGGCCGACGAGGTCCGCAAGCTCGGCGTCCGCGTCAACGGCGATACGCCCGATGACGCGCGCACCGCGGTGAAGTTCGGTGCCGAAGGCATCGGCCTCTGCCGCACCGAGCATATGTTCTTCGAGGAGACCCGCATCCGCACCGTGCGCGAGATGATCCTCTCCGAGGACGAGCAGTCGCGCCGTGCCGCGCTGTCGAAGCTGTTGCCGATGCAGCGCGCCGACTTCGTCGAGCTGTTCGAGATCATGAAGGGCCTGCCCGTCACGATCCGCTTGCTCGATCCGCCGCTGCACGAGTTCCTGCCGCACACCCAGGCCGAGATCGAAGAAGTGGCGCGCGCCATGAACACCGATCCGCGCAAGCTCGCCGACCGCGCCCGCGAACTGTCCGAGTTCAATCCGATGCTCGGCTTCCGCGGCTGCCGTCTCGCGATCGCCTATCCGGAGATCGCCGAGATGCAGGCCCGCGCGATCTTCGAGGCCGCCGTCGAAGCCAGCAAGCGCACCGGCAAGCCGGTCGGGCTCGAGGTGATGGTGCCGCTGATCGCGACCAAGGCCGAGTTCGATCTGGTCAAGGCGCGGATCGATGCGACCGCCAACGCGGTGATGAAGGAAACCGGCGCCAAGCTGACCTACCAGGTCGGCACGATGATCGAGCTGCCTCGCGCCTGCCTGATGGCCGGCGAGGTAGCGGAGACTGCGGAGTTCTTCTCGTTCGGCACCAACGACCTGACGCAGACCACCTACGGCATCAGCCGCGACGACGCCGCGAGCTTCCTCGGCACCTATGTCGCCAAGGGCATCCTCGAGATCGATCCGTTCATCTCGGTTGATCGCGACGGCGTCGGTGAGCTGGTGAAGATCGGCGTCACCCGCGGCCGCAAGACGCGGCCGAGCCTCAAGGTCGGCATCTGCGGCGAGCACGGCGGTGATCCCGCCTCGGTCGCGTTCTGCCATGAGGTCGGGCTCGACTACGTCTCGTGCTCGCCCTATCGCGTGCCGATCGCGCGTCTCGCCGCAGCGCAGGCCGCGCTCGGCAAGGAGATCGCCAGCCAGGCGTAAGCGACCACGCGGTTCAGAGAGTGCAATGGCCGGGACCAAGTCCCGGCCATTCTTGTTTGTCGAGGCAGTCAGCAAACAGCGTCATTGCGAGCGAAGCGAAGCAATTCATCGTGCCGATTGCGGTAACATGGATTGCGTCGTCGCTTCGCTCCTCGCAATGACGGTTATGTTGGCCGTCCACGCGCCTTCAACACTTTGTTCACCATCTCCGTTGACCGGTCGTTTACGACTTTCATGCGCCGCGCATTTACCAACGCGAGTGATGCGACACGCGGTACGCACGCGATCGCTTGAGTGTAGCGCGCGTGCAACGCCAATTAACTCCGCGGCAACCTAAACAAGTTAGCAACGAGAAAGGTCGAATTGCGCGGATGTACCGTGTTCGATTGCACTCAGTAAGCGTTGCGTGAGCGTACGATGTTTGTGTCGCGTAACCAGCCGAAGGGCGCTCGTCTCGCGCTCTTCGGTCTCGGTCTTGGCATCTTCGCACTTATGCCGACCGAGCTCGGATATCAGGATATTGCCTCGCTCCTGGCCCGGCAGCCCGGCGTCGCCGAGCGCTGGCAGAAGCGCGTCTTCGCCTCGGCGGTCGGCTCGATCCAGGTTGCGACCTACAGCTTCGGCCGTCCGATCGGAACCTCCGCGCCGCAGGATCCGCAAATCCTGCTTGCACGGCTCGACAGTTCGAGCACCGACATCACCGGCGCCGTGACGCGCAATCCGATCGCCGCGCCACCGCCGCGCTATGCGGCATCGGATTTCCCCAAGGTCGATCGCACCCGGAAGGGAGATCGTCTCGTCGTCAGGCGGCCGGACCAGGTCGACCCCGCAGAGCCCGCAAACACGGCTCCGGCGAACGAGGATCCCGCGACATCGAATTCGTCGGTCAAGGGCATGAAGACCGCGACTGCGCCGGCCGACAACGCGCCGCTCGATCCCGAATTGCAGGAAGCGCTGCGCGCGCCGCCCTTGCCGCAATATGCGAAGCCGACGGCGCAGCAATACGACGTGTCGATGTCGCTCGAGGCCAACCCGCTCGAAGATCTGAAGCCCGCGCCGGCGAAGCCTGCTGCTTCCGCGCCGGCGGAAGCCGCGCGCGAGCGCGACCCGTTTGCGTTCAAGACGGCGAGCCTGTTCTTCGGCTCGTCGCTCGGCGCGCCCGAGAATCTCGAGCGCTGGCAGCCCGGCGAGGCGCCGGTCGTCGTGACGCCGGCCGCTCAGCCCGATCCCGACATGAAGGTCATGGCGTCATTGCCGGTCGATGCCGACGGCCCGGTCAAGGCCGGCGAGATGGGCGAGAGCATCGCGCCGAAGGGCGAGGTCAACGCCGACGACCAGCACACCAAGACGCCGGCGGAACGGCTCGGCCTGTTCGACGACAAGTCGCGCGCCAAGTCGGAGAAGTGCCTCGCGGAGGCGGTGTATTTCGAAGCGCGCGGCGAAGCGGTGCGCGGCCAGATCGCGGTCGCCCAGGTGGTGCTGAACCGCGCCTTCTCCGGCAAATATCCCGAGACGGTGTGCGGCGTGGTCTACCAGAACAAGAACCGCCACTACGCCTGTCAGTTCACCTTCGCCTGCGACAACATCCCTGACGTCGTGCGCGAGCCCGACATGTGGGACCGCGCCAGGAAGATCTCGAAGGCAATCCTCGACGGCAAATTGTGGCTGCCGGAAGTCGACCGCTCGACGCACTACCATGCCTATTGGGTGCGGCCGTCCTGGGTCAGCGAGATGAAGAAGACCTACAAGTTCGGCGTCCACACTTTCTATCGCCCGCGCGCCTGGGGCGACGGCAGCGACGCGCCGAGCTGGGGCAACCCGGCCGAGACCGCCAAGATCTCGGCGCAGCTCGCCGAGGCGGCCCAGAGCTCGGCCGAGCAGGCCAGCGCCAAGCGATAGGGTCGCCCACCTAACCTCCCGTTGAAAAGGGGAGGTCGCTTTGCTCCTCAGAGCAAAGCGGGTGGGGATCTGGTCTCTCCACGCGCAGCGATGCCTGTGGCCGACCCCCATCCCGACCTTCCCCCTTTCAGGGGGAAGGAGAAGACGACGTTCCCTCGCCATTCGACCTGAGCCGCCGCGGTATTCGGGGCAATCCTCAACCACGTCACTCCGGGATGACCCGCAGGGCCAGACCTCAGATGCGCAATCGCGCATCTGCGGTTCGTGCCGCCCGAACTCGGGTTTCACCCGAGTTCGGCAGACATGATGGCCAAGTCGGCAACAGCCGACTTGGCTGGCGCCCCGGAATGACAGTCGCATAATCTGCAGGGCAGCCCTGCGAGCGAATATTTTTCTCCTGTTTTTGTCCTGACCCTCTTGGGATTTTCATGCAGCTGCATTAACTCCCCGTAACGTGTCGCGGGGCGTTTCCCTGTCTTTTATACACAGCTGCCGCTTCAGACGCGCAACTCTGCCTGCGCCTCGGGTCGG
>NZ_VKHP01000345.1 GCF_010811875.1 Bradyrhizobium uaiense
GCGAATGGGGATATTGCAACGATCCGAAAATGGGGTGGGAATGATTATCGAACCGCGCGTGCGAGGCTTCATCTGCACGACGGCACATCCCGTCGGCTGCGCCACCAATGTCCGCGAACAGATCGCCTATGTCCTCAAGCAGGGCCCGGTCGCCGACTGCCCGAAGCGGGTTGCCGTGCTGGGCTGCTCGACGGGCTATGGCCTCGCGAGCCGCATCGTTGCGACCTTCGCCGGCGGCGCCGACACGATCGGCGTGTCGCTGGAGCGCGAGCCGTCGGAAAAGAGAAGCGCCAGCGCCGGCTGGTACAACAACCGCGCCTTCGAGATCGAGGCCGAGAGGATCGGCCGTTCTCCGCTCACGCTGGAGGGCGATGCCTTCTCCGACGAGCTGAAGAAAGCCTTCATCGAGCGTGTGCGCGAAAAATTCGGACAGCTCGATCTGCTGGTCTACAGCATGGCCGCGCCGGTCCGGACCGATCCCGACACCGGCAAGACCTATCGTTCGGTCATCAAGCCGCTGGGCGCCCCGGTCGAGATCAAGACGCTCGACACCGAGACCGGCGAGGTGTTCCAGACGACCCTTGAGCCGGCGAGCGAGGAGCAGACCGCGGCGACCGTCGCGGTGATGGGCGGCGACGACTGGAAGCGCTGGATCGACCAGCTCGCCGATGCCGGCGTGCTGGCGCCGGGCTTCCGCACGCTCAACTACACCTATATCGGCAGCGAGCTGACCTGGCCGATCTACTGGAACGGCACGCTCGGCCGCGCCAAGGTCGATCTCGACAGCAAGGCGGAAGCGATCCGCGGCCGACTTGGCCCCGACGCGGCCCGCGTCGTGGCGCTCAAGGCCGTGGTCACCCAGGCGAGCTCGGCGATTCCGGTGGTGCCGCTCTATGGCACCGTGCTGTTCAAGGTGATGAAGCAGCTCGGCCTGCACGAAGGCTGCATCGAGCAGATCGACCGCCTGTTCCGCACCGGCCTCGGCAAGGGCGTCGCGCTCGATGACGCGCAGCGCATCCGGGTCGACGACTGGGAGCTTTCGCCCGAAGTGCAGACGGAAGTGTCGCGGCGCTGGCCGCTGCTCACCACCGAGACACTCGGTGAACTGGCGGATCTCGGCGAATACAAGAGCCAGTTCCTCCGCCTGTTCGGCTTCGGCATCGACGGCGTCGACTACACGCAGGACGTCGATCCGCGCGTCGTCCCGGGTTAGGTCGCTCGGAGGCCACGCGAGCGGCAACAGATATCTCTTCTCCTTCTCCCTGAAAGGGGGAAGGTCGGGATGGGGGTCGGCCGCAGGCGATGCCGTCTGCGGAGAGAGCGGATCCCCACCCGCTTTGCTCTCGCGAGCAAAGCGACCTCCCCTTTTCAAGGGGAGGTTAAGACGTGACCCCTGATTACGCTGCGCTCCATCCGGGCTACGCGACTACAGAGACTCGAAACTTACCCCGCCGCGATCTTCTCCGCGCGCTGGAACGCGGGCCGCGCCACGCAGCGGCCGATATAGGCCTCGAACGACGGCCGCGGCGGCACCATCTTGAAGATGCGCACGGCGAAGTTCAGCCCGGCGCCGATCGCGATGTCTGCGGCGGAGAACTGGTCACCGAGGATCCACGGCCCCTTCTGCAGCTCGGCGTCGAGCACGTCGAACACCTGCGCCGCGCTGCCCCATGCCGCGGTGCTGGTCGGCACCTCGAGCTTGGTGAAGAGCTGGATCAGCGCCGGCTCGATACAGCTCGGCGAGAAGAACAGCCATTGCAGATAGCGTGCGCGCTTCGGATCGTTCGTCGCAGGTGCGAGCTTGGTCTCGGGATAGCGGTCGGCGATGTAGGCACAGATCGCCGCCGCCTCGGCGAGCTGGGCCTTGCCGTCGGTCAGCGCGGGCACCTTGCCCATCGGATTGATCTTGAGAAAGTCCGGCGACTTCTGCGCGCCCGTGCTGATATCGGTTAGCACCCGTTCGTATGGCAGGCCGGATTCTTCCAGGAGCCAGATGGCGGAGAACGAGCGCGAGCGCGGCGACCAGTACAGCTTGATCATGGTGCTTGAGCCTTTCTTCGGCGTGGACGAACTGCGCCCGCTTCATCGCGCGTCTGCGGTGAATTGGCAACGTACGATGGCCGGCCGAGCACGGCAGTTTCAAATCGATATGCTGGTCAACGCGATCATCTGCGGCAAATCAGCCGCGAACCCTCTTCCACCGGTAATACTTCATCATCAGACCGTTCAGCGGGTTGATCTTCTCCTCTTCGTACAAGAAGCCTTCGCGTTCATACCAACGCCAGGCCTTTTCGTTTCCGCGCGCGCATTTCAGCCAGATCTCGTCGGGCATCTGCTCGCGTGTGAAGGCAAGCAGGTGGCGCCCGATGCTCCTGCCCTGATAGCCGGGTGCGACGAAGAGCTGATCGAGGTAACGGCCGGAGATGTGCAGCGCCAGCATGCCGGCGAGCGTCCCGTTGTCGTCGGCGACGAACAGGCTCCAGCCTTGCGCGATCTCGTGGCGCACGCGCTCGCGCAGATTGGAGAGCAGGGCATCATTGGCCTCGGCGAGCCCGGTCGAGACCCAGCTCTCCATCCAGACGCGGGCGATCTCGTCGTACTCGTCCGGCCGGGCGGCGCGGATCACCGGTGGCGTCATCGTCGATCTCTCGGGCGGCGATGCGCCTCGCGTGAAATCGCGGAGCGCTATCGTGACCCTCAGTCTACAGGACGATGACGCGGCCCGGCGAGTTTCGTCATCAGGCTCACACGCCGAGCGTGCCGGCCTTTGCTGCCGCATAGCGCTCCGCCACGGCCTTCCAGTTCACCGTGTTCCACCATGCCTTGAGGTAATCCGGCCGACGGTTCTGGTAGGTCAGGTAATAGGCGTGCTCCCAGACGTCGTTGCCGAGCAGCGCGCGCTTGCCGTCCATGATCGGATTGTCCTGGTTCGGCCGCGTCTCGATCGCGAGCTTGCCGTCCTTGGTGACGGTGACGAACACCCAGCCGGAGCCGAACACGCGTCCGCCGGCGGCGTTGAAGTCGGTCTGGAGTTTTTCCATGCCGCCGAGGTCGCGGTCGATTGCGGCGAGCATCTCGCCGTCGGGCTTGCCGCCGTTCGGCCCCATGATCTGCCAGAACATCGTGTGGTTGGCATGGCCGCCCATGTTGTTGCGCACACCGGTGCGGATCGTTTCCGGTACGTTACCGAGATTGGCGAGCACGTCGGTGATCGGCTTCTCCGCGATCTGCGGATTGTCCTTGGCGAAGGTGTTGAGATTGGTGACGTAAGCCTGATGATGCCGGTCGTGATGGATCTCCATCGTCCTGGAGTCGATATGCGGCTCCAGCGCATTGGTTGGATAGGTCAACGGATCAATCTTGAATGGCCCGGCCGGGGCCTGCGTAGCAGCCTGGGCGAACACGAAGCGTGGCGCCGCTGCGACCGCGGCAGCCGTGGTTGCCGCAAGCACGAGACGGCGGCGGGATATGGGTGACATCGATTCCTCCTGACCTGAAGCCCTGTCGTGCGACAGAGCATAGCGAGATACGCGCAAGCCACATTAAGCCGTTTCGAAGACGGTCATTGTGACGCTGCGTCGGAATCTCGCATCGTCCAGGCGGGCGCCTCGCGCGTTCAGGCATCGGACCAAACAAAAAGGGCGGCCTTTCGGCCGCCCTTCGTTGATTCGTTCCAAACAGGCTTACTCGCCGGCGGCTTCGCGCGGCGCCGGAGCGTCGCTCTTCTGCTTGGCCTCGAGGTCCTCGCCGGTCTCCTGGTCGACCGCCTTCATCGACAGGCGGGTCTTGCCGCGATCGTCGAAGCCGAGCAGCTTGACCTTGACCTTGTCGCCTTCCTTGACGACGTCCGAGGTCTTCTGCACGCGGCTGGCCGCGAGCTGGCTGATGTGGACCAGACCGTCCTTGGCGCCGAAGAAGTTCACGAACGCGCCGAACTCCATCACCTTGACGACGGTGCCCTCGTAGATCTGGCCGATCTCCGGATCGGAGGCGATCGACTTGATCCACTTGATCGCAGCCTTCATCGCCTCGCCGTCATTGGAGGCGACCTTCACGGTGCCGTCGTCCTCGATGTTGACCTTGGCGCCGGTCTTCTCGACGATCTCACGGATCACCTTGCCGCCGGTGCCGATCACTTCGCGGATCTTGTCGGTGGCGATCTTGAAGGTCTCGATGCGCGGTGCGTATTCGCCGAGCTCGGCGCGCGCCGCGGTCAGGGCCTTGGCCATCTCGCCGAGGATGTGGATGCGCCCGTCCTTGGCCTGGCCAAGGGCGACGCGCATGATTTCCTCGGTGATGCCCTCGATCTTGATGTCCATCTGGAGCGAGGTGATGCCCTGGTCGGTGCCGGCGACCTTGAAGTCCATGTCGCCGAGATGATCCTCGTCACCGAGGATGTCCGACAGCACCGCGAAGCGCTGACCCTCGAGGATCAGACCCATGGCGATACCGGCAGTCGGCCGCTTCAGCGGCACGCCGGCGTCCATAAGCGACAGCGAGGCGCCGCACACCGAGGCCATCGAGGACGAGCCGTTCGACTCGGTGATCTCGGAGACCACGCGGATCGTGTACGGGAACTCGTGGTGCGGCGGCAGCACCGGGTGGATCGCGCGCCAGGCGAGCTTGCCGTGGCCGATCTCGCGGCGCTTGGTGCCGCCGAGGCGACCGGTTTCACCGACCGAGTAGGGCGGGAAGTTGTAGTGCAGCAGGAAGGTTTCCTTGTACGTCCCCGACAGCGCATCGATGTACTGCTCGTCCTCGCCGGTGCCGAGCGTGGTCACGACCACCGCCTGGGTCTCACCGCGGGTGAACAGCGCCGAACCGTGGGCGCGCGGCAGAATGCCGGCTTCGGCGATGATGTTGCGCACGGTCTTGGCGTCACGGCCGTCGATGCGCTTGCCGGTGTCGAGGATGTTCCAGCGAACGATCTTGGCTTCCAGTTCCTTGAACACGCCGGCGACGCGGAGCTTGTCGTATTTCGGCTCCTGGCCTTCCGGGAAGAAGTGCGCAAGCACCTTCTCCTTGACGGCGCCGACCGCGGCGTAGCGTTCCTGCTTGACCGGGATCGCATAGGCCTTGCGCAGCTCCTGCTCGGCGATGCCGAGCATCTCCTTCTCGATCTCCGAATTGTCGATCGTGGTGACTTCGCGCGGCTCCTTGGCGGCCTTCTCGGCGAGCTCGATGATCGCGTTGATGACGGGCTGGAAGTGGCGGTGGCCGAACATGACCGCGCCGAGCATCACGTCTTCGTTGAGCTCCTTGGCTTCCGATTCCACCATCAGCACGGCGTCGGCGGTGCCGGCGACGACGAGGTCGAGCTGGGTCTCGGTCATCTCGTCGAGCGTCGGGTTGAGCACGTATTCGTCATTGGCGAAGCCGACGCGCGCGGCGCCGATCGGGCCCTTGAACGGTGCGCCCGACAGCGTCAGGGCGGCGGAAGCGGCGACCAGCGACACGATGTCCGGATCGTTCTCCATGTCGTGCGAAAGCACGGTGACGATCACCTGGGTCTCGTTGCGCCAGCCGTCGACGAACAGCGGGCGGATCGGGCGGTCGATCAGGCGGGAGACCAGCGTCTCCTTCTCGGTCGGACGGCCTTCGCGCTTGAAATAGCCGCCGGGAATGCGGCCCGCAGCGTAGGTCTTCTCCTGGTAGTCGACCGTGAGCGGCAGGAAGTCGACGCCTTCGCGCGGCGCCTTCGCCGCGACGACGGTGGCGAGCACCACGGTCTCGCCGTAGGTCGCCATCACCGCGCCGTCGGCCTGGCGGGCGATCTTGCCGGTTTCAAGTTTGAGGGGACGTCCACCCCAGTCGATCTCGACGGAATGCGAATTGAACATTTCGGTTTTCTTTCATGGTTTCACGAAAGCACGGCGCCCTGAAACACAAAGACCATGCCAAGACGGCGAGACGCTGATGCGCTTGCTGCGATCAGCATCCGGCGATCCTGCCATGGTCCCTGGATTTCGGATGGCGTCCATCCTTTCGGTCATCTGGGCATCTTGCCCGGTCCAGCGGCCGGATTGCTGCTGGACGCTAGTTGGCATGGCGTCATTGCCATGCTGCGCATGATCATCTTTCGATAATTCGAAAGCCCGACTTTGCGGACGACCATGCGAAAACGCGCGCGAAACCTCGCGCGCGTGCTTCTCAAATCAACGACGGATGTTGTGCTTTTCGAGCAGCGCCTTGTAGCGCGCCTCGTCCTTGCGCTTGATGTAGTCAAGCAGGGAGCGACGCGTCGACACGAGCTTCAGGAGGCCGCGGCGTGAATGGTTGTCCTTCACGTGGCTCTTGAAGTGCTCGGTGAGGTTATTGATGCGTTCCGACAGGATCGCGACCTGAACCTCGGGCGAGCCGGTGTCGCCGGCCTTGTTGGCATTCGTCTTGATGACTTCCGCTTTGCGTTCGGCGGTAATCGACATCGTCAGTTACTTTCATTGTTGCGAGCCGGACCGGCAGTCAGTCCGTTCAGGTTGAACACGCGCTTGGGGATGAGTTCGCCATTGCCAATTTCGGCAAGCGCGAGAAGTCGGCCTGCCACCGTGACATAGACTGTGCCGCTGGTATTGGGCGCATCCCGTCCGCGCAACAAAACGGCCTGGCCCCGATGGAGCCTTGCCGCATCAGCCCGTGTGACGGCCAGTGCCGGGATGTCGTCCAGCGCGGTCTCAACGGGCAAAAGCGCGTCGGCGAGGCTTCCCTCGCCAGACGCGGCTCTATTGCATAAAGCCTCCAACTGTTCCAGCGGAATCATGTCTCGCTCGGTAAACGGACCGACAAGGGTCCGCCGCAGGGCGCAGATATGGCCGAAACAGCCCAGAATCCGACCCATATCGCGGGCCAGGGCCCGGACATAGGTTCCCTTGCCGCACTCGGCCTCGAACACGGACTGGCCATTATCGCTATGTTCTACAAGGGTTAATTCGTGAATCTCGACCGGGCGGGGCTTCAGTTCCACGGTCTCGCCGTCACGCGCCAGGTCATAGGCGCGCTCACCCTGCACCTTGATGGCCGAATATTGCGGCGGGATCTGCTCGATCACCCCGGTGAAGCGCGGCAGCAGCTGGCGGATCGAATCGGCGGTCGGCCGCTCATCGCTGGTCCTGACCGGCCGTCCTTCGGTGTCGTCGGTGTCGCGCTCCTCGCCCCAGGCCACCGTGAAGCGGTAGCGCTTGCGGCCGTCCATCACGAACGGCACGGTCTTGGTGGCCTCGCCGAGCGCGATCGGCAGCCCGCCGGAGGCGAGCGGATCGAGGGTGCCGGCATGGCCGGCGCGCTTGGCCTGGAACAGGCGCTTGAGCACGGCGACCGCCTGGGTCGAGGTCATCCCGATCGGCTTGTCGAGCACCACCCAGCCATGGACATCGCGCTTGTCGCGGCGCGGCTGCTGGTTCTGCTTGCCCTGCTTCTGGCGCGGGTCGTTATTGGTGCGGCGCGCATCGTCGGTGCGCTGCCCGGCAAAAGCGTCCCGCTCAGCGTCGCGCGCGTCGGCATCCTTCGCGTCGATAACGCCGTTGGTCGTCATCACAGTCATCACTCGTCGTCCGAATCGGGTGCAAGGTCTCGCTGCACCGCAGGTGTCCGCAGTAGTTTCTCGATGCGCGCCGCCTCGTCGAACCGCTCGTCGACGCGGAAGCGAATGTCGGGCGCAAATTTCAGGTTGACGCGATGTGCGATCTCGCCGCGCAGGAACTTCTTGTTGCGCTCGAGCGCTGATATCACCGTGTCGGTGTCGCGGCCGCCGAGCGGCATCACATAGATCGTCGCGAGCTTCAGGTCCGGCGACATACGCACCTCGGGAACGGTGATGATGTGGCCTTCGAGATCGGGATCGTGGACGTCACCCTGCGACAGAATCTCGGCAACTGCATGGCGAACGGTTTCGCCGACGCGCAGCTGACGTTGTGAGCCGCCGGGGCTGGAACTCTTCTTTTGACGGGGCATGACCTTTTTCCAAAACCGTCACGCCCGCAGGCCGTGGCCGCGGGCATCAATGTCTTAGCGTTGCTTTCAATCGGGCAATGCGCTCGTGGCCGGACTAAAGTCCGGCCACGTCGTCGCATTTTCAGTCAAGATCTGCGCTTCGTAAGATTTGGACTTACAGAGAGCGCTGGATCGTCTCGATGCGGTAACATTCGATCACGTCGCCGACACGCATGTCGCCGTAGT
>NZ_VKHP01000346.1 GCF_010811875.1 Bradyrhizobium uaiense
CGATTGCGGACGCCGCGCGTGCGCTGCACGCAGCCAACCGGATCTGGATTACAGGCTTCCGCAGCTGCCGCGGCGTTGCGGACCTGTTGACCTACCAGCTTCGCCTGTTCCGCCCCGACGCGGTGCATAATCTCTCGGTGCGGCGCATCTCGACAGGCTTTGCCTTCCTCGGCCGTGAAGCCGGCATGCCGATCGCGGATTCCTGGGTCGACTACACCCCGAAGAACACCTATCTGCGCGCCTTCATCGTCGGTATCGTCAACACGCTGCGCGTGGCCGTCATCGGCATCGTGCTGGCGACGGTGATCGGTACGCTGGTCGGTATCGCGCGGCTGTCGTCGAACTGGCTGCTGGCGCGGCTCGCCGCCGTCTATGTCGAGGTGTTGCGCGACCTGCCGCTGCTGCTGCAACTGCTGTTCTGGTATGTGCTGATGCAAGGACTGCCGGCAGCGCGCCAGGCGTTCAAGCCGATCGAGGGAGTGTTCCTCTCCAATCGCGGGCTGATCCTGCCGTCGGTTCCGCTGCAGGAGGCCAATTGGTGGACCATCCTTGCGCTGGTCGCCGGCCTTATCGTGCTCCATCTCGTCAGGCGCCGCCTGATCGCGCAGCAGATGCTCGACGGCCGGGCGCGGCCCGCCTGGCCTTACGCGTTCGGCCTCGTCGTCGTGCTCCCCGCGCTGGTGTCGTGGCTTCTGGGCGCAAGCTGGAGCATCACGCTGCCCGAGCTGCGCGGCTTCAACTTCGTCGGCGGCTTGACGCTCGCGCCGGAATATTTCGCGCTGCTGATCGCGCTGGTTACTTACACCTCGGCCTTCATTGCGGAGATCGTGCGCAGCGGCATCCAGGCGGTGCCGCGCGGGCAGTCGGAGGCCGCCAAGGCGCTCGGGCTGAAGCGCGGCTTCGTGCTCCAGCACATCGTGTTGCCGCAGGCGCTGCGCGTCATCATCCCGCCGATGACCAGCCAGTATCTCAACCTGACCAAGAATTCCTCGCTCGCGGTCGCGGTCGGCTATCAGGACATCGTCTCGATCGCCAACACCACGCTGAACCAGACCGGGCAGGCGATCGAGTCGATCGCGCTGATCATGATGGTGTTCCTCACCATCAGCCTCGGCATCAGCCTGTTCATGAACTGGTACAATGCGCGGATCGCGCTGGTGGAGCGCTGACATGAGTTCGGTCGCCCAGCTGCCGCAGGATCCGCTACCGATCGGCCCGCGCCCCGCACCGCGGGCGCTCGGTGGTCATCTCACGGCGTGGCTGCGCGCCAATCTGTTCGCCTCGATCCCGTCCGGCATCATGACGCTGCTGCTGCTGTTCGTGCTCGGCAAGGCCTGCATCGGCCTCTGGCAATGGGGCATTGCGAATGCGGTCTGGATTGTCTCCGGCAATGACACCAGCGCCTGCCGCGCGCTGCGCGGCGTTGGCGCCTGCTGGGCGGTGGTCCCGGAGAAGTATCGCTTCATCCTGTTCGGCACCTATCCGTTCGATGAGCAGTGGCGGCCGGCGCTCGCGGTGCTGATCTTCATCGCGCTGTTCGCCGTGTCGAGCCGCCGCAGCTTCTGGCGCAAGGAGCTGTTCCTGCTGTGGGCCGCCGCCCTGGCCGTGATCGGTTGCCTGATGTGGGGCGGCTTCCTTGGTCTGTCCTTTGTCACCCAGGACCGCTGGGGCGGGCTGCCGGTGACGTTGATCCTCGCGACCTTCGGATTGGCGTTCGGCTTCCCGCTCGGAATTTTGGTGGCGCTCGGCCGCCGCTCGAAATTGCCGGCGATCCGCTCGCTCTGCGTGCTCTATGTCGAACTGATCCGCGGCGTGCCGCTGATCAGCCTGTTGTTCATGGCGAGCGTGATGTTCCCGTTGTTCATGCCCGACGGCGTCAACATCGACAAACTGCTGCGTGCGCAGATCGCCTTCATCCTCTATGCCGGCGCCTATCTCGCCGAAGTCGTGCGCGGCGGCCTGCAGGCGGTGCCGCGCGGTCAATACGAGGCCGCCGATGCGCTCGGACTGTCCTACTGGGAGAAGCACGCGCTGATCGTGCTGCCGCAGGCGATCCGCCACGTCATCCCGCCGCTGGTCAACACCTTCATCGCCTTCTTCAAGGACACCAGCCTGGTCCTGATCATCGGCATCTTCGACCTGCTCACGACGGCGAAGACCGCGATCGTCGATCCGGCCTGGCAGTCCTTCAGCGTCGAGGTCTATGTCTTCGTCGGCGTGATCTACTTCGTGTTCTGCTTCGCGATGTCGCGCTACAGCCGCAGCCTCGAGGCGCAACGCGGAACGAACTGAGCGATCGCCGCTCGCCAATTCCTCAAATGTTCAGTCTGCCGTCATGCCCGGGATGCGCCCCGGGCAGGACGACCCTTTGGGGCGATCGCCCCTTGCCAAGCCGTTCCGATCTTATTTATGATCATAAAATGGATAAATCGGCTCTAGCCTCCTTGGACCCCTCGCGGCGCGCCTCGATCAAGCGCAAGCGCTCGGACGCGGTCGCCGATCTGATCCGCAGCCACATCTTCCAGGCCGGGTTGCAGCCCAACGACCGGCTGCCGCAGGAGAGCGAGCTGATCGAGATGTTCGGTTGCAGCCGCTCGACCATCCGCGAGGCGCTGAAGTCACTGGAAGTGCAGGGGCTGGTGCAGAACACCACCGGTCCCGGCGGCGGCGCGCGGGTGGCGCCGGTGTCGATCAACCGGATCGTCGGCCTGCTCAGCAACTACTTCTATTTCCAGTCGATCTCTACCGCGCAGATCTACCAGATCCGCCGGCTGATCGAGCCGGAGCTCGCCTTCAGCGTGGTCGGCCACCTGACGCTTGCGCATTTCGCCGCGCTCGACAAGGCGATCGAGGTCCAGGAGCATCATCCCGGCGGTGACGCGGACTGGGAGCACCACCGCCACGCCGAGATCGATTTCCACGACATCCTGATCGAGGCCTGTCCCAATCCGCTGCTTGGCCTGATGTGCCGCTTCATCAACGAGGCGATCCGCCATCTGATCGGCAAGCTCGGCGTGCAGGAATTCGCATCCAGCTTCACCTGCGACAACATCGAGTTTCACAAGCGCCTGATGGCCGCGTTCCGCTCCGGCAACGCGGCGCGTGCCCGGCGCGTGATGCTCGACCATGTGCTGAGCGCCGAGGCCGTGGTGGTTCCCCCGGAGGACCGGCGCATGGATCTGCCCGTCTTTCACCAGCCGTTGCGGCTCGACTGACCCGCATCGGCTGACTGCTGCATCACGCGTTGGAGGAATCAACAATGGTCACGCGGCGCGAGAATGAGTTGTGGAGCTGGTCGGCGGCTGACCTGGCGCGTGCGATCGCGACGCGTGCGATTTCGAGCCGCGAGGCCGTGCAGTCCAGCCTCGGTCGCATCGCCGAGGTCAATCCGGCGTTGAATGCCGTGGTCGAAGTGCTCGCCGATGAAGCGCTCGCCGCGGCGGATACCGCGGACGCCGCCGTAAAATCCGGCGCAGAGCTCGGCGTGCTGCATGGCGTGCCGGTCACGATCAAGGTCAATGTCGACCAGCGCGGCCACGCCACCACCAACGGCGTCGTCGCATTCCGCGACGTCATCGCCACCGAGGACAGCCCGGTGGTCGCGAATTTCCGCAAGGCGGGCGCGGTCATTGTCGGGCGCACCAACACGCCGGCGTTCTCGCACCGCTGGTTCACCAACAACGATCTGCACGGCGCGACCTACAATCCGTGGGGTCGCCGGCTGACGCCGGGCGGCTCCAGCGGCGGTGCCGCGTCGGCGGTCGCGTCCGGAATGGGCGCGATCGCGCATGGCAACGATTTCGGCGGCTCGATCCGCTATCCCGCTTACGCCTGCGGCGTCGCCGGCCTGCGTCCGACGCCGGGGCGGATCCCCGCATTCAATCCATCGGCGACCAGCGATCGTCCGATCACGGCGCAGATGATGTCGGTGCAGGGCCCGCTCGCCCGCTCGGTCGCCGATCTCGGGCTCGGCCTTGCCGCGATGGCGCAGGCGGATCCGCGCGACGGCACCTGGCTGCCGGTGCCCCTGCAAGGTGCGCCGCTCAAGCGTCCGGTCGGTGTTGCGATCGCGGCGGCGCCGTTCGGCGACGAGGCGCCGGAGGTGAGCGCAGCGGTCCGCGCCGCCGGACGCTGGCTCGCGGAGGCCGGCTTTGCGGTGGAGGAGACCGCCCCGCCGCGGCTCGCGGAGGCCGCCGATCTCTGGCATCGCCTCGTCATCAATGAGGAGCGGCGCGTGCTCGCGCCGATGATCCGCAAGTTCGGCGACGATCGGAGCCGCTACAATCTGGACGGCCATATTGTCTATGCGCCCGAGCTCGACGGCGACCAGGTGCTGGCCTGCTTCGAGCAGCGACTTTCGATCGTGCGGGCCTGGCAGCTGTTCCAGGAGCGCTGCCCCGTCATCATCCTGCCGGTCTCGGCGCAACTGCCGTTCCGCTTCGATCAGGATCAGGAAGACGCTGACGTCGTGCACGCGCTGCTCGACGCGCAGCGGCCGCTGCTCGCGGTGCCTGCGCTCGGCTTTCCGTCGGTCGTGGTGCCGACCGGAACCGCCGGCGACGTGCCGGTCGGTGTGCAGGTGATCGCCGGCCGCTTCCGCGAGGACGTCTGCCTCGCCGTGGCCGAGGTGATCGAGGCGCGTGCCTCGACGCTGACGCCGATCGATCCGCGTGACTGAACCAACAACAAAGCACTGAACATAACGGGAGAACAACAGTGACGAATGCACCGATCTGGCAATGGTCCGCCGTGGAGACGGCTGCGGCGATCAGGAATGGCGAGGCGACCTCGGAGCAGGTCGTGCGCGCCCATCTCGATCGTAAGCAGGAGGCAAACCCGGCGCTGAATGCCGTCGTCGTCGATCTCGGTGACGCCGCGATGAAGGCCGCCAAGGCTGCGGACGAGGCGCTCGCGGCCAGCAAGCGCGCCGGCGGCGCCGTCGGGCCGCTGCACGGCGTACCGGTCACGATCAAGATCAACATCGACGTCGAGGGCCAGGCCAATTCGAACGGCGTGGTGGCGTTCAAGGACAACATCGCGCCGGGCGACTCGCCGGTGACGGCCAATCTCAAGAAGGCCGGCGCCATCATCATCGGCCTGACCAACACGCCGGAATTCTCGTTGCGCGGTTTCACCGACAACCCGCTGCACGGCCTGACGCGCAATCCCTGGAATGCCGAGGTGACTTGCGGCGGATCCTCCGGCGGCGCCGGCGCGTCGATCGCGGCCGGCATCGGCACCATCGCGCATGGCAACGACATCGGCGGCTCCTTGCGCTGGCCGGCGCATTGCAACGGCATCGCCACCATCAAGCCGACCCAGGGCCGCATTCCGGCGTTCAATCCCTCAGCCACGGCAGAGCGGCCGCTGATGGCGCAGTTCATGTCGTCGCAGGGGCCATTGGCGCGCCACGTCGCCGACGTCCGTCTCGGCCTCGAGGTGATGGCGCAACGCGACCCGCGCGATCCTTGGTATGTGCCGGCGCCGTTGCAGGGGCCGAAGCCTGCCGCACCGGTCAAGGTCGCGCTCGCAAAGATCCCTGAAGACATGGTGACCGATCGCGGCGTGATCGCGCTCCAGCGCAAGGCGGCCGATCATCTGACCGATGCCGGCTACGCGGTCAGTGAGGTCGAGGTGCCCGAGCTCGACAAGGTCTGGCAGCTCTGGTGCGACTTGATCATGACCGAGACCCGCGTGTTGCAGCAGGACCAGATGCTAGCGGTCTCCAGCGCCGACTTCCAGAAGACGTTCCACGGCTTCATGGCGCTGGCAAATCAATTGGACCAGGCCGGCTACATGAAGGCGATCGCCGAGCGGTCGCGCCACATCAGGAACTGGATGACGTTCCTTGAGCAGTACCCGCTGGCGCTGATGCCGACCTCGGTGCGCAAGACGCCGGAGGTCAATGCCGATCTCGGCGGCGATCAGCGCGTGAAGGACGTGTTCTGGAACGACCTGCGCTTCATCTCGTCGATGAACGTGCTGGGGCTGCCGGCAGCCGTGGTGCCGGTCGGCCTGCACGAGGGGGTGCCGGTCGGTGTCCAGATCGTCGGCTCGCGCTATCGCGAAGACATGTGCCTGGATGCCGCCGAGGCGATCGAGCGCAAGGTTGGCATCCTGGCAAGGCAATTGTGGGCGCGGCGCTGAGGCGATCTCGACGCCATCTCGCGTGATCTATTCGTAAGATCCAAGGAACGCCGCGGCGAAATCTCGCCGCGGCGTTCGCATGATCGGCGACGCGCGCGTCGGCACCTTGGCCGTGTTCCTCCTCCCGGAATTTCGGCGCGGATTCGCAGAGCGCCATGCCGGCCAACGGGGTTGCCGGTGATCCCTGATTGCTTCAGGAGATCGTCCGAACCATCCGAACCCTGGGAACGAAATGTCCATCACGAAACGCTCGCATGTCCTGGCCGCAATTGCCGCCGTGTGTCTCTCATTTGCTGCCGGTATGGCCCGCGCGGAGGATGGTGTGTTGCGGGTCGGCATCATCACCGACATGAGCGGGCAATATTCCGACGGCAACGGTCCGGGATCGGTGATCGCGGCACAAATGGCCGCGGAGGAAATCGGGGGCACGGTCGCCGGGCGCAAGATCGAGATCATTTCGGCCGATCACCAGAACAAGCCAGATGTCGCGACCGGCATCGTGCGCAACTGGATCGACAACAAGGGTGTCGACGTGATCGCCGAAGGCGTCAATTCCGCGGTGGCGCTCGCGATCCAGACCGTGACCCGCGAACGCAAGAAGCTGTTCCTGATCTCGGGCTCCGGTTCATCCGACCTCACCGGCAAGCAATGCTCGCCGACCAGCGTGCAGTGGACCTATGACACCTACGCCTCCTCGAACGCGACGGCGAAGGCGGTGGTTGCGCGCGGCGGTACGCCTTGGTTCTTCCTCACGGCGGATTACGCGTTCGGCCAGGCGCTGGAGCGCGACGCGAGCAGGGCCGTCACCGCTGCCGGCGGTAAGGTGCTGGGCGCGGTCCGCCATCCCTTCGACACCGCCGATTTCTCGTCCTTCCTGTTGCAGGCGCAGTCTTCCAGCGCAAAAATCCTGGCGCTCGCCAATGCCGGCTCCGACTTCCGCAACGCGGTGTCGCAGGCCGACGAGTTCAACATCCGCGCCAGCATGCAGATCGTCGCATTGCAGGTGACGCTCACCGACGTGCCCGCGCTCGGCCTCGCGCATGCGCACGATCTCTTGTTCACCGATTCCTTCTATTGGGATCGCACGCCCGAGACGCGCGTGTTCGCCCAGGAGTTCTTCAAGCGGCACGGCGCGATGCCGACCGCCTACCAGGCCGGCGTCAACTCGGCGCTGCGGCACTACTTCAAGGCTGTCGCCGCGACCAACTCGGTTGATTCCGAGACCGTGATCGCGCAGATGCGCAAGACCCCGGTCAACGATTTCTTTGCCCAGAACGGCGTGGTGCGCGAGGACGGCCGGATGGTGCACGACATGTATCTGATGCGCATCAAGAAGCCGGAAGAGTCCAAGAGCAAGTGGGATCTCTACGAGTATCTCGCGACGGTGCCGGGCGACCAGGCCTTCCGTCCGCTCGCCGAAGGTGGTTGCCCCTACTTCGCCAAGGCGCAGTAGGGCGCGAGGCGCGATGCCGCGGAATGCGGTGAGGTGAGCACGCCTCCCAGGCTCCTTCTCCCCTTGCGGGAGAGGGTGGGGAGAGGGGTTGCCCCGGGCGGAATGGTCGACGAGAACAATGGCCGCGCAATATTGCCGCGGCGAACACGGAGAGGGCGCGCCGTGTGGCACCCCTCTCCCTAACCCTCTCCCGCAAGGGGAGAGGGAACCCTGCCGCCGGTGCGTCCCTCACAATGCCGACGCGCTGAGTTGCCCGACGGGCAACTCAGCAAAATGCGTCAAGTCCCTGATGCCAAACTATTTCGGTTTATCGTAACAGCAACTCAGTGTATGGTCTGTGCGTCTCACCGAGACGAGGGGCGCTTCGCGGTCGTCACGAACGCGGGTCGAGATGTGGTGGACGCGCAGTGTGCGACTGACGGAGGCACGCGAAGCGGACGGCGAAGTCGTGCAGGCCTGACGCCCTAGTGGTAGGTGTCTCCTCGCAAGACGCGAAAGCGTTCTTGCGAAGACGGTGACAACAAAGCCCAGTCTCGCCTGGGAGAGCACGTATAAGCCG
>NZ_VKHP01000347.1 GCF_010811875.1 Bradyrhizobium uaiense
GGCGTCCTTGAAGCCCTTCGGCGTGGTGACGCTGCCGTCGTCATTGCGCTTGCAGCCTTCGAGATCGCCGGTGCGATTGAGCGGCTGCAGCACCTCCTCGCTGAGCTTAGCGGCCTCGCCGAACCGGATAAGGTCCGTTCCAACAAACCCAAGGACACGCTGCGCAGCATCAGTCGTGAATGCGACCGCGAGCCAGCCGGGAGATCAGCATGCCAACCTACAAAGCCCCCGTCGAAGACGTCAGCTTCCTGTTGAACGACGTTTTTCAGATCGACCGCTACGGCAATCTTCCCGGCTTCACCGATGCGTCGGCCGATGTGCGCGAGGCTATCCTCGGCGAGGCCGCTAAGCTCAGCGAGGAGGTGCTGCAGCCGCTCAATCGCACCGGCGATCTCGAAGGCTGCAAGCGCAATGACGACGGCAGCGTCACCACGCCGAAGGGCTTCAAGGACGCCTTCAAGCAGGTCGCCGAAGGCGGCTGGCTCGGCCTCTCGGCGCCGACCGAATTCGGCGGCCAGGGCCTGCCGGTGACGCTCTCGCAGGCGGTCAACGAATTCCAGATCTCCGCCAACATGGCGTTCTCGATGTATGGCGGGCTCACCATGGGGGCGACCGCGGCACTGCTGGTGCACGGCACTCCCGAGCAGAAAAAGACCTATGTGCCGAAGATGATCGCCGGCGAATGGACCGGCACCATGAACCTGACCGAGCCGCAATGCGGCACCGACCTCGGCCTGCTCCGCACCAAGGCGGTGCGTCAATCGGACGGCAGCTTCAAGATCACCGGCACCAAGATCTTCATCTCCGCCGGCGAGCATGACCTTGCCGACAACATCATCCATCTCGTGCTGGCGCGCATCGAGGGCGCACCGGCCGGCATCAAGGGCGTCTCGCTGTTCGTCGTTCCCAAAGTGCTGGTCAATGCCGACGGCTCGCTCGGGCAGCGCAATGGCGTCACCTGCGGCTCGATCGAGCACAAGATGGGCATCCACGGCAATTCCACCTGTGTGATGAACTACGACAGCGCCACCGGTTGGCTGATCGGCGAAGAGAACAAAGGCATGCAGGGCATGTTCGTGATGATGAACGAGGCTCGCCTCGGCGTCGCCGTGCAGGGCCTCGCGCAGTCCGAGGTCGCCTATCAGAACGCGGTCGCCTATGCGCGCGAGCGTCTGCAGGGCCGTTCGCTGACCGGCGTCAAGGCGGCCGACAAGCCGGCCGATCCGATCATCGTGCATCCCGACGTGCGCCGTACGCTGCTCACCATCCGCGCCTTCAACGAGGCGGCACGCGCCATGGTGGTGTGGACCGCGCTGAAAAGCGACGTCGCGCACCGCTCCAACGATCCGAAGGATCGCCAGGCCGCGGACGATCACATGGGCCTGATGACTCCGGTGCTGAAGGGCGTTCTGACCGACACCGGGTTCGCCAACACGGTCTCGGCGCAGCAGATGTTCGGCGGCCACGGCTACATCGCCGAGCACGGCATGGAACAGTTCGTCCGTGATGCGCGCATCGCGATGATCTATGAGGGTGCCAACGGCATCCAGGCGCTCGACCTGGTCGGCCGCAAGCTGCCGCGCGACGGCGGCCGCGCCGCGATGGCGTTCTTCGGCGAGGTCACGGCATTTGCCAAGGAGCATGGCGCCGACGAGGCGATGAAGCCGTTTATCACCCCGCTCTCCACCGCGCTCGGCCATCTGCAGCAGGCCACCGGCTGGCTGATGCAGAACGCGCTGACCAAGCCCGACAATGCAGGGGCAGCCGCGACTGACTTCATGAAATTGTTCGGCCTCGTCGCGCTCGGCTACATGTGGGCGAAGATGGCCAAGGTGGCGCAGGACAAGGCCGCCGTCGGCGCCACCCCCTACCTCAACACCAAGCTCGTGACCGGCCGCTTCTTCATGGAGCGGCTGCTGCCGGAGACTGCCGTGCATCTGGCCCGGATCCAGAGCGGCAGTGCCACCACGATGGAACTGGCCGCGGAAGCGTTCTGAATATTTGCCGTCGCATTGCTGCGGCGGCGCTTCCTTCCGTATATATTATGATCCTCATATCAAGGAGGGCGTCATGCCTGAGGCATACATCTACGATCACGTTCGTACCCCGCGCGGCCGCGGCAAGGCCGATGGCGCGCTGCACGAGGTCACCGCGCTGGCGCTCGCCACGGTGCCGCTGAAGTCGCTCAGGGAACGCAACAATCTTCCCGAGAACTCCGTCGACGACGTCGTGCTCGGCGTGGTCGATCCGGTCGGCGAGGCCGGTTCCGACATCGCGCGCTTTGCCGCGCTGAACGCCGGTCTCGGCGAGAAGGTGCCGGGCGTGCAGATCAGCCGCTTCTGCGCCTCCGGCCTCGATGCCGTGAATTTCGCCGCGGCCCAGATCATGAGCGGGCAGCATGAGCTCGTGATCGGCGGCGGCGCGGAATCGATGAGCCGCGTCGGCATCGGCGCCTCCGGCGGCGCCTGGCCGATGGATCCCTCGATGGCGGTGCCGGCCTATTTCATGCCGCAGGGCATCTCGGCCGATCTGATCGCCACCAAATACGGTTTTTCGCGCGATGACGTCGACGCTTATGCCGTGCAGAGCCAGCAGCGCGCGGCGAAGTCGTGGGATGAAGGCCGTTTCAACAAGTCGGTGGTGCCGGTCAAGGACGTCAACGGCCTGACCATCCTGGCCAAGGACGAGCACATGCGCCCCTCCACGACGATGCAGTCGCTGGCGCAGCTGCAGCCGTCGTTCGCGGCGATGGCGGCGATGGCCGGCTTCGACGCGGTGGCGATCCAGTCGCACCCCGAAGTCGAAAAGGTCAATTACGTGCATCACGCCGGCAATTCCTCCGGCATCGTCGACGGCGCCGGCGCGGTGCTGCTCGGCAGCAAGGAGGCAGGCGCCAAGCACGGCCTGAAGCCGCGTGCAAAGATTCGCGCGTTCGCCAATATCGGATCGGAGCCCGCGATGATGCTGACCGGTCCGGTCGACGTCACCGAAAAGCTGTTCGAGCGCTCCGGCATGAAGAAGTCGGACATCGACCTGTTCGAGCTCAACGAGGCGTTCGCCTCGGTGGTGCTGCGCTACATCCAGGCGTTCGACATCGACAACGCCAAGATCAACGTCAATGGCGGCGCGATCGCGCTCGGCCATCCGCTCGGCGCGACCGGCGCGATGATCCTCGGCACCGTGCTCGACGAGCTCGAGCGTACCAACAAGGAAACGGCGCTGGTCACGCTGTGCATCGGCGGCGGCATGGGCACCGCCACCATCATCGAGCGCGTGTAACCGAGCAGGCAGCGTCATCCTGAGGTGCGAGGGCGAGAGCCCGAGCCTCGAAGGATGGATAAATTCACCGAGTCATCCTTCGAGGGCCTCGCAAGAGCGAGGCCACCTCCAGCGACAAAGGCAAAGCCTTTGCGCGGGGATGACGGAGAGATTGGGAGCGACTTACATGGCTTACAAGAATTTCAAGTTCGACGTCGACGCCGACGGCATTGCGCTCGTCACCTGGGACATCCCGGGCCGTTCGATGAACGTGTTCGACGAGGTCTCGACCCAGGAGATCGACCAGATCATCAAGCAGACGACCAGCGATGCCGCGATCAAGGGTGTCGTGATCACTTCGGCCAAGGAGGCGTTCTGCGCCGGCGCCGACCTCTCGATGCTTGAGGGCATGAACCGCAGCTATGCGCAGCTCTTCAAGGAGAAGGGCGAGGAAGCCGCGAACCAGATGCTGTTCGAGCAGAGCCGCCGCATGTCGCAATCGTTTCGCGCGATCGAGACCTCGGGCAAGCCCTGGGTCGCCGCGATCAACGGGCTCGCGCTCGGCGGCGGCTTCGAGATCACGCTGGCCTGCCACTACCGCGTCGCGGCCGACAACCCGAAGACCCGGCTCGGCCTGCCCGAGATCAAGGTCGGCCTGTTCCCCGGCGCCGGCGGCACCCAGCGCGTGCCGCGCCTGGTGTCGCCGCAGGACGCGATGCAACTGCTGCTCAAGGGCGAGGCGGTCAATCTGACCCGCGCCAAGGCGCTCAATCTGATCCACGCCGTGGTGCCCGCGGCCGATCTGATCAAGGCGGCGAAGGACTGGATCAAGGGCGGCGGCAAGGCGGTCGCGCCGTGGGACGAGAAGGGCTTCAAGCTGCCCGGCGGCCCCGTCTTCTCCAAGATGGGCATGCAGATGTTCCCGGCCGGCAACGCGATCTATCGCCGCGAGACCTACGACAATTATCCGGCCGCGCGCGCCATCATGAGCTGCGTCTATGAAGGCCTGCAGCTGCCGATCGACGCCGCGCTGCGGGTCGAGTCGCGCTACTTCACCAAGGTGCTGCGCTCGAAGGAAGCGGCGGCGATGATCCGCTCGCTGTTCCTGTCGATGCAGGAATTGAACAAGGGCGCGCGCCGCCCGGCGGGCGTGCCGCCGACCAAGGTGAAGAAGCTCGCCGTGATCGGTGCCGGCTTCATGGGCGCCAGCGTCGGCTATGTCTCGGCGCAGGCCGGCATCGACGTCGTGCTGGTCGATCGCGACCAGGAAAGCGCCGACAAGGGCAAGGGCCACGCCAAGACCGTGGTCGACGGCCTGATCGCCAAGGGGCGGATGAAGCAGGAGGCGGCCGATGCCATCCTGGCGCGCATCTCCGCCACGGCAGACTACAACGTGATTTCGGAGTGCGACCTCGTCATCGAGGCGGTGTTCGAGGATCGCAAGGTCAAGGCCGACACCTATGCCAAGGCACAGCCGCTGCTGAAGTCTGGCGCGATCTTCGCCTCCAACACCTCGACCCTGCCGATCAATTCGCTGGCCGAGGAGTTCAAGGACCAGAGCAAGTTCATCGGCATCCACTTCTTCTCGCCAGTCGAGAAGATGATGCTGGTCGAGATCATCCTGGGCAAGAACACCGGCGACGTCGCGCTGGCGACCGCGCTCGACTATGTCCGCGCGATCGGCAAGACGCCGATTGTGGTGAACGACAGCCGCGGCTTCTTCGCCAACCGCTGCGTGATGCGCTACATCTCCGAGGGCAACGAGATGCTGCTCGAAGGCGTGCCGCCGGCGATGATCGAGAACACCGCCAAGATGGCCGGCATGCCGGTCGGGCCGCTGTCGCTGCAGGACGAGGTCGCGCTCGATCTCGGCCTCAAGATCACCAAGGCGACCGAGGCCGATCTCGGTCCCAACACGATCGACCAGGCGCAGAAGAAGCTGATCGTCGAGATGGTCGAGAAGCAGGGTCGCTTCGGCCGCAAGAACGGCAAGGGCTTTTACGACTATCCCGAAAAGGGCAAGGGTCAGAAGAGCCTGTGGCCGGGGCTCGCCAATCTGCAGCCCAAGCAACTCGATCCCGATACGCTCAGCGTCGAGGAATTGAAGCAGCGCTTCCTGGTGGTGCAGGCGGTGGAAGCCGCGCGCACCGTCGAGGATCACGTCATCACCGACGTGCGCGAGGCGGATGTCGGCTCGATCCTGGGCTTCGGCTTCGCGCCGTTCACCGGCGGCGCGCTGTCCTACATCGACTTCATGGGCACCAAGAACTTCGTCGCGCTTTGCCACGCCTTCGAGAAGAAGTACGGCTCGCGCTTCACGCCGCCGAAGTTGCTCGAGGAGATGGCTGCCAAGGGCGAAACCTTCTACGGCCGCTTCCCGCCGAAGAAGCAGGCGGCGTAAGCGCCGTCTCTCTCCGGGACACGTCGCACAGGATCAAGCCGGTCATCGATCCGACTTGATCCTGTTGCGGGACTGTCGCGGCGGTCAAAGTCCCGCCACGCTTGCTCCCCACTCGCACCACGCTGCTGGCATCACTCTTGCTGGTTGATCGACAAGACGATCAGCAAGACGACGATCAGGCTGGGGTGTCGTGCGATGCGTGCTGTACTCAAGGAAGGTGCCGCTGAGACCGCGGCGAGGCCATCCATCCCGCTTCTACCGCCACGACGTCGGAATCTGCTGCGCTTGCGGGGCAAGGGTCCGTCATGGACCGGCCTGGTGCTACTCGTTCTGGCCGTGGACCTTGTGCTCGCGGCCGCGGCCTGGAATGCCGTCGATTTCTTCCGCCATTGAGCCATCATTGTCCGGCGACAGCAAGGCGCCGGCGAGATAGGCGACCTGGTTGAATGCGAGGCAGGCGACGACGATCGGAGCGCCGGTGGCAAAGGCATAGCCGTCGGACTGGAGCACGATTGCCGCGAGCACCGCGATCAGCGGTGACACCAGCATCAATGTCCAAACCCGAAAGTACAAACTGGTAACCAGCCCAACGAGCGTGCTGGTCAATAAAAGCGTTGAGGCGATCGTCACATTTTCAGACCCGTTGGAGCGGAGGGCGCGCCGCAGCTCATAGTCGGTCAGTTGGATCGCACGAACAAGGACAGCTACGCCCTCAGCCGGAAGTACACCGACTTAGTATTAATCGGTACAATGCACGTCAAATTGAGACGTTCCACCTCCGGTTGCCGAAGAATGACAACCGGCGGCGCAAAAAGAGCCGGATCGGCTGATCCGGCTCTTTCGATTGATGGTGGATAGGCTCAGGCCGCTTTCACCAGGCCTTCCTTCTTCAGCGCTTCCTGCACCTTCGGGCGCGCCGCGACGCGGGCCTTGTAGGCGGTCACATTCGGCAGGCCGGAGAAGTCGAAGCCGAGCCGGTCTTGTGCCCACATGATCATGGTGAAGAGATAGCCGTCGGCGACCGTGAACTGGTTGCCCATCAAATATTCGCGGCCGGCGAGCTGGCTCTCGACATATTTGAACTTGCCCATGGCGCGGTCCTTGAAGAAGGCCTTGGCGTCGTCGGCGAGCACCGGCGAGAACATCGGGCCGAGATTCTTGTGCAGCTCGGTCGTGATGTAGTTCAGCCATTCGAGCAGCTTGTAGCGCTCGTTGGAGTCTCGAGCCGGCGCCAGCTTCCGGTCGGCGACCCGGTCGGCGATCATCTGGATGATGATCGGCCCTTCGGTGACCATCTCGCCGGTATCCAGCGCCAGCGCGGGCACCTGGCCCTTGGGGTTCACTTGCAGGAAATCGTCGCCGTTTTCGAGCTTCTTGGCGCGCAGATCGACCTTGACCAGGTCGTAGGGCAGGCCGGCCTCGAGCAGGGCGATGTGGGGGGAGAGGGAGCAGGCACCGGGGGAGTAATAAAGCTTCATGGGGGTATTCCTTCCCTTGTTCTTGGCGTCCGGAGAGGGATTGCCTACATGCACCTGCATGAAATAGTCAAGATTGATGCAGATGCATTCAGTGCGGTACAGTCGGTGCCGGGACCTTATGGGCTAGACCATGAAACGCAAGCTATCGAGCGAGGCGACGGCCGCCTGGATCCGCCTGATGCGGGTGCCGAGCCGGGTGCTGGACTGCGTGGAGCAGGATCTGAAGAAGGCCGGCTATCCGCCGCTCGCCTGGTATGACGCCTTGCTCGAGCTGTCGCGCGCGCCGTCGGGTGAGCTGCGCCCGGTCGAACTCGAGCGCCAGATGCTGATCCCGCAATATTCGACGTCGCGGCTGATCGACAAGCTGGTCGATGAGGGACTCGCGGCCCGGCGCGAATGCAAGATCGACAAGCGCGGCCAGTTCGTCGAGATCACCGAGGCCGGTCGCGAACTCCAGAAGAAGATGTGGAACGCCTATTCCACTGCGATCGACAAGCATGTCGGCTCGAAATTGTCCGATGCCGACGCGACCAGGCTGTGCGGTCTGCTCGACCGTCTCGGCTGTTCCTGCGACGACGTCAAGGCCGATGCAAAGAGCGATACCAAGGCTGCGCCCGCGCGAGACGGCGTGCCTGCCCGATGATAGTCCTGATCCCATCATCCGCGGCCGATGTGGCCCACGGATGTCCCTGCCACCGCGCGACTTCGATCGAAGCGCCCTTGAGTTGGATTTTCTATGGCGCGTGACCAGATCGACATGACGCCGCTGCAATCGCGCGACGAACTCGTGGCGTGGATTGAAGCCGGCGTGAAACCCGAGTCCGAATTCCGGATCGGCACCGAGCACGAGAAGACCCCGTTCACGCTCGAGGGCCACCAGCCCGTGCCCTATGAAGGCGCGAAGGGCATCGGTGCGCTGCTCGAGGGCATGAAGCTCCTGCTCGGCTGGGAGCCGATCATGGAGCGCGGCAACATCATCGGGCTCTATGACGTCACCCGGGGCGGGG
>NZ_VKHP01000348.1 GCF_010811875.1 Bradyrhizobium uaiense
CATCCGCTCCCAGCCTGCGTCGCTCAACACCAAACGATCCATCACACCCAAGACTGCCTCCCAAAAAGAAGCCTTGAATCTGATTTGCTCTCAAAAGGGAATCCTTAGAGTCCACACCACCTAGAGCTGCGCTAGCCGAAGCGAACCAGCTTTTTCCGAAGCGAAAAAATACCAAAGCGGTTCGTTACTAGATTGGTCTGGCGATTCATCCGAAGTGAGCCGCGATCTCGTACGCGTCGAGCATGTGCCTGTCGCGGCTGAGAAACGAAACAGTGCGCTCCTCCACAGATCTCTCAACCGATTCCAACGACGGATGCCATCCACGACGTGGAAGAGCCGCGCGGACGATTGGCGGAATCACGAAGTAGCTGCTAGCGAACGCGCCACAAGCTAACCTTACTGTGAATCTTGGGGGCGGCCCTTCTCCGCAAGTTGCGCGACCTGTCCACTCGGTCACTTGCCAAGCAACCTACAGCCGAGGGTTATCTTTAGACCCGCTACACGAGCGCATACGCGGTTCCGTCTGCTCCGCAATCCGCGTTCGCGGCGACAGTTTGCTCAAGTTCAGGACTTGCGCGATCGAAGCTACTTGTCGCGCCCACTTGAAGCGGTCGAGAACCCGCGAATTCTCAAATTTGGTGCAGAATTTCGGCTGCATGAGCCCTACATTAAGGAATACCTGCTTTGGGCCCCACCTAATATGCATCGAGCGGAGGGGAGAATCCGCTTCTAGGGGGACATCCATGAATTTGAAAAAGAGTATTATCCTCGGCTCCGGTGTAATATTAGCGAGCGCTGGGGCACAGGCAGCTGATCTTCCGATGAAGGCAAAGCCTGTAGAGTACGTGAAGGTTTGCTCGCTGTATGGTCCCGGATTCTACTACATCCCCGGCACCGACACGTGCCTCAAGCTGGGTGGCTATCTGCGCGTCGCAGCCACCTTGGCATCGAATTCGTACGCTTACCCCGCCGACAGCGGTTTGGCGGCTGCACACAACCGACTCAGCAACGCCTACACGGTTCGTTCGCGTGAGGCCCTCAACATCGATACGCGCACCGCGACCGAGTATGGCACGGTCCGTACCTATTTCCAGGGTGTGTTCAACTGGACAGCGGGCGGATACACCGGACAAGGAAATGGCTCGACCGTTTACGCCTCGCTCGGAGGGGTTTCGGCGCCGAACAACGCAAATCCAGGCGCCGTCGCGGGCGGCACAGTCGGTGTCTACGATGCCTTCATCCAGTTCGCGGGCTTCACAATCGGTAAAGCTCAGTCGCAGTTCACCACGCCATGGGCCGAATATCCGGGGAACTGGTACGAACTCGTGGGAAGCGGCGGCTGGGAGCGGGTGAACCAGTTTACCTACACTGCCGATTTCGGCCAGGGCGTCACTGTCTCCCTCTCCGCTCAGGATCAGGTCGCCAATTATACGACCAATGTCTGGAATGTGAGCGCTGCGACTGCCGCTGGTCTTGCCACCGGTACATACGGTGGGAATGACATTGCTGGAACGGTCGCACCAGATCTCGTCGCCATGCTCCGTGTTGACCAGGCTTGGGGCCTCTTCCAAGCATCGTTTGCTGCCCACGATAACCATACGGCCTACTACGGCGCGACCGAAGTCACGGGCCACCCCGACGACAAATGGGGCTGGGCTGCTCAGTTGGCGTTGTCGATCAAAAACATCCCGACCGGTCCAGGTGACACAATTAACATGTCGGGTGTGTATACGAAGGGTGCAAGCCGCTATACTTTTAATAGCTATATCGCGACCGTTTTTGCGATGTACGGTGGCACGAATTTGCCGGGTGCCTACCAGAGCGTCGGACTCGCGGGTCTTTCCGATTCCGTGTTCGTTGCGGGCTCTGGCCAGGAGTTAACGACCACTTTCGGCTTTAACGGCGGCTACACTCACAATTGGGATCCGCACTGGTACACCACTATCTATGGTGGTTTGGGCGCCGTGCGCTATAATGGTACAGCCAAAGGCTATATCTGCAATGCATTCGTGACAGGCTTAGCGCTGTCGAGCGGGATCGCTGGTTGTAACCCCGATTTCAACTATGCGAGTATTGGCACAAACACCTCTTGGACCCCAGTCAAAAATTTAACTTTCTTGGCTGAACTCAACTACACAATGCTGGATCAGAAGTACGCGGGCGGAAGCACTGTGACGCTGCCGCTGCAGTCCGGTATCGCAAAGCCGGGTGCTGCATATCAGCTGAAGAACCAAAACAGCCTCACGATGCTACTCCAGGCTCAGCGCAACTGGTGATTCCCCATCGAACCGCCGGGACGACTAAAAGAGCGATTCTCCAAATCGAACTTCGATCTCCAAATAGCCTCCGGGATGCCCCCCGGAGGCTCTTTATTTCTCAGACGGAAAATGAATCCGGTACTTGAATCGACGCCATGTAAGCTTCCGGCAATGACGGTAGCCGGTCGCTCACGCTGCCTGAATTTGACTGATCGGTTTCTCTCACGCCAATTCCGCTAAGAGCGTTTCACGTTTTGATTGAAGCGTACCCGGCGTTTTCGAAGTAGTTGCTGCATTCGTCGGGTTGGATGGTCGAGATGAGGCCGCCGATATGGCGGCAAATGTCGTCGATCCTGCGCTTCTGGGCGGAGCGCATCCAGTGCTTGATCTTGGCGAAGGTTTGTTCGATCGGATTGAGGTCTGGGGAGTATGGCGGCAGGTACCAGAGCCTGGCGCCGGCGGCTTTGATCAGGCTGCGCAGGGCAGCCGATTTATGGCTGCCGAGATTGATGGGGTGGACGCCCCCTGACGGCATCGCTGTGCCAAAGTGGTGTCGGTGATCATCACCTTGAACGGAGGCGTCCATGTCGGAAGTTAACACAATCGGGTTGGATCTGGCGAAGAATGTGTTCCAGGTACCATGGCGGGGATCCGTCGTGAAGTGTGCTGTTCGAGAAAAGGCTGCAGAGCGATCAGGTGCTTGGGTTCCTTGCCACGCAACCGACCTGCACGGTCGCGATGGAGGCATGTGCCGGCGGCCATTACTGGGCGCGGGAGATTGCGAAGCTGGGACATGCTGTCCGGCTGATCGCTCCAGGTTACGTCAAGCCGTTCGGTGCGCCCCGACGGCGCGCATTACCAGCGGAGGAAGGATCCACCCAGAGAATTGTCGATTGATCTGGTAGCTGACGAGCGGTCTGGACGAGCAATCGGACGGACCGAAGCCTCGTGACAAAGGTCGCCTTGGGCGGCCGAGCAATCCAACGGGCCGTAACGTGAGTGAAGCCTGAGCACGCCTCGAAAGTTACGATGTGAATGCCGACCCGATCGTATGGCGGGGAAGGCCGCGCGGACAGGGAAGCAATCGTCGCATGCACCTGTCTGGTTCACCGGGGTAATGGGCACGGCACGCTGGAAAGGTAGTGCGGGTAATCGGGGGAGACCCGTCTTGGTCGAAGGTCGCGCCTTTAGCATTGAGTAGTCGATGGACCGGACAGGAGTCGGACAGGGTCATAGGTACCGATGAAACCGGGTAATTCCGGTGGAGGAAAGGACCCAGAATTCAGGAGCGCTCTTGAAGACGGAGCGGGAAGGGGCAGAGTAGCGATGCGCCTTGCAACGCCCGATAAACTCAGGAGCCTTCAGAGAAAGCTTTATTGCAAGGCGAAGGCGGAGCCCTCCCCAGAAAGGTCGCCCAGCGCCGCATTCGCCAAGTCTCGGATCACCCGTAGCGGGTGGTCGACGCGAACCCGAGCCTCCAGGTCCACATAACTGAAAAGCGAGCCGGACCGTTCGTCACTCCCGCGCATCGCGCCCCCCAGTTAAATCCTGGTCCCAGAGAATCACGATACGAAACGCTTCGCTACCGACTTCTTCAACAGCCTGCTCTCATGTTTGCTGTCAAGGGACTCGATCAAGCGGAGCCGCTTCCGGCTGAGCGCCCGGACGCTGGACTTCGAAGGTGCCCACGGTAGGAGGCAGGGCGCGGCGGGGAATCCTCGTGGCCTGTTATGAGCCGGCATTGCCGACGCTCGCCCCCTAGACCGAGGCAGCCCCAAGACGAAACCACGGTCATGCGGTACCCAACCCGCGCATGAGAGCTTGATCAACCGTCGTCTTTGGCCCTGCCTCCTACCGTGGGCACCTTCGAAGTCCAGCGTCCGGGCGCTCAGCCGGAAGCGGCTCCGCTTGATCGAGTCCCTTGACAGCAAACATGAGAGCAGGCTGTTGAAGAAGTCGGTAGCGAAGCGTTTCGTATCGTGATTCTCTGGGACCAGGATTTAACTGGGGGGCGCGATGCGCGGGAGTGACGAACGGTCCGGCTCGCTTTTCAGTTATGTGGACCTGGAGGCTCGGGTTCGCGTCGACCACCCGCTACGGGTGATCCGAGACTTGGCGAATGCGGCGCTGGGCGACCTTTCTGGGGAGGGCTCCGCCTTCGCCTTGCAATAAAGCTTTCTCTGAAGGCTCCTGATTTTATCGGGCGTTTCAAGGCTCATCGCTAATCTACCCCTTCCATCGCCATCTTCAAAAGCGCACCTGAAGTCAGGGTCCTTTCCTCCACCGGAATTACCCGGTTTCATCGGTACCTATGACCCTGTCCGACTCCTGTCCGGTCCATCGACTACTCAATGCTAAAGGCGCGACCTTCGACCAAGACGGGTCTCCCCCGATTACCCGCACTACCTTTCCAGCGTGCCGTGCCCATTACCCCGGTGAACCAGACAGGTGCATGCGACGATTGCTTCCCTGTCCGCGCGGCCTTCCCCGCCATACGATCGGGTCGGCATTCACATCGTAACTTTCGAGGCGTGCTCAGGCTTCACTCACGTTACGGCCCGTTGGATTGCTCGGCCGCCCAAGGCGACCTTTGTCACGAGGCTTCGGTCCGTCCGATTGCTCGTCCAGACCGCTCGTCAGCTACCAGATCAATCGACAATTCTCTGGGTGGATCCTTCCTCCGCTGGTAATGCGCGCCGTCGGGGCGCACCGAACGGCTTGACGTAACCTGGAGCGATCAGCCGGACAGCATGTCCCAGCTTCGCAATCTCCCGCGCCCAGTAATGGCCGCCGGCACATGCCTCCATCGCGACCGTGCAGGTCGGTTGCGTGGCAAGGAACCCAAGCACCTGATCGCTCTGCAGCCTTTTCTCGAACAGCACACTTCACGACGGATCCCCGCCATGGTACCTGGAACACATTCTTCGCCAGATCCAACCCGATTGTGTTAACTTCCGACATGGACGCCTCCGTTCAAGGTGATGATCACCGACACCACTTTGGCACAGCGATGCCGTCAGGGGGCGTCCACCCCATCAATCTCGGCAGCCATAAATCGGCTGCCCTGCGCAGCCTGATCAAAGCCGCCGGCGCCAGGCTCTGGTACCTGCCGCCATACTCCCCAGACCTCAATCCGATCGAACAAACCTTCGCCAAGATCAAGCACTGGATGCGCTCCGCCCAGAAGCGCAGGATCGACGACATTTGCCGCCATATCGGCGGCCTCATCTCGACCATCCAACCCGACGAATGCAGCAACTACTTCGAAAACGCCGGGTACGCTTCAATCAAAACGTGAAACGCTCTTAGCGGAATTGGCGTGAGAGAAACCGATCAGTCAAATTCAGGCAGCGTGAGCGACCGGCTACCGTCATTGCCGGAAGCTTACATGGCGTCGATTCAAGTACCGGATTCATTTTCCGTCTGAGAAATAAAGAGCCTCCGGGGGGCATCCCGGAGGCTATTTGGAGATCGAAGTTCGATTTGGAGAATCGCTCTTTTAGTCGTCCCGGCGGTTCGATGGGGAATCACCAGTTGCGCTGAGCCTGGAGTAGCATCGTGAGGCTGTTTTGGTTCTTCAGCTGATATGCAGCACCCGGCTTTGCGATACCGGACTGCAGCGGCAGCGTCACAGTGCTTCCGCCCGCGTACTTCTGATCCAGCATTGTGTAGTTGAGTTCAGCCAAGAAAGTTAAATTTTTGACTGGGGTCCAAGAGGTGTTTGTGCCAATACTCGCATAGTTGAAATCGGGGTTACAACCAGCGATCCCGCTCGACAGCGCTAAGCCTGTCACGAATGCATTGCAGATATAGCCTTTGGCTGTACCATTATAGCGCACGGCGCCCAAACCACCATAGATAGTGGTGTACCAGTGCGGATCCCAATTGTGAGTGTAGCCGCCGTTAAAGCCGAAAGTGGTCGTTAACTCCTGGCCAGAGCCCGCAACGAACACGGAATCGGAAAGACCCGCGAGTCCGACGCTCTGGTAGGCACCCGGCAAATTCGTGCCACCGTACATCGCAAAAACGGTCGCGATATAGCTATTAAAAGTATAGCGGCTTGCACCCTTCGTATACACACCCGACATGTTAATTGTGTCACCTGGACCGGTCGGGATGTTTTTGATCGACAACGCCAACTGAGCAGCCCAGCCCCATTTGTCGTCGGGGTGGCCCGTGACTTCGGTCGCGCCGTAGTAGGCCGTATGGTTATCGTGGGCAGCAAACGATGCTTGGAAGAGGCCCCAAGCCTGGTCAACACGGAGCATGGCGACGAGATCTGGTGCGACCGTTCCAGCAATGTCATTCCCACCGTATGTACCGGTGGCAAGACCAGCGGCAGTCGCAGCGCTCACATTCCAGACATTGGTCGTATAATTGGCGACCTGATCCTGAGCGGAGAGGGAGACAGTGACGCCCTGGCCGAAATCGGCAGTGTAGGTAAACTGGTTCACCCGCTCCCAGCCGCCGCTTCCCACGAGTTCGTACCAGTTCCCCGGATATTCGGCCCATGGCGTGGTGAACTGCGACTGAGCTTTACCGATTGTGAAGCCCGCGAACTGGATGAAGGCATCGTAGACACCGACTGTGCCGCCCGCGACGGCGCCTGGATTTGCGTTGTTCGGCGCCGAAACCCCTCCGAGCGAGGCGTAAACGGTCGAGCCATTTCCTTGTCCGGTGTATCCGCCCGCTGTCCAGTTGAACACACCCTGGAAATAGGTACGGACCGTGCCATACTCGGTCGCGGTGCGCGTATCGATGTTGAGGGCCTCACGCGAACGAACCGTGTAGGCGTTGCTGAGTCGGTTGTGTGCAGCCGCCAAACCGCTGTCGGCGGGGTAAGCGTACGAATTCGATGCCAAGGTGGCTGCGACGCGCAGATAGCCACCCAGCTTGAGGCACGTGTCGGTGCCGGGGATGTAGTAGAATCCGGGACCATACAGCGAGCAAACCTTCACGTACTCTACAGGCTTTGCCTTCATCGGAAGATCAGCTGCCTGTGCCCCAGCGCTCGCTAATATTACACCGGAGCCGAGGATAATACTCTTTTTCAAATTCATGGATGTCCCCCTAGAAGCGGATTCTCCCCTCCGCTCGATGCATATTAGGTGGGGCCCAAAGCAGGTATTCCTTAATGTAGGGCTCATGCAGCCGAAATTCTGCACCAAATTTGAGAATTCGCGGGTTCTCGACCGCTTCAAGTGGGCGCGACAAGTAGCTTCGATCGCGCAAGTCCTGAACTTGAGCAAACTGTCGCCGCGAACGCGGATTGCGGAGCAGACGGAACCGCGTATGCGCTCGTGTAGCGGGTCTAAAGATAACCCTCGGCTGTAGGTTGCTTGGCAAGTGACCGAGTGGACAGGTCGCGCAACTTGCGGAGAAGGGCCGCCCCCAAGATTCACAGTAAGGTTAGCTTGTGGCGCGTTCGCTAGCAGCTACTTCGTGATTCCGCCAATCGTCCGCGCGGCTCTTCCACGTCGTGGATGGCATCCGTCGTTGGAATCGGTTGAGAGATCTGTGGAGGAGCGCACTGTTTCGTTTCTCAGCCGCGACAGGCACATGCTCGACGCGTACGAGATCGCGGCTCACTTCGGATGAATCGCCAGACCAATCTAGTAACGAACCGCTTTGGTATTTTTTCGCTTCGGAAAAAGCTGGTTCGCTTCGGCTAGCGCAGCTCTAGGTGGTGTGGACTCTAAGGATTCCCTTTTGAGAGCAAATCAGATTCAAGGCTTCTTTTTGGGAGGCAGTCTTGGGTGTGATGGATCGTTTGGTGTTGAGCGACGCAGGCTGGGAGCGGATG
>NZ_VKHP01000349.1 GCF_010811875.1 Bradyrhizobium uaiense
GGGCTCTATGACGTCACCGGGGGCGGGGCGATTTCGCTCGAGCCGGGCGGGCAGTTCGAATTGTCGGGCGCGCCGGTCGAAACCGTGCATCAGACGCAGTCGGAATTGATGGCGCATCTGGCGCAGGTGCGCGAGATCGCAACCCCGCTCGGCATCGGGTTCCTCGGCCTCGGCATGACGCCGTCCTGGTCGCGGGAGCAGATCCCCATGATGCCGAAAGGGCGCTACAAGATCATGCGAAACTACATGCCGAAGGTCGGCAAATACGGCCTCGACATGATGTTCCGGACCTGCACGGTGCAGACCAATCTCGACTTCTCCTCCGAAGCCGACATGGTGAAGAAGCTGCGGGTGTCGCTGGCGTTGCAGCCGATCGCGACCGCTTTGTTCGCCAATTCGCCGTTCACCGAAGGCAAGCCCAACGGCTTTCTGTCGTTCCGCTCCGAGATCTGGCGCGATACCGACAATGCGCGCAGCGGCATGATCCCGTTCGCATTCGAGGACGGCATGGGCTACGAGCGCTATGTCGATTACGCGCTCGACGTTCCCATGTATTTCGTCAAGCGCGGCGAGGAATATATCGATGTCGCGGGCTCGTCGTTCCGCGATTTCTTCGCCGGCAAGAATGCCGCCCTCCCCGGCGAGCGCCCGACCTTGTCGGACTGGGCCAATCATCTTTCGACGATCTTCCCCGAGGTGCGGCTGAAGCGTTACCTCGAAATGCGCGGCGCCGACGGTGTGCCGTGGGGCCGGCTGCCGGCGCTGCCGGCGTTCTGGGTCGGGCTGCTCTACGACAATGACAGCCTCGATGCCGCCTGGGACATCGTCCGCCACTGGACCGCGCCGGAGCGGCAGGCGCTGCGCGACGACGTGCCGCGCTTCGGCTTCAAGTCGCGGATCAAGGATCGCTATCTGTTCGAGATCGCCAAGGAGTGCCTGGTCCTGTCGCATGCCGGATTGCGGCGGCGCGGCCGGATCGACCATCTCGGACGCGACGAAAGCCGCTTCCTCGAACCGCTCGAACGCATCATCGAGACCGGCCGCTCGCCGGCGGAAGAGATGCTGGAGAAGTTCAACGGCCCCTGGAAGGGCTCGGTGGAGCCGGCCTATCAGGAGTACGCCTTCTAATCCTGCTTACCCCAGATCCGGGCGGGCCATGCACCCGGATGGCGGTGCCCTCGCACCTGCCGCCGCAGCGCCGTTCATCAGCCGTACAGGTTTACGGCGTTCAAATGACGCCCCGCGGAATGCGCGGGGCTGCGCGAATTTGAAAGCAATCTCATGGGGATAGGCCGCCACTTTAGGGCGTATGTGGTGATGTTCGCGGCGCTGTTGGCCGTTGTCGTCGCGCGCCCGGTATTGGCGCAGACCAATTTCGACCGTCCCGGTGGTGACTATTCGAGCGCGCCGGTCACGACCGGCGATCCCGCCGATTGCGCGCTGACCTGCGAGCGCGACCGCCGCTGCCGGGCCTGGAGCTTCAACTATCCGACCGACGCCAACAACGGCGCGGTGTGCTGGCTGAAGAACAGCGTGCCGCCGCGGGTGCAGGACGTCTGCTGTGTCTCCGGGGTGCGCGGCGCGGGCGTGGTCGAGCCGCGCAGCGGCGCCATCGAAACCTCGATCGACCGCCTCGGCGGCGACTACAAGAATTTCGAACTGAAGAGCAGCGACGGCGACGAGGCCTGCCAGGCCGCCTGCACCGCCGACAACAAATGCCGCGCCTGGACCTACGCCCGGCCCGGCTATGCCGGCCGCGACGCGCATTGCTTCCTGAAGAAAGAGATCAAGCCGCCGCGCCGCAAGGCGGGGTTCACGTCGGGCGTGGTGCGGTAGCGCCGCCGCACATCGGCAAAGGTGATCGGCGATGGACGTCATCAGCAGCCGGAACCGGCGCCCGCCCTCAGGTTAACTCGGCTGCGCGCTGAATTGGCATGGCCGACGCAGCCTCCGGAAAGCGAAGGCAAGCGGTCGTTCCCTGTCCACGGTTCGACGCAATGACGAGATCACCCCCATGCGAGGCCATGATCTCCTGCACGATCGACAGGCCGAGGCCGGCGCTGTTCCTGGTGGTGCCGCCGGTCTGGAATGGCTCGATCAGCTTGCACTCCGAGCCCGGAGAGAGCCCGGCGCCGTCGTCGCTGATCGATACGCGGCCGCGGCTTAGGCTGGCCCTGATGCATCGGGCGCCCCGGGCGTGGATCAGCGCGTTGCCGACGAGGTTGGCCAGCGCGCTCCTGATAGCAGCTTCGACGCCCTGCACCATGGTGGCCGGTTCGTCGCTGTGTTCCAGCGAGAGTTCTATTCCCGCGTCCAAAGCCGAAGGGCTGAAATCTGCCAGCACGTCGCGCGTCACGGTCGCAAGGTCGATCGGCCGCTTTTCGAGCGTCCCGTTTTGCAGCCGTGCCAAGTCCAGCATGGCCGAAACAAGCGATGTCAGCCGGCGGACGTCGTGAATCAGCTCCACCCGCAAGGCGGGATCGTCCACGTCCTCGACCCTGGCGCGCAGCAACGTCAGGGGGGTGCGGAGCTGATGGGCGGCATTGCCCAGGAACCGGCGCTGCGTCCGGATGTAGGCGTGGATTTCATCAAACGCGCGGTTCAGCGCTGTGGCCAGCGGCTTCAGTTCTGCGGGGACCCGATCGAGCGAAATCGATCCCTGCGGCGCGGCCGGATCGATCGCGAGCGCAAGCTTCGTCACCCGTTCGATGCTGCGCGCAACGAAGCGCGCGGCGAGGAACACGCCGATCGCCACGATCAATACGTAGCCCGCCGCGTAGAGGGAAATCTCCAACAGATTTTTCAGGATGAACCACATCGCGATCTGGTCAGGACGGACGTGGGCGTTTCCGATCATCATCACGAGTTCGGGGACGTGGCCGGTGTGCATGACGACCATGCAGAACGAGCTATTCTGGTCGAGCGACTTGAGCATGGAAAGACCGCTCGGTCCGACAAAGGGCAGCGAAACCGGAAGCGGCGGCCTGCGTTCGCGGCCGAATTCGCTTGTCACATCTCCGTAAGCCACGACGTACCAAAGGTCCGGGCTTTGGGATTTCAGCTCTTCCAATCGGGCGGTGGGGCGGACTGTGAGCCTGTCGCCGGGGTTGACCTCGGTGGCGCGTCCAAGAACGTAGGCGGCCGCAAAGCAGGCGCTGCGTTCGGGCTCCTGCGCGATGAACAGCCAGAAGACGAGGCCGACCGCGGCGAAGAAAATCACGGCGGCGGCCATCCCGAGCGAGAGCGTCAATGTCCGTGCGATCGACGTCATCGGATACTTGCCATCCTGAGAATGTAGCCGATGCCCCGCATGCTGCGGATCTCGACGTTGCTGCCAAGTTCGGAAAGCTTCTTGCGAAGCCGAGACACTTGCGACTCGAGGGTGTTGGATTCGATCTCGTCGTCGAATCCGTAGATGGCCTCGACCAGCGCTTCGCGGGCGATGACGCGGTCGCGTCGCATCAAGAGCGCCTCGAGGATCAAGGCCTCGCGGCGCCGGAGCAGGACCGTGTGGCCGGCGACCGTCGCCTCGTTGGTGCCGACCTTCAGTTCGACATTGCCGAACGAAAGCATTGACGACACGAATACGCGGGGCCGCCGCAGCACGGCCCGTGCTCGCGCGATGAACTCCTGCGGCTCGAAGGGCTTGCCCAGATAATCGTCGGCGCCACCGTTCAGCCCGTCGATCACGTCTTCCATGGCGTCCTTGGCGGTCAGCATGATGATGGCCGGCCTCTCCGGCAGTCGGCTCAGCGTCGTGACGATACTGAGCGCGTCGCCATCGGGAAGCATTCGGTCGACGATCGCCAGATCGTAGTTGAAACTGCTGAGCGCATGCCTTGCATCCGTAACGGACTCGACGATGTCGATAACGCCGCCGAGCTGTCCGAGCAGCCGGTCGAGATAGGCGGAGATTTGCGGTTCGTCTTCGATCACGAGAAAGCGCACAGACCTTCCCTCGCATGTTCGGTCGATGATCTTGCAGGTGATTGTGTCGGCATCGCGCCAGCGATGGTTCAGCACTCGCAGCACTTATCGACAGGCCGCTTTGACAAGGCAAGCCACAAATCTTTCCGCGCTTCGCCGGCGCTCGCGGCGCGGCAATCTTCGGGCAATGTTCACAGGCCACCTACCCGCGACCAGACAACAACCCTTCCCACAAGGCCCAGGTCAGAGGTTTTGAACAATCCGCCATGCGAGAGTTCTTCCGTTCTTGCGCGGCGAAGACCGCGCGTCGTGCCGTCGTTGCTGCTCTTCCTGCCGCATTTGGCGGCGTCGCGGCCTTTCCCGGTCAGGCTGCCGCGCAAACCGCGTTCACGTTGCCGGCTCCGCCTTTTTCAGTCCCTTTCCTGCCCTCGGTCTCCGGCAACTGGACGGTGATGATTGGCGCGAGCGGGGCGTCCAAACCGGATTTCGAGGGTACAAACCACACCAAGTTCACCCCGGTCCCGATTTTCGCGATCCGTCGCTCCGGCACCGTCGACCAGTTTCGCAGCCCGCGCGACAATGCGAGCATCGCGATCGTCGACTTCGGTGATTTTCGGGCCGGCCCCGTCGGCAAGTTCGTGACGTCGCGAAAAGCGAGCAGGTACCCCGAGCTCAGCGGTCTTGCCGACGTCAACGCGGCCTTCGAGCTCGGCGGATTCGTCGAATACTTTCCGGTCGACTGGTTTCGTGTGCGCAACGAGACGCGCCAGGGCCTTGGCGGGCACCACGGCATCGTTTCCGACTTCTCGGCGGACTTCATCGTACCTGTGTTCGGCGGCCTCATTGTTTCCGCCGGACCGCGCTTCACCTTGGAGAGCGCGAAAGCGGTCTCGCCCTATTTCAGCATCGATACCGTGCATGCGATGGCGACCGGGCTGCCGGTGTTTGACGCCAAAGGCGGGGCGCATTCGGCCGGCGCCGGCGCGCAGGTGTCGTATCGGATCAATCCGAAGTGGGAAGTTCATTCCTATATCGAATATGATCGACTGCTCGGCGACGCCTCGAAGAGCCCGATCGTGACGGTCCGCGGCTCGGCAAATCAGACCACGTTCGGCGTCGGCGCCTCCTATTCATTCGACGTCAAGGTTCAATGAGAGCCCATGCGCCGCAGCGGTCGATGTGCGAGCTTCGCGGCGGTCGTTCTTGTCGCCGCAAATGTGGCCGGGTGCGCGACGTTTGCGACCAGCGACAGCAAGCTGCAGGCGGTCAAGACCGTCGGCATCATTTCGGCGGTCGGCGATCGAGTGACCGTCGCCAAGGGAGGGCTCACGGGCCTGGAGAATGGCAGCAAAAGCTTCCCTATCGAGCCGTGGGGGCTTGATGATCTGATCGTCCAGCAGGCGACGGCGGCGCTGGGCGGCCGCTTTCAGGTGCAGCCGGTCACCTACAGCCGTTCCGCCTTTGCCACCATCAAGGATTCCGCGTTCACGCCCGCCAACCTTGTTCGCGGCGATCCGTTCAAGCAGCTGGTTCGGACCGAGGTGGCTCCGCAAGGCCTCGATGCGTATATCGTTATCACCAAGGCGCAGGCGGCCTACGGTGGCGGCCACCGGAAGGTCGAAGGCGTCGGCTTCATCACCTACCAGACGGTGACGGAGTCCTACAGCCAAGTCTATGCGCTCTACGAAATCAGGGTGATCGACGGCAAGACGTTTGACGTCATCGTCAAGAAGGCGGCCCAGCCGCTGGGCAATGCGGGGAACGTCCCGCTCGCCGGTCCGAGCCGGCCGGTCGACGGGAATTTTCCGATCAGCTCGGGCGACGGCGACGATGAGGGTCTGCACCGGGCGATCGTCGACCTCATTACGCGCAGCCTGCCGACGACGTTGGGCGACATGCATCTCGCGGCTGTCCGCTGATACCAATCAACAAGCCGGGAGAATTCCCTTGGAGACGTCGATGTTTGACCGGTACTGGTTCCCGCTGGCCGTCTTGCTTGGCCTTGCCGTGATTTTCCTGGTGAGCCTTGGCTTGATCATTGGCCTCTAGATCAGGCACGCAGCATCGCAAGGCGGGGTTCACGTCAGGCGTGGTGCGCTAGGGACCGCACATGCATCTGTCGTCCCTGCCTAGTGCGCAATTGCGCACTAGGCAGGGACGACAGGCTACTCCGCCGCCAGCACCGTGATCTCCGGCCACAGCGCCTTCCAGCGCGCAGCCTTCGTCGCATAGTTCGCCGCGGAAAAATTCCCGGTCCGGTTCGGCCGCACGATCATGCCGGCGACATCGCCAAAGCCTTTCGGCGCATAGACGTCGTAGCTGTCCGCGCCGCGGCGGATACCGACCTGCACGTTGCCGCTGAGGAAGCGATCGATGCCGTCGGTCGAACGCGACAGCGCGGGGTAGGGCACGCCGTGCTTGCCGGGATACCAGAGATGGACCCGGGCCTGGTTGCGGACCTCGATCGCGACGCCGAGGTGGCCGAGCCGCGCCGCGAGGTCGCGGATCACGGCGTCCTCGGCTTCCCACGACGTATCCGGATCGAAATAGAAGACGTCGTAGTCGTTGATGCCGTGATCGAGCGGCCGCTTCGTCAGCACGTTCCACACGCTCTGTACCAGGCAGCCGGCCACCAACCAGGCATCGGGCAGGCCGAGGCGGTCCAGCTCGTCGACGATGGCTCGATTGACCGTGTTGCGCAGCGCGGCTGCGAGGAATTGCTCTGAGGTCATGCTTCCATATCTCCCCCGGTCATTGCGAGGAGCGGAGCGACGAAGCAATCCATCGATCCGTTATGCCGTGACATGGATTGCTTCGCTGCGATCGCAATGACGAGAAACTATTACCCGATCGCGTCGTAATCCCTGACCGCCTTCTTCGACGCCAGCGAGCGCCAGTGCCGGCGCAGCAACGGCTCGACGGTCTGGCGCTTGGCCTTCGAGAGGCGGATCAGGACGGTCGGATAATCGCGGTAGTGATCGGTGAAGTAGAAGACTTTGGGCTGGCTCTCGACCAGCATGTCGCGCTCATCGGGCGGCACGCCGGGCATCGCCAGGCTGTCGCCGTCCTCCTTGAGCCGCACCAGCATCTTCTTGCGCACCTTCAGCGCCGGTGTGCCGTAGGAGGAGCCGTCCTCGACATCCGGCCACGCCAGCGCGATGTGCCTGATGTCGTCGAAGGTCACGGCGCATGCTCTCCCATGGAGGGGTTCTCTATCCCCATCGTCATGCCCGGGCTTGTCCCGGGCATCCACGTCTTCGGCGACCAGAAGGCAGGAAAGTCGCGGATGGCCGGGTCGAGCCCGGCCATGACGGAAAGAGCGAAGGCGTTTTACTGCACCGAGGTGAAGAAGCGCGCGAGGCGGAAGCCGGAGAGCCAGGTCCAGACCGGCTGGCTGCGGATGCCCATGTCCCACGAGCCGACCACGGCGTCGGCGCGGCCGATCAGATTGTCGATCGGCAACAGGCCGACCCCGCCGTCGCGCACCGGCACGCGGCTGTCGGCGGAATTGTCGCGGTTATCGCCGAGCACGAACAATTGGCCCGGCGGCACCATCACCTCGGCGGTGTTGTCGAGCCGGCCGTTGTCGCGGATCTTGAAGATCGCGTGGCTGACGCCGTTCGGCAGCGGCTCGATATAACGGTAGGCGTCCTCGCCGCCGCCGCGATCGTCCTCGGCAAAGCCGGTGCCGTCGGGCTTCAGCGCTGCCGGATGATCGTTGATGAAGAGCTGGCCCTGTCGCATCTGGATGCGATCGCCGGGCAGCCCGACGACGCGCTTGACCCAGGCCTGCGAGCGGTCGCCCGGCCAGCGGAACACGACGACGTCGCCGCGCTTCGGCGTCTCGCCGAACACGCGGCCGGTTTCCGGAAGCGTGATCTGGATCGGCAGCGACGCCGCGCCGTAGCCATAGGGGAATTTCGAGGCGACCAGTGCGTCGCCGATCAAAAGCGTCGGTTCCATCGAGCCCGACGGCACCGGCTTTGCCGAGGACGATCGCGGCGGCGGCGAGGACGCCTACCGTTATATCGAGACGCTGCCGAACGGCGTCAGCCACGCGATCTTCAAGATCCGCGACAACGGCCGGCTCGACAACAC
>NZ_VKHP01000350.1 GCF_010811875.1 Bradyrhizobium uaiense
ACCCTCGGCGCCAGCCGGCGCCAGCAGATAGGCCTTGTCGGACGGCCGCGGGAATTGCTGGCCGTTGGGCCGCTTGACGCCGAGCTGCTCCCATTGCGACAGCGGCATCACCTTGGCGCGGTCGGCCAGCATGTAGTTCAAACCTTGCGGCAGCACGACCTCGTAGCCCCAGCTCGCGCCGGTCTGCCAACCGTCCTTCTTCAGGTTGTTGGCGGTGGAGGCGATCAGGTCGCTCGGATTGTCGACGACATCGCGGCGACCGTCGCCGTCGCCGTCGACGGCGTAACGCTTGAACGCGGTCGGCATGAACTGGGTCGGGCCGAACGCGCCGGCCCAGGAGCCGCGCATCTGTTCGGGCTTGAGATCGCCGCGGTTGAGGATCTCCAGCGCCGACAGGAACTCGTCCTTGAAATAGGCCTGACGGCGGCCGATGCAGGCGAGGGTGGCGGTCGACTGCACCACGCTGCGATCGCCCATCTGGGTCGAGTAGTTCGACTCGATGCCCCAGATCGCCGCGATGATGTAGCGATCGACGCCAAAGGCCTTCTCGGTCGCGTCGAACTGCGGCCTGTATTTCGTAAGAATCTCGCGGCCCTTGGCGAGCCTGGTGTCGCTGACGAGAATGTCGAGATAGTCCCAGATCGCCTTGGTGAATTCCGGCTGCGAATCCAGCAGATCCATGATGCGCAGATCGGGCTGAAGGCCCGCAGTGAAGCGCTCGAAATTCTGCTGCGTGATGTTGCGCCGTGCGGCGTCGGGCCACATCCCCGCAACGCAGTTCGGGAAGTCGGATGCGGCCTGACGGATCGCGGCAGCGGTCATCAGCGGATGGCCGGACGCGCCGTCTTCGCCGCTCCAGGGCGGCGCTGCGCCGTCCTGTCCGGTCGCGGCCTGCGGCGGCGTCGCGGCGTTCGGCGAAAAGATGCTGTCGATCAGGTTGGTCAGGCCGTTGCCGGCCGACTGCGCTTGCGTGCTGCCGGGCAGCAGCAGCGCCAGCGCGATCAGGCTCGCGCTGTAAAGCCTGGTCCGTGATGTTCCCGTCGCGCGCATTCGTCGTGTGCCTGTCAAAATCGTGCTGCCTCAGAAGGCCTCGTCACGGTTTCCAATATCTTAACAAAGGGCAGCATTTTGGGCGTGACCAAATCACGCGACGGTTTTGGTCGGGACAAATTGTCCGACCTCATCAACCGGCTTTTGATTGGTCCCTGAGGTCGGCCAAGACAGCTTCGGCGTTTTCGAAGCAATCGCCGCCCGTCGGCGTCCCCTCGATCCGGGCGATCACGGCCTCGAGCCCGGCCTGGGTTTCAGATAGTCGGCGCTGCAGGGCTGCAACCTCGATCACCTTGTTCTTGAGGGCGGCTACCAGCTTGTCCTTGCTCCAGTCTGCTTTGGCGTGCGGCGGCAGCAGGTTCCGGATCTCGTCGAGCGAGAATCCGGCCTGCTGGGCCATCACGATGATTTCGAGAACCTGGCTCGTCTCCCGCGAATACTGCCGATAGCCGTTCAAGCCGCGGTCGATCGACCCGATCAGGCCCTCTCGCTCATAGAAGCGAATACGCGACGGCGCCAGACCGGACTCCTGTGCCAGTTCCCCGATCTTCATTGAGGGCTCCTTGCTGCTTGACCTTAAAGTTCACTTTAAGGTTAGGGTGCACGCAGATCAACAAGGAACTCGATAAGGAACCTGGCCTATGTCGCCGTTCGATTCCCTCACTTTGCCCAACGGAAGCAGCGTTCCCAACCGCATCGCCAAGGCGGCGATGGAGGAGAACATGGCTGACGCCGAGCATCTCCCCTCGGCCGGGCTGCTGCGCCTCTATCAGGCATGGGCCGATGGCGGCGCCGGCCTGATCATCACCGGCAACGTCATGATCGATCGCCGCGCCATGACCGGGCCGGGTGGCGTCGTGCTGGAGGACGAAACCGAGCTTAAAGCGTTTCGAAACTGGGCGCGGATCGGCCGCGCCAAGGGCGCGCAAATCTGGCTGCAACTCAATCATCCCGGCCGGCAGGTGATGAAGAACATGGGTCAGCAAACCCTGGCGCCGTCGGCGGTGGCGCTCGATCTCGGCAAGCATTCGAACCTGTTTGCGATGCCCAAAGCGATGACCGAGCAGGACATCAGCGAGGTGATCGCGCGCTTCGTCAGTGCCGCGCGGCTCGGCGAGCGCGCCGGTTTCTCCGGCGTGCAGATCCATGCGGCGCACGGCTATCTGCTCAGCCAGTTCCTGTCGCCATTGAGCAACCGTCGCACCGACGGCTGGGGTGGCTCGCTGCAAAACAGGGCGCGACTGTTGATCGAAACCGTCAAGGCGGTTCGCGCGGCGGTGTCGCCCGGCTTCTCGGTTGCGGTCAAATTGAACTCGGCCGATTTCCAGCGCGGCGGCTTCGATGCGCTAGATGCGAAGACGGTCGTCGAGATGCTGAACGAATTGCCCGTTGATCTCGTCGAACTGTCCGGCGGCAGCTACGAGGCGCCGGCGATGCAGGGCGATGCACGCGACGGCCGGACCCTGGCGCGCGAGGCTTATTTCCTCGACTTCGCGCGCGATATCGCAGCCGTCGCCAGAATGCCGGTCATGGTCACCGGCGGCATTCGCTGCATCGGCGTCGTGCAGCAGGTGCTCGACAGCGGCGTCGCGATCGCAGGCATCGCCACCGCGCTGGCGATCCGGCCGGATTTGCCGAACGCCTGGCGCAGGGCTGAGGATCTGCGGCCAGAAGTCGCGCCGATCCGCTGGAAGAGCAAGCCGATGGCCTCGCTTGCCGCCATGGCCGTCGTGAAATTCCAGTTGCGGCGGTTGAGCAGAGGGCGCGCGGCCAATCCGAACGTTTCTCCGCTGAAGGCGTTGGTCCTCGCCCAGCTGCGAACGGCGTCGCTCACCCGCAAGTATCGCCGCTGGATCGCGTCATCGGTTACCGCGACGGCTGCATCCGGCAGCACGTCGGCGCCGTCGCGCGCGGTCGGGATGCCGAGGTAAGGCCGAACATTCGGGCGGGACGCTTGAGTGGAGAAGGCGGATTGGTGCGCATCACACATCCGCCTTTGTTCTCGGCTGCAAAACGGTTACCAAGGAGCGATTAGATCCCGCGCCGCCGTCCCACCCGTTTCAAGGCTTCCGATAATCCCATGAAGATCCGCAAAGCCGTATTTCCCGTCGCCGGTCTCGGCACCCGCGTGCTGCCCGCCACCAAGGCGATGCCGAAGGAGATGCTGACGATCGTCGACAAGCCCCTGATCCAGTACGTGGTCGATGAGGCCCGTGAGGCCGGCATCGAGCACTTCGTGTTCGTCACCGGCCGCAACAAGGGCGTCATCGAGGATCATTTCGACCGCATGTTCGAGCTCGACACCACGCTCGCGCAACGCGGCAAGAAGACCGAGCAGGAGATCCTGGCGCAGAATCAGCCGGAAGCCGGCGCAATGAGCTTCACCCGGCAGCAATCGCCGCTCGGTCTCGGCCACGCGGTGTGGTGCGCGCGCGACATCGTCGGCAACGAGCCGTTCGCGGTGGTGCTGCCTGACGAACTTGTGCTGAACACGCCGGGCTGCCTGAAGCAGATGATCGATGCCGCCAACAAGCTCGGCGACAAGTCGAACGTGATCGCGGTCGAGGCGGTGCCCGATGAGCTCACCCATCAATACGGTATCTGCAGCGTCGGCAAGCGCACCGGCAACATCTTCGAGGTCGACCGCATGGTCGAGAAGCCGCCGCAGGGCACCGCGCCGTCGAATCTGTCCATCACCGGCCGCTACATCCTGCAGCCCGAGATATTCAACATTCTGGCCACCCAGGAGCGCGGCGCCGGCGGCGAGATCCAGCTCACCGACGCCATGATCGGGCTCGCCAAGACGCAGAAGTTCTACGGCGTCGAATTCGAGGGCGAGCGCCACGATTGCGGCTCGAAGCCCGGCTTCCTCCGCGCCAACATCGCGTTCGGCCTCAAGCGCCCCGAACTGCGCGACGGCCTGATCGCCGAGATGAAGAGATATCTGGAGAAGTGAGGGGCAGGTCTCTCTGCGCCATTCCATTCCGGGATGTCGCGCCGAAGTAAGGTGAGCACGTCTCTCAGGCTCCCTCTCCCGCAAGGGGGGAGGGAACCCGGCCTCCGGTGCGTCCCTCACGCGCGCGACCGCGCCAATCACGCCACCTGCCGTCGCCCCGCGCGCTTCGCCGGCGCCTTGCCGCCATCCCCCTTCGGCGCGCGCAACTCCCGGGCGGCGAGCGAGACCACCTCGGCGATCTGCTGCAGCTGCGAGGAGAGCGGAGAGGTCTTGCGCCAGACCATGCCGATGGTGCGCGAGGGCTGCGGATGCTTGAAGCGCGACACCGTGACCGGCGCCGAGCGCGTCTCGACCGTCACGGCCATCTCGGGGATCAGGGTGACGCCGATGCCGGCGCCGACCATCTGCACCAGCGTCGACAGCGAGCTTGCGTCCAGCACCTCGCGCGGCGGCGAGGATTGCATGTTGCAGAACGACAGCGCCTGGTCGCGGAAGCAGTGGCCTTCCTCGAGCAGCAGCAGCCTCATCTCGCGCAGCATCTCGGGGCTTGGCACCGGCGTCTTGGCATCCTCGCCCGGCCGCACCAGCAGGAAGTTTTCCGAGAACAGCGCGACCTCGGTCAGCGACGGTTCCGACACCGGCAGCGCCACGATCGCGGTGTCGAGCCGGCCTTCGGCGACCTCCTTGATCAGTTTCGGCGTCAGCGTCTCGCGGACATGGATGTCGAGCTCGGGATGCAGCCGCGCCAGGGTCTCGATCACCTTCGGCAGCAGATATGGCGCGATCGTCGGGATCATGCCGATGCGCAGCCGACCGGCGAGCTTGTCGCGCGAGGCGCGCGCGAAGTCGCCGAGCTCGTCGACCGAGCGCAGGATCTCGCGCACGCGGCGCAGCAGTTCTTCGCCGAATGCCGTCAGCGTCACCTGCCGCGCGCTGCGTTCGATCAGCACGCCGCCGACGGCCTGTTCCATCTCGCGGATCTGCATCGACAGCGCCGGCTGCGACACCGCGCAGGCATCCGCGGCACGGCCGAAATGCCCGTGCCGGGCCAGCGCATCGAAATACCTCAGTTGCCGGAGTGTGACATTTATCATCAGATTATCTTATTGCCGCGATCATTAAAGTCAATTTCACCTGATGGATTGAGGCGCGTAGAATCGTTCTTGGAAGAGCTCCAGCACATTCCAGAATCCATCACCTCGGAGAAGAAACATGGACGCAAAAACCGACGACGGCGCGGGCAAATGCCCATTCACGGCAGCCCCTCGCGGACACACGAATCGTGACTGGTGGCCGAAGTCGCTTGACGTTCAGGTCTTGCATCACAACTCCAGCCTGTCCGATCCGATGGGCAAGGAGTTCGACTACGCCAAGGAATTCAAGACCCTCGACCTCAACGCCGTGATCAAGGACCTGACGGCCCTGATGACGACGTCGCAAGAGTGGTGGCCGGCCGACTTCGGCCATTACGGCGGCCTGATGATCCGCATGGCCTGGCACTCGGCGGGCACCTACCGCATCACCGACGGCCGCGGCGGCGCCGGTGCCGGTCAGCAGCGTTTCGCCCCGCTCAACAGCTGGCCCGACAACGCCAACCTCGACAAGGCGCGCCGGCTGCTCTGGCCGATCAAGCAGAAATACGGCCGCAAGATCTCCTGGGCCGACCTGTATGTCCTCGCCGGCAACGTCGCGCTGGAATCGATGGGCTTCAAGACGTTTGGTTTTGCGGGTGGCCGCGCCGACGTGTGGGAGCCGGAAGAGCTGTACTGGGGCCCGGAGGGCACCTGGCTCGGCGACGAGCGCTATAGCGGCGAGCGTCAACTCTCCGAGCCGCTCGGCGCGGTGCAGATGGGCCTGATCTACGTCAACCCGGAAGGCCCGAACGGCAACCCGGATCCGGTCGCTGCCGCGAAAGACATCCGCGAGACGTTCTTCCGCATGGCGATGAACGACGAAGAGACCGTCGCGCTGATCGCCGGCGGCCACACCTTCGGCAAGACCCATGGCGCGGGCGATCCGTCGCTGATCGGGCCGGAGCCGGAAGGCGGCGCGCTCGAGGAGCAGGGCCTCGGCTGGAAGAGCAAGTTCGGCACCGGCGTCGGCGCCGACGCGATCACCGGCGGCCCCGAAGTCACCTGGACCCAGACGCCGACGAAGTGGAGCAACCACTTCTTCGACAACCTGTTCAAGTATGAGTGGGAGCTGACGAAGAGCCCCGCAGGTGCGAAGCAGTGGAAGGCGAAGGGCGCTGCGGCCGACATTCCGGACGCGTTCGACCCGTCGAAGAAGCACGTCCCGACCATGCTGACCACCGACCTGTCGCTGCGCTTCGATCCGGCCTATGAGAAGATCTCGCGCCGGTTCTACGAGCATCCGGATCAGTTCGCGGACGCCTTCGCCCGCGCCTGGTTCAAGCTCACGCATCGCGACATGGGCCCGATCCAGCGCTACCTCGGCCCGCTGGTGCCGAAGGAGACGTTGATCTGGCAGGACCCGGTTCCGGCGCTCGATCATGTCGTGATCGACGACAAGGATATCGAGGCGCTCAAGGCGAAGATCCTCGCCTCGGGGCTCTCGGTGTCCGAACTGGTGTCGACCGCCTGGGCCTCGGCGTCCACGTTCCGCGGCTCCGACAAGCGCGGCGGTGCCAACGGTGCGCGTATCCGTCTTGCTCCGCAGAAGGACTGGGAGGTCAACGAGCCGGCCCAGCTCAAGGGTGTGCTGTCCAAGCTCGAAGCCATCCAGAAGGAGTTCGGCAAGAAGGTCTCGCTCGCCGACCTGATCGTGCTCGGCGGTGCGGCTGCGATCGAGAAGGCGGCGAAGGACGGTGGCACCAACGTGAAGGTCCCCTTCACGCCCGGCCGTACCGACGCGTCGCAGGAGCAGACCGACGCCGCCTCCTTCGCTCCGCTCGAGCCGCGGGCTGACGGCTTCCGCAACTATCTCAGCGGCAAGCCCCAGGCCATGTTGCCCGAGGAGGCGTTGGTCGATCGCGCGCAGCTGCTGCGGCTGACCGGACCGGAGTTGACGGTTCTTGTCGGCGGCCTGCGCGTGCTCGGCGCCAATACCAAGAAGTCGAAGCATGGCGTCTTCACCGGCAAGCCGGGGACGCTGACCAACGACTTCTTCCTCAACCTGCTCGACATGGGCACGGAGTGGAGCGATGTCGGCGAGGGCGTCTATGAGGGCCGCGACCGCAAGACCAAGGCGGTGAAGTGGACCGGCACCCGCGTCGACCTGATCTTCGGCTCGCACTCGCAGCTGCGCGCGTTCGCCGAAGTCTACGGTTGCTCGGATGCCAAGGAGCAGTTCGTGAACGACTTCGTCGCGGCCTGGGCCAAGGTGATGAACGCCGATCGCTTCGACCTCGTGAAGTAAGCGGCCGGCAACGGCAATCAGGACGGGGCGGCGCTTCGGCGCCGCCCTGTTTCGTTTTCGGGGATGCAGGGAAGGCCTTTCGCGCTTTGCCGGTCAGTCGTGCAGTTTCATATCCCGGATCATCTCCTCGAATTCCGCCTGCGTCGGAATCGCCGGTAGCGATTGCAGCGCGCCGCTCGTCGCGATGGGCACCTCGCACTGTGAGGCCCCGCGGGACGGCTCGGAGATTGCGGTCAGGCTCGCCCAGCACACCAGGAGCGCCACGATCCAGTCCAGTACATTGGATGCCGTCATTGCAGCACCAGCATCAGCATTTCCATGCGCCGATGGTGCTGCCTGTGCGACGCTTGCGCAATTCGGAAGCTACGAAACGTAACTTCGGCGTAGCCGAGAGCCGCATCGGAAGTGCGCTCCCTCTCCCGCTTGCGGGGGAGGACTGGGGAGGGGGCTTCCTCCACGAGTCGCATCGCGGAGAGAGCCTCCACCCGCATCGCATGACATGCGATGCGACCTCCCCCGCAAGCGGGAGAGGTGGACCCAGTCTGCGGCCGAAGCGATGCGTTGACTTCGCCGTCGCCGTTACAGCGGCTATCCGGTGCGCGCCCGCCGTCCTTCGATCGGGTAGGCCGGATCGTTG
>NZ_VKHP01000034.1 GCF_010811875.1 Bradyrhizobium uaiense
TTCGCGCTCCGCGGGCCACGCGTCGACGGCGGCAGCGGGGGCGGCAGGTAGCCTAGATGGGACAATGGGGTCGCGCCCCGTGGAAGGGCGCCCCCGTTTTGATTTTTGGTCTACCTTTATTGACTTCCTCATGAATTTAGGTCTACCATAAATACAAGCCGGGCGGAAGCTGTCACTTCCGGTCCGGCCCTAACCTCAATCATCGAAGGGTCGATCACCATGGCTAAGGCTGGAAAGCGTGTTAGCACGCCACCCAAAAGCTCGTCCGCAATTCTGGAGGAAGGCATTGGCGCCCATGGCGCCGTTGAATTGTCCCCGCGGTCGCAAGGCCAAAGCGCCCATCATCGTGGCCAAGCTTGATCGGCTCTCGCGTGATGTCGCTTTCATCGCGGGGCTGATGTCCAAGCGCGTGCCCGTCATCGTCACCGAGCTGGGCCGCAACGTCGACCCGTTCATGCTGCACATCTACGCCTCCGCAACGCGCACGCCAGCGGCAAGCCGCTGAGTGATGCGACCCGCCCCCTCCCGGAAGGGGGCCACCCCACCCGGGAGCTGCCAATAGGCTGCTCGATGAAATTCTGGGATCCGGTCCCCGGCTTTCGTTCGGAAATTAAACGGCCCCAGTAGGGGCCGCCAACCCGTCCCGGACGGGTTTTCCTCCAGCAGTTGGGGGGCTACCTATCTGGCTGGGGGCTCCTATCAGATGTGCTGCCAAGCTGGCTTATTTCATAGTCCGTTGGAGGTAGGAACTGCATCTCCGCATGCCCCGCCGTGACGCGCAGGCGGGCGAGCATGCGTTCGCGTTGATCGGGCGCTCAAGACAGCGGGCCGGCGCTCGGGGCGCACCAGCGGGCTTGGCTGGCCGAAAATGTGCAAGGTTTCCTGAACGGGCTTGCGCTGTCTGCGATGGCCTTCACGTATCGTTTTTCGTGCCTGTCTGCTTACCGGCACCGAGAGCAAAGCAGACGGAGACGACCATGGCGACCATCGGCACTTTCACCGCGTCGGACACCGGCTACACCGGCTCGATCAAGACGCTGACGCTCAACATCAAGGCCAAGCTCGTGGCATCCGAGAAGGACAACGACAAGGCTCCCGACTACCGTATCTTTGCAGGAGCAACCGAGTTCGGCGCCGCCTGGAAGAGGACCGTCCGCGACAGCGATCGCGAATATCTCTCGGTCAAGCTCGACGATCCGAGCTTCCCGGCCCCGATCTACGCCTCGCTGGTGAAGGTCGAAGGTGAGGAAGGTTTCAGCCTGATCTGGTCCCGCCGCAGCGGCGACTGATCCTCAGGGATCATCGGCCCCGCCTCCTCGGAGGCGGGGCTTTTTTGCGTTTGTTGCGCCGCTTTGAGAAGGAAGCGGGAGGGCATTTTGTGCTCCGACAAGGGGCTTCGCATGGGGAAAAATGCGATTGATGGAAGGGTTTTGGCGTAGCATTTTGGATCGATCGCTTGGAATTTTGCGGCGGATCGGGCTCTGATTTTCGATCTAGGGGCGTGGCATTCCGCCAGTTTCGCGAGGGGAATGACGTCTTCGCGCAGGCTCTCGGAGCTCGCATCGGCGTCCGTTCGGTGTGCGAAGGGGCGCTGTTTCAGGCCGCTTCAATCGAACATGCGATGGATCGACTTGGCAATTTGAGCAAAGCTAGGCCAGCCATGGAGCAGGTAGGTTAGCGTCCCGCTCTCGCACGTTGGTCAGGTATTGACATGATTCATCGGTTTCCAGGCCCACGGCAGCAGTTCGTCGAGACGGTTGATCGGATGTCCATCGACCATGCGCGTGAGCACGTCGCGCAGGTACGCGTAAGGCTCGACGTCATTGAGCTTGCACGTTTCGATCAGCGAACAGAGGATTGCCCATCGTTCCCCGCCGCCATCGCTACCGGCGAAGAGATGGTTCTTGCGGCCGAGCGCCACAGGTCGGATCGCCCGCTCGACGGGGTTCGTGTCGAGCTCGATGCGACCGTCGTGCAGGAAGCGGGTCAATCCATCCCAGCGCGACAGCGCATACCGGATCGCTTCGGCGAGATTGCTGCGGCCGGGCAGTTGCGGGAGGTGTGCCTCGAGCCAAAGGCGAAGGCCGTCAACGATCGGCTTGGCGAGTGCGCGCCGCGCGGCCAGCCGATGCGCCGGAGATTGACCACGCACCTGCGCTTCGACGGCATAGAGGCTAGCGATGCGACGCAGGGCCTCGTGCGCGATGGGCGTGTCCTCGGCTTGCGCGACCTCGTAGAACTTGCGCCTGGCGTGCGCCCAACATGCGGCGAGAGTGATGTTTCCGGCGGCCGTCAGCCGCTCGAATCCCGCGTAACCGTCGACGTGCAGAACGCCCTTGAAGTGCGTCAGATGCGCCGCCGGGCGCTCCGCTTTCCGGTCGGGCGCGAACACATAAACCGCAGTCGGCGGCTCGGGCCCAGCCCAGCCGCGTTGTTCGCGGGCATACACCCACAGTCGTCCGATCTTGGTGCGGCCTCGGCCTGGATCGAGCACAGGGATTGGAGTGTCGTCGGCAAACAGGTGATCCGACGCGAAGATGTGCTTGCACAGCCGGTCGTGCAGGGCCTCAAACCACCAGCACGCGCCGCCAACCCATCCGGCGAGTGTCGAGCGCTCCAGTTCGACGCCATGACGGGCAAAAATCTGCGCCTGCCGATAGAGTGGTGTGTGGTCGCAATATTTGCTGACCAGAACTTGGGCGAGCAACGCTGGTGTGGCCAAACCGCCAGCCATGGGTCGTTCCGGCGCCGGCGCCTGGGTAATCGTACCACAACTGCGGCAGGCATATTTCGGACGGCAGACGCGCACCACCCGCAACTGCGCCGGCACCCAGTCCAGCATCTCGCTGACGCTCTCACCGATCGCATGCAGCGCGCCGCCGCAGCATGCACAGCTTTCACTATCGACGTTGAGCACGACCTCTTCGCGGGGCAGATGGTCCGGCAACGGTTTGCGCTTCGGCTGCAGCTTCTGCGTCGGCGCAGACGCGTCCACCGAGGCTTGATCTGCCTCGACAGCCGACAGATCGATGTCCAGGTCTTCAAGCCCAAGGGCGAACTGATCGGCGTCGAGACGCTCGGAACGACGCCCAAATTGTGCGCGCTGAAGCTGTTTGATGATTGCTTGAAGACGCTGGATCTCGCCGTTTCGATGCGCGATGACCGAGGCAATGTCGCGCACCAAGCGATGCAGAAGCGCAGTGTCCGACGGCAGATTGTCGAGGTCGAGCTGCATGACCGATTCTACTCGGGCATGCTGATTCGACGAAGCGGATTCCCTGTATTTTATGCGGTTTTTTGCAATTTCTCAGCCGGCGATTGCGGGCCGCCATCGACGCTCCGGCGTGCGCCAGTCGATGCCTTCGATCAGCATGGCAAGCTGCGCTGGAGACAGCGTCACCGTGCCGCCGGGATCGCTCATTCTCGGCCAGATGAAGCCGCCTTGATCGAGCCTCTTGCTGAACAGGCAAAGCCCGTTGCCGTCCCAGAACAGGATCTTCAGCGTGCTCGCCTTCTTGCCTCGGAAGGCAAACAAGTGGCCGGAGAATGGATCCTTCTTGAGGTGTTCCTGAACGAGCGCGGCGAGGCCATCCAGGCCCTTCCGCATGTCAGTATACCCCAAAGCCAGATGCACTTTCACGCCGGCCGGCACGATCATCATTGGACTGTCTCCTGCTCAATGACGTGGCGACGGACTGCATCCGGATCGCTGCCGATCGGTGCGAAGACGCGACGCCCATCGTGCAGTTCGATAACCGTCATGCCGTCAGGCGGCTGCAACAGATCGTTCAGGACAAGCGTTGCGGATTGTGCGCCGGCGACCTTCACAGCCGCCAATTTCGCCGGCACTCGCTTGCTGAACCCGAACTGTACCCGCCACCGGAACAACATGCTGGTTACGATGGCGTGGCGCCGGCAAACCTCGGCAGCGGTGGCACCAGGGAGCTCAGAGTCGGTGACGATCGCGAGCTTTTCCTCCTCACTGAAGCGACGCCGGTTGGCGCGTTCGTCGCTCGGCGGATCGACGGTTGGTGGATCTGTCAAGCGGCTTCTGGCGCGAGCCCCCTTAGCAGCGCTGCTAACACTAGTGCTTATTAGTGGGCGGGCACTCGGATGAAGCTGCGTCCGCCAGTCGATTTCCACCTCATTGGCGTCGATCCGATCGCGCCACCGTTTCAGGCTGTGCTGCGATATGCCATGTGCCCGGGCATAGGCTTGGATGCTCAGTCCGCACCACCTCATCGCTTCAACGTGCATTGCCCAGAACGCTTGGACGGCTCTGCAGCGCTGGTCCTTCGACACTGGACTCCGCTTCTTGCGGAGCCGCTCCCGACGTTCCTCGCGACGCAATTCCGCACGTACTTTCAGCGTTTCAACGTCAATCAGATGCCGAAGCCAGCGATCGAATGTGCCGCCACTGAGACGATGCTGACGACAGTATTCGCGCTTGCTGAGACCGCTTCGCCGCCACGCCTCAACGTGTACCGACCAAAAAGAGCGACGCGCTTCGTTCTTGAAATATTCCGTACCCACCGGAGATCCTCCAATGCAGCAAGGAACCCGATATGGAACGACAACGCACTCTCGGAAAGTCGTGCGGGATTCGGACGCTTACGCAGGTAGGGTGTAGGGCAAGATAAAAGCACTGCCGCCTGAGTGCGGCTAAGTGATTGTCTGCACATCCAAGATTTGGTGCCATCGGCATGTCGCTCGTTGCCATTACATGGGTAAGCGACCTTATTTGCTCGTTAAACTCGTCTCTACGCTCGAGCAGCATAGTCGTACCGGAAGTTTCGAGCAGTTTAATTGGATGGTTAGCGCAGTGAGCCACTGCATCCGCGGCGCGGGCGCGCGGGCAGGCAATCAATTGGAACGGTCAGCCGACCGCAAGCGAGATCATCTTGCTGGTCGCCTTGCCCCGGCGTTCCGAAGGTTTCGACCGGCGACGAATGGTGGTAATCGCCGCCTTGTCGCGCTGGATCTGGTCGACGAGGAATTCGATCATCGGCCGGGCAACCAAGCATCGCAGCGAGTTTGCCGCATCATAGGCGCGCTCCGACGGAAGCGCCTCGACGATCGGAACTCGCGAGCAGCAGGCATCGTACAAACAGGCTTCGCAGGTGCGCGCCCGCCTCGCGCGGATTTCGAGCGTCCGCCTGCGAGCGTCCGAGCCCAGGATGTCGCCAAGCGGCTGCCTAAAGATATTTCCGAGCAGGCCGTCGGCGGTATAGGCCTCGGAGTGATTGTAGGCATCGCCGTTCGTGTTCACGATCAGCGCCCATTCCATTTTTTCGGGATCGTATGGCGCCGATCGTTGCCCGGCGAGATAGCGAACCGCGGCGGTCATGTACTCCTGCAGCGGATGGATCTGGATTGTGGAGGCGCATCTTGTGTGGGCGCGCGCCACCTTTTGTAGCGCTGTCACGACCTCGTGTGGGGCCAGCGTCAGGTGCTTCATGCGCGGGGGCGGATCAGCGAGGCTGAAAACGGGCAGGATGCGGTAACTCAGCCCGAGCGAATTGAAGAAGTGGAACGTATTCACGGCATCAGCGCAGTTCTCTCGATGAAGGACCGTGATCGCGCCGACCGACAGGCGCCGCACGATATCGCGGTCGAACAGTCGCTGGAGATTATCGAGCACGCGCTCCTGCGAGTCACGGCCTGCAAGATTGAGGCGCTGGGCTCCGAAAACGTCGATGGAAGCGCCGAGCGTGATGCCGGTTTCGACCAATGTTTCCAGGAAGGCGTCGCTCGTGCGGGTAAGATTACTCTGCAGAGACGTCAGATAGGGAATCGAACGGCTGGCGAGATACTGGCGCTGCAAGGCCGCAAAGGAACGGATGTAGTCGAGGGGCAGCAGGGCCGGCTCGCCGCCATGCAGCACGAAATGCAATGGCAACTGCCAGCCGCTCTTCTGATAGTAGTGTGCAACGCCTTCGAAGAAGAAGGCCAGACGTTCTATCGGCATCCTGGCCTTTTCGCCGAGTTCTTCGTACTCGTAGCAGTAAGCGCAGCGCAGGTTGCAGAGCTTGCTGAGCTTCATGACGAAGTACATGGGCTCAACCCCCTAGCTGCGTCGCTTCTTTGCAGCCGAGAGCGCCTTCTTGACGTTCTTGCGTCGCATGGCGCGCACGGCCGGGTTGCTCACCGCACCGCCGCTGGGAAGATCGATGCCTCGGTTCCAGCCGCCATCCGGCGGATCGATCTGTGCCCAGTTCTGCCCCCAGGGTGGCGGGCCCACATCTTGGGTCCATCCCTGCTCGCCCTGTCCGGGTTTAAGGAGCACTGGTCTTCCACCCATTACCTCGTTGATCACCTTGGCGACCTGTGCCGCCAGCGCTCGTTCCTTTGTCTTGAACACGACGCGCAGTGTCCGCATCCGCTTTCCGGGCTTCTTCATGGGTCGGCTCCGTGGTTGATTTGTCCTCGCTCGCAAATCTAGGTTTGGTCATCGATCAAAGACCGCCATAACTATGAATCCAGTTCGGCGTCGCATCGCGTACACGGTATTTCGGTGCAAACCGCGATTGGCGTTCGGCCAGGTGGCGGCCGAAATCTGTGCTCATGAGACGAGCGTCGGGCACCGCGCCAACACGAGTGAGATCGAGCCGATCGGCGTCCCAGCACGTCCCGATCGTGGGATCGGGATGTCTCTGGCCGCCCGAGTGCAGCGCACAGGCAAGCTGAAGCCGCTCGAAATTCGCCTGGTCCAATGTGGGGAGGAGGTGCCGGATTGTGGCCACGAATTCAGCGGCCCGCATGCCGTGCCTGCTGTCGGCGAAATCATCCTGGCGCTTGCAATCGTGAATGAGCGCAAACAGGCGCACGACGTCGGTATCCGCGCTGGAACGCCTTGCCAGCATCAGGCCATTCTGCTCGACCCGCCGCCAGTGCGATGGTCCGTGAATTGAATGCGCGGGCAATTGAAAGGCGGCTGTGGCCTGCCTCTCAATCGAGTCGAAGTCGATGTCGCGAGACGACGGCGAAATGCACGGAGCGATGCGCAGTCTGGCTCTCGTGGCCGGCAACGTTTCGATCCAGTGCGCATAATCTGCGCCCCGGACGAATTCGCAGTCGCGCGGTACTACAGGCTCGTAGGACAGCCATTGCCGGTCATCGAGCCGTACAAAATCCTTTGACGGCACCCGGTACAGGTAGCCGTGGCGCGTGAGGTCAAGTGACCCGCAGTGGATCGTGACGCGCGGGGCTCCGCCGCGATAGTGGAAAGACCAACTCCGTCTGCCCTTGGGGTCGGGGACGATGGGCAGGCCGAACGCTGTCGCGTAGGCGCGCTCCGGCGAAGCAAAGACGGCGCGTGGCTCGCCGCTTCGCGCCTTGCTCGGCTCCAGGCGTTCGACCTGCGCGCGCGAGCCGTGATAAAAATAAGCGGGCTTCCTCATTGAGGATCCACCAGGAAAACATGAACGTTCCCGCGCTCATGAGAGGCTGGGAGAACGGATTCTTGTCTAGTCTTATGCTGCAAGCCTCCCCCAAATCGCCGCTATTGGTGGAATTCCGGGAGAGGAAGTTAATCACCCTAACGTAGCAGAGGAGAGCTGATGAACCAAGCGCTGACAGTGGCAGCAGAGGTGTTATTAGTGCCGCTTCGGTCGGCGCGAGGACCAATAGAGAAACGACTATCGAGCGTTGGATCACTATCATTAACGTGGCATCTAGCCAAAAGGCTCAACTTTACTGATCGTGTTCACTGTGCTTGAACGGGCCGGCTGCATATTGCTACTGATCCGAATAAGCTGGGACGCTACGATGTTCCGCGTTGTCAAAATAGCAGCTCTTGCCGGCCTGAGCATTACTGTTGTTGGCTTAGCCCATTCCGAGAGTGGTGCGCTCAAGGGAGCGCGAGCTTCGACACCAATATCTATCACGCCTCCCTCTTCAAGCTGGCGGCTTCCTAGGTGCAGATTGAGCTGCTGCCGGTCTGATGGACGGGTTGTTAAGCTAATCCCACCTTGCGCGCGAACTCAACACGACCGCTCGATGTAATCGAGCACATCTGCTCTGGCCTCTTTCCTGGTACGATGGATCTTGCGCGCGGTGCGTTCGGTCTTGAGCGACCAGAAGAAGCTCTCGATGGCGACGTTTTTCGCAGACGTTGCTCGATCGGCTAGAGTTTGATTCCTTCCATCGATTTTCTCAGCTCATCGGCTGATTGTTTGGCGAGAGCGCCGCCTTGCACGCTGACCCACGTCTCTGGCCACGCCTTCTTGATTCTTGAGATCGTGTACCCACCTAGTTTCGGGGGTGGGACCGTGCCGCTGCTATCGATGACTAGTGCCCCTATGAAGACGTCATCGTTGCTATGTGCGCAATTCGAGAGGCCAATGCAATGGACGAGTTCGTGCACAAGGATATGGAGCCGCATTGCCTGGCCAGCGTCAGCGCGGCCGACTTTCGGGGTTGCAGGCACTCGCAGCTTCACTGAACTCATCGAAGGGCCACTACGTGAGTCGACGACGGTCTGTACGGCGCTGCCGTGGAGGCCGGAACCCGGATACGTTTCGGCCACGATCGGGCTGCTAGCTGCGCTGTCAGCCTTTCTGAACGCAAGATAGACGCCGTTCTGCTTGAGAAGGTCGTTGATCGTCGTGATCGCTGTATCGAGATCATTCACCCAAACGCTTGGGGTGAAGCTCGGCCCAGGGAATATCTTTAGCTCACCCGTGCGCCGCACCCGTTCGGGCCAAGGCGTAATCTCCGGTTCCGTGCATGCCATGATGCGGTCCCCGTAGAAGGTCGATACAAGATCCCTGACATGTATGTCTCGCCCTTGTTCAAATCGGTTCAACCCGGCGTGGAACCGCGACGCTACCTATCACGGTCGTGTGTTCGAGACCGGACGAACCGTTCGTATCTGCTTCGCGACTATTCAGCGTAGTTTCTCGGCGGACCATCGCGTGGCCGAAAGCATAACATGGAGAGTTGCCATGGCCGACGATGTTGATCTTACGGAGCTGGATTACGATTTTTTAGGTCTTAGCTTTCAGCAGAACGAGCAGTATAAAAAGTTCAACAAATATATCGAGAAGCATGCATCGCCACTTGATGCTTCGATGTTGCAGTGGGATCTAGGCGATCCCGTGGTAGATGAAGGACTGCCGAACGGCATTCTCATAGCCTTCCGAAGCATGGGATCGTGGATGGTGGTGAACCATGAGAGTGCCGACACCCATGCCGGCAAATTCGAGTCGCTGAAGCAGAAATACTTGGCGGCCAAGAACGGCTATAGGCGTCAGATTGTCGGTCTCCTGAAACAAATACAAAGCCACCCGACTGGCCGGGCGTTGCTTGACGAATTCGGTACCAGCAAACCATCGTTCGCGAGAATTCGTCCATATAACCTGGATGACGCCAACGCACTGACGGTGGCCGACGACCTTGATCAACAGCAATATATCATTGCCCGCGGTGCCCGCCTAACTGCCGATCCAAAGAAAAAGGAAATGTTCAAAGTCGTCGGAAAAGGCGGGGGCGCAAATTGTGATGTCTTGTTTTCGCCCGAGAAAGCAGAGCTTCTCCGAAAGAAATTCAAGAAGGCTCACCATGGCCATGCCCCCGCAATGGCAACCGACGAGGTACTGTATCACGAACTCGTTCACGCCTCACGAATGATAGCCGGCGTGATGAACTTTGCCCCAGCAGACCATTGGTACCAGGATTCTGAAGAGTATCTTGCAGTCATTTTGACGAACATATACGTGTCCGATAAGGGCGGGCCTCCGCTCTTCAGAGCGTTCTATGGGCCGACCGAAGGCCCCTATAAAGGCAAAGATCCTGCGCCCGATGATGCGTTGTGGGAAGCGGCCGTCTTCCTTGACAATCCGCAGAACACATCTCCATCGCCCGTGCAGATAATCGAGCGGTTCAGGCTCAGCCAGCCTGACCTGTATTGGAGGCTCGCTCATCTACCACCCATGGGAGGGTTGGTAAGGAAGTATAATTGGATTTACTGGTACGACCAGATCCGGATCAAAGGACGCACGCGTCCGCGCAGGCCGATGGTTGGTCGACCATGAAGAATCTCCCATCGAAGCCGCAATGTCACCGCTATTCAGACCGCCACGTTGACGGCGGGTTCATGGCCGAGATCTTCTTGTGGGTCCGAAGCGTGACCAAGTGGCTGCTCTGGTACGGGTGAGCGTGCCGGCGCGCGAATTCCTAGCACCGCATATAACGATTGAGGGAAAATCGCCTCGGTAGAAGGCGAATACCGGCGAGCGCCGCTTACGCCTTGGCAGCAACGTAGCCGTAATAATTCATCAAAAAATCCGCAAGGGGCAGGGGCCTCAGAGCCCCGCCTTTGCTCGGGTGCGGGATCGCGTAGTCTCCCTTGCCCCAGGTGAAGATCGTTGTCGTCACGTTTCCGCTCGACACTTGAATCTTGTCGCGCAAGACGACCCAGTGCCGCGTGAGCACGGAGCCTTCGTCAGACTGGTCGTCATATTCGATCATGTTAGCGCTTATGAAAAGGCATACGCGGTATCCGCCGGCGAGCAGGGCGTTGGCTTCCATGACGTTGTCGATGCCCTTGCTGAATTTCAGATTGGTCTCCTCACGTACGTCCTGGTATCCCGCCTTGCGGAACCATTGCTCCATTTCGCTCGGCACGGTGATTCCAGCGACATCGCTTATTCTGCCGGTGTCGTCAAAATCGAGGAACCAATTTTCGGAGTCGCGGATGGAGGCGCATGTCAGCCAATCGACGTGGTCCAGCGAGTAGGGCGGCAAGTAGTTCTTCACGTCCTTTCCCGGCTTGATCAGTAGGCGGCCGAGGCTCGCTTGCCCCTTCTGATACAGGTCGATGGCGAACCGCGCATACTGCCCCGGCTTGTCGGATGCGTAGCTGAACATCAGCGCAGACGGTCCGCATAGACTCGCCTGATCCTGATCGATGAGGCTCGGCTTCGCGATGCGCCTGAGAATGCCTATCCCGACGCGGTGCGGGTCGAGCTTCGGAAAGAACGTAGTCCTCGTGTTCTTCAGGAAATCGCAGACCATCTCCGCGGCGAGTTTCTTTTGATCCGAATTGAGGTCGTACGGTCCAACCCCAAGCCACTTCTTCTTTTCGTCACCGACGAAGAGCGTGATGAGCTTTTTTGAAGTCGGCGAGAGCGTTCTGGAGGTGCTCGCAATGGTCGTCAGGTCGTCCAGCTCGAATGCCGTGACCGTGCCGTCCGCGACGGTCGCCCTGATGATGTCAACCACTTCCGCGTAATCTAGCCTTGAATCGTCGATCAAACCCTTGCGAAGCGCGGCATCGACGGATGGGGTCGTGATTCCATCCCATTGGCCCTTTGGAGAGGGAGGTTTGGCGGCCGCCTTCGTCGAGAGGTCAACGAGCCTGCTGAAAGTTGGCCCGCCAGGCCGGATATAGCCGTCAGGTGTGCCCGCGAAGTGCTTTTTCTGGAAGAACAGAATGGAGGTGTAGAGGCTGTCGCTGGCATGACCTGTCACGATCATTTGCGGCTTGAGTGTGTTCTCCGCACCCCCGTCGGAAATGGCGATCTTGTTGAGGAGCGAGATGACGAGCTCCTGATCTTGTTTCCAGTTCTGGCAGTTGCGACCCGTCGTCGCAAACCGACCGACCTTGTCTTTCAACTGTGGCATATCGGCTCCCAGATCCGGACCGCAGAACTACGATCCGCGTCAGCGCGTGCCTTTCGGCTTGGAGCCGAACAGATCATGCGTTCCACTGACGCTCAACGTTCCCGAGCACTCGAATCCTCCGAAAATTCCGCAGGACCCTGTGACGGTGACGCGCAGGTCCTTACGCTGATACAGGTCGACCGATATGCCAAATCGCGAAAAATCGTTGGCGCTGTTCGGCAGGATCAGGTCGATGTGATCGATCGCCCAGCGCGGCAAATTGGGGTTGCTCTTCCAAAACAGTTCGTTGACGGCGTGGTGCCCGAAATTCGGTCCGACCGTGAGAGCGCCGTCTGCGCCTTCGAACACGAAGCCTGTCTCGTCGATGTGAACGTTGACCCGATCAGGCGCTACCGCGAAATGGAGCGACGTGATGTCTTGGGGTTGCGGGTCCTTGCCGAACTGCGCACTATAGTCGTCGCTCCATTGGCCTCTGCCGCGCCCAAGCCCGAAGCCGTGCCGGCCCGGGAGGTCTCGCGTTGAAAGTGGCCTGTCGGATAGCTTCGGACGCCAGATCTCTCGAAATCCCTTGCCGATCGTGGCTGCCATCGACAAATCGAGGGCCCAATGCGACGGTTTCTCCGGGCTTTTTCCTTCGGCGAAGGCGTCGAATCCGTCCGACGTTTTGGCGATGCGGAGCATCTTGATCAGGTCTTCCCAGTTCTTCGGCAGAAAGGTGACGCCGTCGAGCGTGCTCGTCGCGGCCGCGACGCCATACTTCTCCAATTGGCGTCGGATATAGGCCTTTTCGTCATAAAGGCGGACATCGGGGTTTGGCCCCGCGAAATATTTCGACAGATCGATCTGCGGCCGAAGCATGGTCAGCCGCGCTGCGATCTTCCGGTAAGTGTCGGTCGTCGTCGGATCGGTGGTCGTCACGAGGTCGCGCTCCGGGTCAGAACCAATTTTGATTGGTCTGGCCCCGAGGTAGCCGGGTTCAATGAACCTCCCAACTGGAAGCGCCGACAACGCTCTATGGAGCAGTCAGCAACAAGGACGATCCGATGTCATTGCGGAGCAGGGTGCTCGACGTACTCCACGGCCCGGCGGTCGCGCGCATTCGCTTCCGGTTTCCGATCCGCGGCAGCCACGTGACGATTGCCCCGCAAACGTTCCATCACGTCGCTCGCGCGATCCGGTTGGGACAGGTCACCGTCGGGGTTCCGACCGATCTCGCGGCAGGCGTTGCGGCGCAATATAACGATGTCGCGCGAACCCGGGCGGACGGTACGGCCGTCGCGGCGAATACGCTGGAAGTCGTGTCGGCGACGGGACGGCTGGACGAGGCCTATATCGTTCACGAAGCCTTGCATGCCGCCTACGACCTGCTGCGCACCGGCCTTGACGGCAATGCGGAGGAGGCGTCCGCCTATGTCTGCACCGCGCTTTATTGCCGCATGACGGGCCTACCGCGACCCCGTTGGGCGAATGGCCCGATCTACGCGAATGCCGCGGAGGTCGCCGGAACGCTGTTGTCGCAATATCAGAAAGGTGATCCCGGGATTCCTTGGGTCGGCGAGCATGAGTGGCGGATGCTGCGCGCCGGTGTAGGCCTCGATCCGGTCTATGCCGGCGGACCGGGCGGTATTCTCACTGGTTGGCTCCTCGGCCAGCAATACACCCACGACGGCTAAGCGCCGAGACTAACATCCACCCCGCAAGATGACAGCCCGGCTCCTTGCCGCCCATCTTTGCCGAGGTCGACAGTTGCAGGTCTCAGGAAACCAGCAAACCCAACTTACCGACTGTCGCCAGCGAACGGTCAACGCTTTGTCGCGTCGATAGCAGTAACGGCTCGGCCGGCCGCCCGGCATCGTCGATTTGCTTGACCTGGATGGTCGGTCCGAAGGCTTCGATCATTTCGGCCGTGATCTGCTCGATCGTCCGAGAGCCGTCGAGCAACTGCAGGAAGTGGCGCGTCCTGTCGTCGTCCAATTGCACCGTCTGGTGGAGCAGATTGGTGATGAGCGGGCCGGTCTGCGCCTGTTTGCGGGCGAGCAGGCTCGCGTGCGGTCGATCCGTGACTTCTGTCACGAGAAAGGGCGGTGATTTCAGAAAGGAAACCTCTCCGCTGCGAGCCAGGATATAGAGCGCTTCCGTCAATTTCCGTTGGTCGTCGCCTGTTTGCCGGCCCTCTAGCAGCGCCCGGGCGCCATCGAGCAGTTCAGTGAACGAGAGTGCGCGCGGCCAGGCCCGGCCGAGACAAAGATGTGCGGCCTTCAGGAGCGGATCGGTCACCGTGATTCGGCTCCCGTTCTGATTTTCAAACTCCATCTCGGTATCGTCGGTGAGGCAGGCGTCGGGTCGACATGGGCTTGAGGTGCTTAGCAGATAGAACCCGGTGACGAAGTCGAGATCGACCCGGCGGTCAAGGGAGATGTCCTCATGGCACAGCAACGTACGCCGAAAGCCGTTGCCGTCAATGAAGTCCTGATACTGATCGCGCGCCATGAACTCGCTTTCGGGAAAGCGCTGCAGCGTGGCGCGGACCTCCTCAGTATAACCGGCAAGATGGCGTCGTGAAAAATCGGCATCGCTCAGATATTGCAGGCCGTGCCGGCCGGCATCTTCGACGACGTCGTGCAAAAGGAAGGCTGTCGCGTCCTGATCGAGATCGTCGTGAAAGAGCAATTCGTCCGGAGCATTGAGGACGCGGTTGCACTGATCGCGCATGACGGCACCGTGCACCGAGCTGGACTTCGATCCTTCGCTGAGAAATTTCACGATGGCGCGGGCTTGTCCGACTTTCTCCTTCATCCCGGTGATGCTCCGGGTGTGGTAGCGCATCATGTCGCGGACCATGTCGCGAAGATGCGAGAACGGGTGCGCGTTATAGCTGACGTAGCAGAGCCCCTGTGGCGCCAAATTTCGCTTGAAGATGGTCATCATCTTCTCGCGCACGATCGGCGGCACCCATGAATACACGCCATGGGCGATGATGTAGTCGAACTGTCCGAAGGCCGCGTCGACATCCATGATGTCGCAATGTAGAAGCCTGATGTTGCCCAGGCTCAATGCGGCGATGTTTCGCTGCCCACGCTCGATCGTCACACCGCTCAGGTCGATACCGATGAATTCGCTGTCCGGATATTGGAATGCCATCGGCAACAGGTTGCCGCCAACGCCGCAGCCGAGTTCCAGAACCCGGCAGTGCTCGACTGGAGCCGGCCGCATGCCGTAGACGGTCGCGATGGTTGCCAGATGGTTCGGGTGAGTGAGCCCGTAGACATGCCCGGGATAATACACCTCATCGTATGGTGTGGCGCCGGTGGCCGGCTGGCGGTGCTCGGTCTGGATGTTCATCGCAGTCAGTTCCACGAGTATGCAAACTTGTCGTTCACGATCGAGACGCGCGTCTGCTTGACTTCCTCCTTGGCGAGAGCCTTGCTGAGGAATTCACGCGACAGTTCGGGCAACAGCGTGTTGGTGATGATGTTATCGATCATCCGCCCGCCGGAGTCCGGATCGTTGCAGCGGGATACGATGTGCTCGACGACCGCATCGTCATAGCCGAAGGCGGCCTTGTGATTGTCGCGGAGGCGCTGTCCGATCCGGTCGAGCTGCAATCTGACGATGCCCGCAAGCATCTCGTCTGAAAGCGGAAAGTAGGGGATCGAGACAACGCGCCCAAGCAACGCGGCAGGGAACACCTTCAACAGCTCCGGCCGCAGCAGCTTGGCCACGTCTTCCGGCTCGTTGCGATACTTTGGATCGCGCGCAAGGCCCATGATCAGATCCGTGCCGACGTTCGTGGTCAGAATGATCAATGTGTTCTTGAAATCGATTCGCCGACCGTTGCCGTCTTCCATGACCCCCTTGTCAAACACCTGAAAGAAGATCTCATGGACGTCGGGATGGGCCTTCTCCACTTCGTCGAGCAGGATAACACTGTAGGGCTTGCGCCGGACCGCCTCGGTGAGCCGACCGCCTTCACCATAGCCGACATAGCCCGGAGGCGCGCCCTTCAAGGTCGAGACCGTGTGCGCCTCCTGGAACTCCGACATGTTGATTGTAATGATGTTCTGCTCGCCACCATAAAGGGTTTCGGCAAGCGCGAGCGCGGTTTCTGTCTTCCCCACGCCGGACGGTCCGGCCAGCATGAAAACGCCAATTGGCTTGGACGGATTGTCCAACCTGGCGCGGCTGGTCTCGATTCTCTTGGCAATCATTGTCAGTCCGTGGGACTGGCCGACCACGCGGCGATTGAGAATTTCGGGTAACTTCAGGACGGTCTCGATTTCGTCACGCATCATTCTGCCGGTCGGAATGCCGGTCCAGTCGGACACGACAGAGGCCACCGACTGCTGGTCGACATGGGCGTAGATCATCCGCTTTTCCGGATTGATGCCCTCCAGTGTTTCAAACTTGCCGCGCAACTCCATGCGTTTCGCTGCTCGATCTTCGTCGCCGTTCTCGGAGAGAATTTCGCGAATGCTGCGGATGTCCTTGACGAGCTCCTGTTCCCTGGCCCAATCGGCCTCAAGGCCGGTCTGCTTGTCCCTTAGCGTGGCTATGTCGCCGTCGACTGCGGCAATGCGCTCGCTGTTCTCGTCCCCGAGGTCGCCGTCGCTGACCAGCGCCGATCGTTCGGCCTCGCGAGCCGCAATAGCGACGCGAGTATCCTCGATCAGGGCCGGCGTCGCGCTTTGACTGATGGCTACCCGCGCCGAGGCTGTGTCCAGCAGGCTGACCGCCTTGTCCGGCAGCTGTCGGGATGGAATGTAGCGATGCGACAGGTTGACCGCGGTCACGATTGCTGCGTCCGAAATCCGAACGCCGTGGTGCTTCTCCATCGGGCCTAGGAGGCCGCGCAGCATGATGCAACAGGTCTCGACATCCGGCTCGTCGACCTGGATCGGCTGAAAGCGTCGTGTGAGTGCGGGGTCTTTTTCGATGTACTGGCGATACTCTGCCCAGGTGGTCGCGGCGATGGTACGCAGCGTGCCGCGGGCGAGGGGAGGCTTGAGGAGATTGGCCGCGTCGCCGGTGCCGGCCGTGCCACCGGCTCCGATCAGCGTGTGAGCTTCGTCAATGAACAGGATAATCGGGGTAGGCGAATTCTGTACCTCGTCGATCACCGAGCGCAAGCGCTGCTCGAATTCACCCTTCATCGAGGCGCCGGCCTGCATCAGGCCGATATCCAGTGCGCAGAGCCTGACGTTACGCAGTGGCGGCGGCACCTCGCCGGCAGCAATGCGCTGAGCAAATCCCTCGACCACGGCGGTCTTGCCGACGCCGGCTTCGCCGGTGAGGATCGGATTGTTTTGCCGCCGGCGCATCAGCACGTCGATCAATTGACGGATTTCGTCGTCTCGACCGAGGATTGGATCCATTTCGCCCGATCGCGCTTTGGCGGTGAGATCCTGGGAGAACCTGTCGAGCGGCGTTGTTCCCTTGGGATTTGCCCGGTCTGCACCGTCAGAGCCGGCACCGGTCAATCCAGAGCCGTCCATCGGACGCATGGTCTCTTCCTCGGAGCCTGCCCAGACAGCGCGGTGCTCCGCGGCCAATGCGTCTACGTTTATCTTGGCGAATTCCTGCGAGATGTTGTTGAGCGTACGACGGATCTCATTCGATTTCAGTCCGGCGACCAAGAGATGGCCGGTGCGGATCTGAGTCTCGCCGAAGAACAGCGTGGCGTAGTGCCAGCCACGGTCGAGAATATCGATGACCGAATTGGCGACTCCGGGCATGTCGGTTTCGTTCTTGCGGAAGCCGTTGATGACGCCTGCGAGGTCCGACAGCAGCCGCGCACGGTCCAGCTTGTAGTGATCCACCGCAAGGCTGAAGTCGGTGCTTTCCTGTTGCAGGATGTGAAACAGCCAGTGCGCGAGCTCGACGTTGCGGTTGCTCGCGCTTTTGGCGTGACGCAGGGCTTGTATGAAGGCGTCGTAGCCAACGCGGTTCAGCTTTCCGGTCACGGCCTCAAGGCTGATGTCGGTCACGGTGGGGCCTCCTGCTCAATCCCCCGGGGCGATGTCCTGCTCATCGTGGAAATTGGCGCGAATTCCATGATGTTAGGACAATCGGACCGGTGCATAGGTTCAAATGGGCGAGGCGTCTGTCGCGGCGCTTCGCCCGGCCCTCAGACGCTCGGCAAGGTTAAAGCGAGCATCGCGGCGATATTCCTCGGTCGAGGCCCAGTTCGGTGAGACCCAGCTGGTCCACCCAAGGCGTCCGCTCTGTCCCAGCTTGATCGGGACGACCGCTCCCGCCGGAATGGCGAGTTCCACCTCCCACTCGAGTTCGTCGCCGATATAGAAGTAGACGGCGTCAGCCAGCGGCTCGGACAGGTTAGGCGCTTCGGTGGGTAGGAACTGCTCGTATTGAGCGAAATCCTTCACGAAAACGCGAACCCTGATTTTGTCTTCGACGCTGAACACCCGCGAGCCCAGAAGCGCGTCGTGGCCGAGCCTGGCATGCGCCGCGCCGAGGCGGCTGCAATAGTTCGCCTCGAACGGGAGCCAGCTGCCCACAAATTCGTCGATCTCGACCCTGACATCGAACAGCCCCTGCAGCAGCCCGGCCAATCGTGACGCGGACTTAGCCCTGGGTGAGACCAGTCCCGCGAAGCTGAGCTTCGCCATGTCCGGTACCGCGTCGCGATTGGCAAAGATGTCAGAGCCGAGGCCGGCAAAGGAGCCGACATAGGCGATGAAGCGGTCATCCGATGGCCGGTCATGCTGCGCGATCGGCCGTGCATCCGCCCAGGCACGAAAGAACAATTGTAGAAAGCGTCCATTGAGAAGGTCGAGAAAGCGCGGAAAAGCATCGTCCCGCATCAACTGCCAGCCGACGCTCTCATCGGTGGTGGCCAGCGGCAGTGCGCCCTGCGGTCCGAGCAGACCGAGGAATTTGACCAGGATCCTGAGCCTGCCATCGCGGTCGTCGACCGAGCTTAGATTGGAAGCGGGGAATTCCAGATAGGGGGTTTGACCCAGGTCAACAAATTCCTCGCGACGCGCGGCACTGTCGCCGATCCGCGGCTGATCCGGGTTGGATCGCTCGAGCTGGCGGAGCGTTTGAAAAAAATCGAACCGCCAAGGCTCGGCCTTCATCTGGTCGATCAGCGTCACAGCGGCCTCCGGGTACCCATGCGGGCCGGCCAGCGCATGATCTCGCCGCGTTCCGAAGTCGAGATGACGGTTTGGGTGAAGGTGTTGAAGCCCGAATAGTCGGCGAAGAAGCGTTCCAGCACAGCCCCGAGCAGGAACACGCCACTGCCTTCGAATGCCTTCTCGTCGAGAGTGACGGTGATCTCCAGGCCACGCGCTGCGCCACTGCCGGTACGCTCTCGCACCCGCCGCACCACGGGCCTGCTCTCGATGCTGCGCGCGCCGCGAATCTTTCGTTCCGTAGCGTCGTCGAACTGGTCGGCGAACAGTGACAGCATCTCCCGCAGTGCTCCGGCATTCTTGCCGCCGCCGCTTTCTACGAGGCCGAGATAGTTCAGGCTCAGCATGTTGATCAGGCGCCAGCTGACAACGCCGCTGTTGGCGACTTGACTGCGACTGCGCAACTGCGCCACCACCGGCTCGCGTGGCCGGGTGGGGCCGGCTATGCACATTAGTTCGAGCGAGGTGTCGTCCAACAGGCGAAAGTCGGCTCCGCCCTGGCCGACCGGCAGATGTTCCGTGAGATGCCGGTTTGAGCACAACGCCCGGACGCTCAGCTCGGCGGCGGATCTGTCGCCACTCAGGTCGCCAGGCTCGAGCAGCGAAAGGAACATGTCTGTCCCGGTGTAGTCCGAGGCCGTGCCATATGCCTTTTCCTCGACAGTGCGGCGCCGCGGTAGCCGACGAACGGTAAAGTAAAGCCCCTCGACCGATGCGGCCGTCCGGTCGACTTCGGCGGAGTACAGCGGACGCACGTGCCGCTTGTCTTTTTCTGCGGGAAAGTGCGCGTAAACCTCCAGCACCTGGTGCGGCTCGTATTCGAGATAGCGGCTTCGGTCGGGCACCACGTGGTATTCGTGCGTATTCGATTTGACAGGGATGCGATCGGTGGTCTTCTCAAACAGGTTGATTGCCGGGGCAGTATAGAGACTGAAAGTCTCAGCGCGGACGGAGGCGGCAAGCCGTGAGTTGTGCTCATCGAACGCGAAGACGATATCGATTGACTTGCCGCGCAGCCGCGGCATCACAGCGCGAAGTCCCGTCAGATTGATGCCAAGGAACTTGCGCGGAAACAGGAAATACTCCCGCAACAACTCCGAGCCGCGAAAGACCCGGTTATCGTTAGGAAACAGGGATTCTTTCTCGCCGAAGCCAACTTGTTGCACACAGTCGTTCGGAGCCCGGATGACGACCGGATCACCGAAATCGTCGAGATAGCGAAAGTAGACGTTGACGCAGTTCGAAGTCAGCTGTTCGTAAAGCGCGATAGCATCGGATTCGGCGCCAGTCAGATAAATGGGCAATTCGCCGGTGCGGCAGCCCGCGAACCAGGTTTCCGGCTTGTTGCGTGCCTCCGCGTCTGCCGGCTCTTCGTCGAGCCGCGCTGCGGTACGGTGGGTCATGGAGAGCCTGAGCCCCGCAATGACCTCACCGCTGACCGGAATCCCGAGAGCCTGCAATGCGCCCGCGGTCGCGAAATATTCGGCACTGGTGACGTCAAAGGGCCAAAGCACGATATCGCGGCAAAGCCTGAATCGGCAGGCGAGGCTCCGTTCCCTTTCGCGGTAGCTCGCATCGAAGTAGGCGCCCCGCACGATTTTCCTACCGTCGCGCAATGCCGGATCGGCATAGGGTGGCTGTACCTTGACCAGCATGGCAGATGGAGTTGGCGCGAGATAGTTCGGAACCAGCTGTTCGAGCAGGTTTGCCGTGAATTCCGGGAATTCGTGCTTGAGCTTGAGCTGAACGCGGGCAGCGAGGAACGCGGCGCCTTCGAGCAGGCCCGAAATCATTGGATCTGAGCGATCGCGGATCAGCCCGCCGAGGCGCTCGGCGATGCCAGGATATTCGTCGGCAAAGTCTTCCGCGTGCTCGTACAGCAGCGACAGTTCACGATTGTATAAGTCGAGGAACTCGCGATCCATGCTATAGTCGATTGATCTGTATATCGCCGCTGTCGAGGTCGACATCCGCGACGAATTCCACGGGCACGTTGAGCGGCTCGCACTTCAGGTCGGATTGTACGAAAAAGCGCAGCTTGAGCTGTTCGGGGTCCACGGTGGTGTCGCGCCGCACCCGGATGGACTTGCGATCGAGCCGAGGCTCGTACGTCGTAAGCGACATGCGCAGGGCGTCGCTGAGCTCTTCGTCGGTGACCTCGTCGATGGATCGGTTTGCGATGTCGGGAAAACCATAGTTCAAAATCGAGGTGCGAACGCAGGCGTAGCCAGTCAGGTCGAGCGTCGATTCGAGGGCAATAGTATTAAGGAGCGTTTCAACGTCATGCGAAACTTCCCGCCTTAGCAACGTCTCTGAGATCGGGAAACGACCAGTGCTGCGCCGTCCCGCTATCACTCGCTCACCGTACTGATCGCGCAGTTCGATTGGCTTGCGCGCATCACGAGCGTCGTAAGCCGCACGAAAGGCGAGCATCAATGGCGGAGAGAGCCGATCCTTCTTTGGCGCAACAGTCATTGAGAATCCCTTGTACCGCCGGCGCCGATTGCCATTGCTGGTAGCCGGCACCGGACAGGAAGCTTACGATCAGGCCCATTCCTTGTTGGCCGGAACGTCCCAGCCGAAGGTCGGCGATGCGCCGGCGCCGCCCTTTTCCGTCTGGGTCTTGTAAGTCATCTTCACCTTCGCGAAGTTCAAGCTCACGTTTTCGGTGAGACGATCTTCGCCATGCGATCCGCCGGTCGATACGCTGGAGACCAGGACATGCTTCATCTCGATCTTGAGATACTCCAGCGGATTTTCACCGGCCTTGCGGACAGTGAGGATCGCGGTATCGATGTGCTTGCCGTTGGCGCAGACCTTAAAGAGTTCGGGCGTGGCTTTGTCCACGAAGTGCGTGAAGTGGAGATCCTGAACGTTGACCTTGCCGGCGCCGCCGCCCGACCCGCTGTGGAAGGTGCCGCTTTGGCTCTCGCCAAACGACCAGCTCAAAATGTCGATCTCGTCCTTGTGTTTGTCGTCGAGCGATTCGCCCTTGATCGGATCGAGCTTCAGAAAGATGTCGACAGCCATAGCATAGCCCTTTCAAAAACCTGGATGAGTGAGGGTTGCGATAACGCGGCGTCAGGAGCCCGGGCCCGGAAGGCGCGAGACAAGGCTGAGACCGACGTCCATCGCTTCCAATTGAAAGTGTGGACGGAGAAAAAAGCGCGCGTTGTAGTATCCCGGGTTCTCCTCGTTTGCTATGACTTCCACCTTCGCAGCGGCCAGCGGCTTGCGCGCTTTCTGCGCCTCCGACGACAAGGCTGGATTGGCATCAACGTACTCGTTGATCCAGGTTTGCAGCCAAACCGTCAGCTCATCCTTTTCCTTCATGGATCCGATCTTGTCGCGAACCATGCATTTCAGGTAGTGCGCAAAGCGGGACACTGCGAACATGTAAGGCAGGCGTGACGACAGGTTGTCGGATGCGGTTGCGTCCACACCCTTCTCGCCGAAGTATTTCTTCGGCTTGTAGAGCGACTGGGCTCCGATGAAGGCGGCCTTGTCGGTGTTCTTGCGGTGGATCAGCGGGATGAGGCCCGCCTTTGCAAGCTCGTGCTCGCGACGATCGCTGATCGCGATCTCGGTGGGGCATTTCAGGTCGACGCCACCGTCGTCGGTCGGGAACGTGTGCGTCGGCAGGTTGATGACCTCGCCGCCCGACTGCACACCGCGGATGCGCGTGCACCAACCGAACTCCTTGAAGGCGCGGTTGATGTTCACTGCCATCGCATAAGCGGCGTTGATCCAGCCGTATTTGTCACCGGTGTGTCCGTCCGTCTCCTCTTCGAAGGCGAATTCTTCTACCGGCTCTGATTTGGCACCGTAGGGGAGGCGGCCCAGCGCGCGCGGCATGCAAAGGCCGAGATAGCGCGAGTCGTCCTGATCGCGCAGTCCCTTCCATGCGGCGTATTCCGGCGTGTCGAACACCTTGCCGATATCGCGAGGATTGGACAGTTCGGTCCAGGAGTCCATTCCCATCAGCGTAGGCTCGGCGCCGCTAAAGAAGGGGGCATGCGCGGCGCCGGCGATCTTGCTGAGATCGCGAAGTAGCTGCACGTCGGTCGGGAGGTGGCTGAAATAGTAGTCGCCGATCAGGCAGCCGAACGGCTCGCCGCCGAGCTGGCCGAATTCGTACTCGTAGATCTGCTTGAACAGGGGGCTCTGATCCCAGCGCGCATCGGGATAGAGCCGCAAGTTCCGATACAGCTCGGTCTTGGAGACGTTCATCACCCGGATCTTGAGGTTGGCGTCGGTCTCGGAGTTGAAGACGAGGTAGTGGAGGCCGCGCCAGGCGCTCTCGATCGCCTGGAATTCGGGTGCGTGCAGGATCTCGTTCATCTGCGCGGTCAGCTTCTGATCGATCCGCGCGATCATCTCCTCGATGGTGTCTAGCACGTCCGACTTGATGACGCTGGTGTCCTTGAGCGCCTCTTGGACGAGCGTGGACACCGCGTTCTCGACTTCGGTTGCCGCACGTTCGGTGCGCGGCTTGAAGCTTTGCTTCAGCAGGGCAGCAAACTCGTCAGCCTCGACGGTCCCGACCTGGGTGGTGGTCTCTTTATGGGTAGCTTCTTTGGCCATGGTCCCCATCCTTCCCTTAGCTGTTGGTGTCGGGTTCGGTGGACTGGCCGGCCGCGCGCTCGCGCAGTGCGGCCATCAGTTGAGGATCGGCGAGGAGTTTCTTCAGCTGGTCCTCGGCGCCCACCTTGCCATCCATGTAGCGCAGCAGGTTGGCGAGCTGTTCGCGTGCCTGGAGCAGCTTGGCCGTCGCGGGCACCTGGCGGGCGACCGCCACGGGCGTGAAGTCCGACATTTTATTGAAGCGCAGGTTGACGGAGATTTTTTCGTCAGACCCATCGCTGAGACGATTGGCTACACGAGCCGTCACGCCGGGCTGGATCGCCGCCATGCGGTTGTCGAAATTGTCCATGTCGAACTCGAGGAACTTGCGCTCCTCGACCTTCGCCTTCTCGACGCCGGGGTTGTTGCCGGAAAGATCGGACAAGACGCCCATGACAAACGGCAGTTCGATCAGCCGCTCGGCATCATACGGATCTTCGTAAGTGATGTGCACGCGCGGTGCGCGGTTCCGGCGAATGAATTTTTGACCGCTGTCGGTTGCCATTGGGTGCCCTCTTCAAAAAATCGCTGCGGAAGCCGACTTGCGCGACGGAGGCTGGGAAGTGCCTTGGTCTTCGTCGGCGGAGCTTCCTTCCGTTTGGTTAGTCCCGTCGAACGGAAGGCGGGTTCAATTCGATTTGTCGATCGTCTTCAGAGCGCCCTCTGGCAGGACTTCGTTCAGCAGACTGAGGAAGTCTCGCTGCGCGAGTTCGCGTGCGCGATCGACCAGGAACGGGATCGGGCTGGACGGCTCCGCGGTCCGGAAGAAAGATGCAACCTTGCTCAGCAAGTCCAACGCCTGCACTCTATTTTCTGCTGAAAAATCAGTAGCTTGTGTGTCGTTTTCCGTTGCAGATGGGAGCGATGTCGCGAATTCCGCCATGCGCTCGATCGGCAGGTCAAAAACCTTGTCGCGACCAATATTGATGGCGGCGCTCTCGACCTGGCCGGGCATCAGCATCCGCATCACTTCGATAAACGATTTGCCAACCATGTCCTGTGCTTGCCGCACCAGCAGAAGCGCTGGGCTCGACGGTTCCTTCCGCGCGAAATAGTCGGCAGCGGCTGCTAGCGCCGCGGATGCCTGTCCTGGCGAGGTCAGTGCACCGGCGATTTCAATCGCAAGCTGCGGGCCGTCTTGAGCAGTCTCGTCCGGGGATGGAGCAACTGCGGCCGGATCGCGTGCGGTGACCAGAGCCGCGAGCCAGTTGGCCATGCCATTCGCGACACCCGCCACCCTGTCGAGGCTGATGGGTTGCCCTGAGTTTAGCTTTTCGTGCCAAACCGATTTGATGTCGGCGATCTCGGCTGCGACCGCGGAACAGCGTTCGCTCACCGCCTTGAGGGTGTCGAGATCGGTCTCGCCGACAATGCGCTCGATGGTTGCAAGATCGGGCATGTCGACATCGGCATCAGCGGCGGGAATTTCGCCCTTGGCAATCTGATAGGCACGGTAGTTGAGGCTGCCGTGCCTGCGATTTTCGATCAGGGGAAGGAATTGGAGCGGGTTGATCACCGTCGGAAACACGTCGATCGCCTCGACGGTGACGGCGCGAAAACCATAGTCGCCGTCATCGCCCCTCGGGTGAACCGCTTCCCATTGTTCACGCAGCAGCAGGGTGGTCGCTTTCAGGCAGCTGAGAAAGCCGTCGAGATCGCGGTTTAAGATGGAGAATTTGGCGAGCAGCATGGTCAAGCGTAGATCGCGGGTGCGTGCCAAGAGCGGCCGCGCAGCGGCGAACTGGCCGGTAATGTCGAGGGCCTTTGGGTCAAAGCGTCCGCGTTCTCCGTTGGCGTTGACGACCTCGAAGTACGACTTTGGAAGCAGCGATTCCGCGCTTGCGAAGAAATTGAGGTACTGGACATCCCCGGCCGCATCGAGGTCAGGCCCGCAAGGATCGTCCGGGGATACGGGCTGGGTCAGGGATGTGACATCGAGCATGCCAAGATGGTCCGTCTGAGGGGCTCTAGCCCCATTGCCAAGTCCGTCACAAGTGGCGGATCGGGCGGGGGTTCATGATCCGATCGTCTGTTAGGTCAGATCAACGATGACCTCGGTTCATTCCCGGCGGCCACGACCGTTTCGCGTGAACCAACAAGCTCTTGGAGCCGACTACATGGAGTGCCGGGACCATCTGGCGCGAGCTTTGGCGCGTCAGGAGAGGGCGAGACCGGGCAGACAGGTCGGTCGTCCCACCGATGGCTGGCTCGGACTTCGGTTGTTTCAGGCTTGACGACCTGATGCGCCGATTGCGCGGATGGTGCGGTCAACGAAGGAGTTTAACGCCCACATGGGCCAGCTTACCCAGGATACCCGCCTTTGCGAGCTCAAGACCCCCCTTGGCAAGGATGTGCTGGTTTTTGTCAGGTTCGAGGCCTCTGAAGGTCTGAGTGAACTGTACGAATATCGTATCGAATGCCTCAGCGAGGACGCCGATCTCGACTTTGATCGCGCGATCGGCCAGCAGTGCACGCTCACCATCAAGTTGCACGGGAAGGAGCGCGAGTTCAGCGGCATTCTCACGGAAGCGCAGTGGCTCGGGGTCAGGAACGACTATTTCAGCTACCGGATCGTGCTGAGGCCCTGGTTATGGCTACTGTCGCGCACCACCGATTGCCGGATTTTTCAGGACAAGAAGGCGCCCGACATCATCAAGGAGGTCTTCAACGAGCGTGGCTTCACGGATTATGAGTCCAAGCTTACCGAAGAGGGCTCATGTCCAAAGCTCGAGTACTGCGTTCAGTATCGCGAGACCGATCTGGATTTCGTATGCCGCCTGATGGAGCAGCACGGCATCTACTACTTCTTCAAGCATGAGGGTGGCAAGCATACGCTGGTGCTGGCTGACTCCAGGTCCTCGCACAGTCCAATCAACGGTCTCGCAAAGATCCCCTATGTCCCGCTGACCGGATCCGACCGCCGCGAGGAGCAGCATATTTATGAATGGGTTTCCGAGCGCCGGTTTCGCACCGGAAAGTTCGAGCTCAACGACTACAACTACCAGAAACCCAACGCACAGATGATCAGCGACGCCAAGGGTTCCGAGCACTACACGCGATCCGAGATGGAGTTCTACGACTATCCCGGCAAGTTCAAGGAGAAATCCGACGGCGAACGATACGCCAAGATCCAGCTCCAGGCCGAGCAGGCGATGGATCGGCGCCGCCGCGGCAACGGCGACGCCGTCAATCTGTTCCCCGGCGGACTAACCAAGCTCGAGAAGCATTCGAGAGACTCGCAGAACGTTGAATATCTCGTCGTACGAGCAGCTCACTCGTTTTCCGTCGAGTCCTACCGCACTGGCGGTCCCGGCGACGGTGGACAGCACGTCTACTTCGGCAGCTATGAATTTCTGCCAAGCGATCGACCGTTTCGATCTCCCATGATGACACCGAAGCCGAGGATCAATGGTATCCAGACGGCCAAGGTCGTCACCAAGGACGACAATTCGAGCGAGGAAATCGACGTCGAGTCGTTGGGCGAAATCTATGTTCGCTTTTTCTGGGATCGAAAAAAGAAGCGGTCGTGCCGGTTGCGCGTGGCCCAAGTCTGGTCCGGCAAGCGCTGGGGCGGTCAGATCATCCCGCGCGTCGGGCAGGAAGTCGTCGTGGAATTCCTGGAAGGAGACCCCGACCGGCCCTTGGTTATCGGGACGGTGTACAACGATGAATACAAGCTGCCCTACGATCTGCCGTCCAAGAAGACGATCGCGGGATTGAAGTCCGACTCGACCAAGGGAGGGGGCGGCTACAACGAATGGAACTTTGAGGACAAGAGAGGGTCCGAGAAGATCACCCTGCACGCCGAAAAGGACTACGACGTAACGGTCCGCGATACCGAGACCAGGACCATCGGTGAAGCCGCGTTCGGCGGCGATACCCGCAAGACCACAATCAAGAACGGCAATGACAAGCTTGATATCGAATTGGGTGGTCAGCACATCAAGCTGGCGATGGATCAGTCCGTCGACGCAGGGCTGAGCATCACGCTTGCGGCCAATGTCAACATCACCCTCCAGGTTGGTCCCAGCCAGATCATCCTGTCCCCCGCCGGAATCGTCATCAACGCGCCGACCATCACCATGACCGCGCAGGCCGCCATGGCGCTCGCGGCCGGCGGCCCGTTGGTTGCCCACGGCACACCAACCATTGTCGGCTGACGGCCATGGGTCAAGTTCGGTTCAGCACAGTCCGCGATCTGTTTGAAGCCTATCCGCTGGCGCGATACGACGTCGGTAACGCCGCCCCGGAAAAGTCCTCGTTGGATTTCCTGCAGGAAGCCGCTGATGCAGGCAACTGGCACCAGGCTGTATCCTTCTGCGCGTACCTGCTTCCCAGGCGCGTGGCCGTCGCCTGGGGATGTCGCTCGCTTCGGCAGATGTGCGACAATTTCGACGGCAACGAAGGCAGGTCACTCAGCTTTGCAGAGACCTGGGTCCGGCAGCCAGACGAGCAATCGCGCAACAAGGCGTTGGCGGTCGGCAATGCCAATGATCCAGAACAGCCGGCGACTTGGCTGGCGTTGGCGGCGGGCTGGTCTGGCGGGAGCGTCGTCCCTGCGGAATTTGCTCCGGTCGAGGCCAAGCCAGATCAGACGGCGCGGGCGGTTCGCGCGGCTCTTTTGATCGGGCTTTGCCGGCTTACCCGTGAGTCCAGGGACCGGATAATGACGGCCTGCCTGGAGGATGGTATTCAATTGGCACGCGGCGAACCGCGCCCTCTGCGCTGACGAGACGATGTGATGGTGCTTCGCTTCAACATCGAGAACGAGCCCAACCTCCCCGATGGCGGACCTGTGTCATTTACGGTCACCGGCCGTCGCTCGGTCGATATAGGCCGCGATCGTCATCTCGATTGGACATTGCCCGATCCGTCTCGGATGATTTCGGGGAAGCATTGCGAGGTCCATTATCGCGACGGCGGCTATTGGTTGCACGACGTCTCGACCAACGGCACCTTTCTCAACGGCGCCGACCAGCGCATGCGGGGCGCGCATCGGCTACGCGATGGCGATCGGCTCGTCATCGGCCACTATGTCATTGGCGTTTCGCTGGACCTGGACGAGCGTGCCGAGGGTGCTCCGAGCCATGGCGCGCAGCAGCAAGCTCCTCTCGCGCAGCAGCACGCCGATTACCAGGAACTGTGGGCTCCCGGTCGCGACGTGCCGCCGCCAATCGACCCCCAGCAGTTGAGAAAGCCGCGTGAAGCAGCGCGGCCCGTCAATGTGGAATTCCTGGACTGGGCGGCGAGCGTTCCGCCGGCGGGCGTCGACCCCGTCCGGCATTCACCCCAGATGCCTCAACGAGAGCCGCCTCCGCATGACGACATGAGCTGGGCAGCCGGTCCCATCGCCACGCCTAAACCGCCGGTCGACATGCTGCACGTGATGCCGACCCCGCGCCGACCATCGGTCTGGGTCGACGATGAAACGGCCGTCGCGCCGCCGCCGGCGCCCTCGGCAGGGCATGCCGGAGCGCCGCGGCCGCAGGTGGCCGAACCGGTACCGGCTACGGGCACCTCGATCGGCAATCCCGAATTCGCGCTCCTGGTGGCGCGTGCTGCCGGACTGCCGGAGAATTTCTTTGCCGACAAGACCGAGGCCGAACTCGCGGAGCAGCTGGGCATCATACTGCGCATGACCGTGGAAAATTTGATGGCTCTGCTGCAGGCGCGGACCCAGGCCAAGCAACTGACCCGCAGCACCAGTCAAACCACCATCCAGGCCATCGAGAACAATCCGTTGAAATTCTCGCCGACCGCGGAAGACGCGATGCGTATCCTGTTCGGGCCGCCGACGCGCAGTTACCTCGATGCGCCGCATGCCTTCGCGCAGGGCTTCAAAGATCTCAAATCCCATCAATTGAAGACCTATGCGGCAATGCAGCATGCGGTCAGCGGGCTGATCGCCAGTATCGATCCAACGCTGATGGCGCGCGAGCTCGAGCTTCAGCGCGGTGCAAGATCCTTTTTCGGCTCAAACAAGAGTAAGTTATGGGATGAGTTCTTGACGCGCTGGAAGGCGCATCTCGGTCGCGACGAGAGCGCGCCGATCGATACCTTCATGCTTCATTTCTCTGAATATTACGACCGCGCAGACAAGGCGGGGTCAAAGTGAACCGTCGGTGACGATGCCGTCGCCGATCATTGCCAAGTGGATGCAGGAATGTCCTGGTACAGCAAAGTTTTCTGGTCGGAAGGTCTGTTTCTGCGGCCGCATCATCTGCAGCAGAACGACCGCTATCTCGAGCATCTGCTGGAAAAGCGCGTTCGTTACACAACACCGTACCCGTGGGGCTTTGCGCAGCTCGAGATCGACAACGATCTTACACAGCAGAGCAAATTCGCCGTGCGCAGTGCGACCGGCGTCATGCCCGATGGGACGCCGTTCGATATCCCTGCCGACAGTCCGATCCCGGAAGCGATCGAAGTGCCGGATTCGGCCGCAGGCCAGATCGTCTGGCTGATGATGCCGGTCGCGGCGCCCAACACGCGGGAGGTGGATGAGGATCGCACCGACAGCGCAAGTCGCTACGTTCGGACTTCCGAGACGTTTATCGATTCAACCTCGGCGCTGCGCATCGAGGAAGAGATTGACATTGTCTATCCGCGGCTATCGTTCGAGCTGCGCAAGACTAGCAAGCCGGGATACATGGGCCTCGGCATCGCCCGCATCCTCGAAGTACGCGACAAGAATATCCTGTTTGATGACAAGTTTGTTCCGCCGATGCTGGTCTGCGCCGCACATCCGGTCGTCGATGGCTGGCTCAATCGAATCATTGGCTGGGTTGAGACCAAACTCGATGAGCTTGCACGCTACGCGGTCGATCCATCGTCCGGCGGCGGCTTGCAGAGCGTCGATTACCTGGTGCTGCAGGTGCTGAACCGGACCATTCCCGTGCTGGCTCATTTCAAGCGGTCTGGCAGCGTGCATCCCGAGCGGCTGTACGAAGAACTACTGCGGTTTGCCGGTGAGCTTGCGACCTTTGCGACCACCGAACGACGCGCACGGGACTACCCGGCATACGATCACGATAACCTCGAATACGTCTTCACGCCGCTGGTGCGCGACATCCAGGACTTCCTCAGTGCGCGGCTGGGCAGGCGAGCGATTCGTCTGGAGATCATCGAACGCGCCCCGAACGCATTTGTGTCGCCGATCCGCGATCGGGCGTTGTTCCGAAATGCTACCTTGGTGCTCGAGGTTGCCGCGCGGCGACCTCTCGTCGAGATCCAGAATGAATTCCCGCACCTGTTCAAGGTCGGGCCCAACACCAAGATGACCGAGATCGTGCACGCAAACCTGCCGGGTTTAACCTTGGTGCATTTGCCGACGCCGCCACCGCACATCCGAGCCATCACGGACCACGTTTATTTCTATCTCGATCGCAAGTCGCCGCTGTGGCCAGAGTTCAGCACAGCGGCGTCGATCGGGATGCATTTTTCCGGCGACTGGCCGGAGCTTGAGTTGTACCTTTGGGCGATCCTGGAAGAGCGGCCATGACCGACAGGGACAAGCCGGTTAACCCTTTCGGTCGGGGTGAGCGGACCATCATCCGTCCGAACCCCGGCGGGAAGATGCCGCCGGCTCCGCCTCCTCAACCTCCAGCAGGCGAGGGGCCTGCAAGCCGTCCAGCGTACTCGCCATCGCCCGTGGCTTCGCCGGGTGGCCCGTCGCCTCCGCCTTCATTTTCGCCCGCGCCGCAGGGCGCAGGCTACGCTGCGCCGCCGACCAGCCAGCCGTCGGAGGAATGGATTTCGACGCCGGCGCAGGCTCCGGCGCAGCAACCGATCCTGCCGCCCGGACCGCCCTTGCGTGTCGACGATCTGGTCGCGCCAAACGCCAATCCGGTGATGCGCGCCGGCGGCCCCTTGCTGCAGCTGCTTGGCCGGCTGCGAGTAGCACTGATGCGGGCGTCATTCGCGAGCCTGATGGAGCAGGTCGCCGACGCCATCAAGTTCTTCGAGAAGGATATCCGCTCGGCCGGCATTTCCGAGCACCAGGCCAATACGGCGAAGTACATCCTGTGCGCTACCGCCGACGATATCGTGCAACACATTCCGACCGACGATCGACACGTCTGGGCGCAATACTCGATGCTCAGCCGGTTCTTCGGCGAACGCGTCGGTGGCGTACGCTTCTTCGAGATTCTTGACCATTTGAAGACTGATCCGCTCGTCAACTATCCGGTGCTCGAACTCCAGCACGCCTGTCTTGCACTCGGGTTCCAAGGCATTCACCGGACGTCGCCGGGCGGGCTTGCGAACCTCCAGGTGATCCAGCGCAACCTCTATGAGACGTTGCGCCGGGTTCGACCCAAGCCGACCAACGATCTGTCGCCGCACTGGCGCGGCCAGGCTTTGGCTGGTCGGCGGAAGCACCTGCGCATTCCGGTTTGGCTGGTGGCGGCCGTGGTCGCCGCGGTGCTGACGGGATCCTATTTTGTGCTGCGGACACTGCTGGCTGGCCGTGCAGAGAATGCCGCGGAAGTCGCGCTGGCATTGCATCCCGGCGATCCAATCGAACTCAAGCGCCGCGTCGTTGCGCCGCCGCCGCCTCCACCTCCGCCGCCACCCCCAGATCGCATTACCCAGCTGCAGCGCATTCGCAACGCGCTTGCACAGGAGAAGACGGCCTGCGCCATGACGGCGGATCAAACGGCGAGCTTCATCGTGATCAGGGTCTGCGATCTCGCATTGTTTGCCTCGGGCCAGGCAACCATCCTGGATGGCTTCAAGCCGATCGCGGCCCGCGTTGCGGCGACGCTCGACAAGGAGCCCGGCCGCATCCGAGTGGTTGGCCATACCGACAGCTCGCCGATCCGCACCGTGCGTTTCCCCTCGAATTTCGAATTGTCGGTCGAGCGCGCCAAGGCGGTTGCCGGCGCGCTGAAACCCGGCCTCGCCGATGGTTCGCGCATCGACGTCGACGGCAAGGGATCGGATTCACCGATTGCCAGCAATTCGACACCGGAGGGACGGGCTAAAAACCGTCGAGTCGAAATCTTCATCGAACGTAGCGAATAGACGGATGCCACAAGCTCACGCGTAAGCGACAGGTACCGGTAAATGCTCGCCAAGGACATTCTACGCATCGTTCTCTATGGAGTCGGGCTCAGCTCGCTTGGGGCGGTGATCTACCTTGCCGGTCCCTTCATTGCTTTCGGCGACTGGCATCCATTGGAAAATCACATCATTCGCCAGATCGCGATCCTGCTACTCGGCGCCGCGGCAGCAGGTGTCACCGGTCTCCATTTCTTCAAGCGACGCAGGAATGCGAAGGAAATCGCTGACGGCGTCAGCGGCGCCGATCAGGCCGTCAGCGACGAGCCGGTGCTCAAGGAGCGCATGAAGGACGCGCTCGCAACGCTCAAGACTGCGAGCGGCAACAAGTCCGGTTATCTCTACGATCTGCCCTGGTACGTCATCATCGGTCCGCCGGGCGCGGGAAAGACCACCGCGCTGGTGAATTCGGGGCTCAAGTTTCCGCTCGCGCGGGGGGCAACGCCGGCGGCGATCGCCGGGGTCGGCGGCACTCGCTACTGTGATTGGTGGTTCACCGAGGAAGCGGTGCTGATCGATACCGCCGGTCGCTACACAACCCAGGACTCAAACAGCAAAGCCGACAAGGAAAGCTGGCTGTCCTTTCTCGACATTCTGAAAAAAAATCGGTCGCGCCAGCCGATCAACGGCGTTCTTGTGGCAATCAGTCTGGAGGACGTGCTGACGCTGCCCAAGCAGGAGCTCGCGCTTCATGCCGATGCCATCAGGATGCGGCTACTGGAACTGCATCAACGACTGAAGGTAAGTTTCCCGGTCTACGCGCTGTTCACCAAGGCCGATCTCGTTGCCGGTTTCACCGAATATTTCGCCTATCTCGGCGAGCCCGGCCGGCGCCAGGTCTGGGGCGCCACCTTCCAGACCGCCGACAAGACCCAGAATCTGGTGGGGCAGGTCCCGGTCGAGTTCGATCGCCTGCTGGAGCGCCTGAGCGAGGAAACGCTCGACCGTCTCCAGGACGAGCCGACGCCGCAGCACCGGGTGCAGTTGTTCGGCTTCCCGGCGCAGATGGCGCGGCTCAAGCCGCAAATCCACGATTTCCTCAATCAGATTTTTGAGCCGACGCGGTACCACGTGAACGCCAATCTGCGGGGGTTCTATTTCACCTCGGGCACTCAGCAGGGTACGCCGATCGATCAATTGATCGGATCGTTGGCGCGTACATTTGGCGCGGAAGAAGTCGGTGCCGGATCATACTCCGGAACCGGCAAGAGCTATTTCCTTGCTGATTTGATTTCGAAGGTCATCATCGGCGAGGCCGATTGGGTTTCGACCGACCGTGCTGCAGTGCGTGGCGCCCTGATCCTCAAGACCGCGGCGCTGTCGGTGATAGGTTTGGTGGCGATCGGACTGATAGGTGTTTGGCTGACAAGCTACAAGCGCAACTCCGACCTGATCGAGCAGAGTTTGCAGGCGGACAAGGAGTATGCGGCCGCCGGGGCGCCGCTCATCAAGCAGACGCTGATCGCCGATCACGATCTCGACAAGGTGCTGCCGCTACTCTATCGACTGCGGAACGCCCCCGCCGGCTATGCGTCACGGAATGAGCCGGTAGCGTTCTCGGCGCGTTACGGGCTTAGTCAGCACGCGCGTCTGTTGTCGCCCGCGAAGGCAGCCTATCACACTGCGCTCGAGCGCATGTTCAGGCCTCGCTTGCTGTACCGTTTGGAAGAGCAGCTCAATGCGCGTATCAATGAGCCTGCCTTCGTCTATGAGGCGCTGAAGGTCTACCTGATGCTTGGCGGCCTGCAATCCCCGGACCGCGAGCTGATCCGCTCCTGGATGCAGCGCGACTGGGCGGACAACCTTTATCCCGGCGCGACCAATGCGGAAGGGCGGCGTCTGCTCGATGAAAATCTTGTTGCAATGTTCGACCTCGAAACTGAGCAGCCGCCGCTGGTCGAGCTTGACGGCCGGCTGATCAAGCAGGCCCAGAATTCGCTGGCGCGCCTCAGCGTGTCGCAACGTGCCTACGAATTTCTAAAGTCGGAGGCACGCGGATCGAACGCCGGTGACTGGGTTGTCAGCCGCCGCGGCGGCCCGGACGTGGCAGTTGTCTTCGAAACCACGACTGGGCAACCCCTGGACAACGTACGGGTGCCCGAGTTCTTCACTTACAACGGCTTCAATCAGAAGTTCATTGCTCGACTGCCCGGATTGTCGGAGCGCATGAAGCGGGAGCGGTGGGTGCTGGGTGACGCCGGCCAGCAGTCGGCAATTGACCAGCAGTATGACAACCTGGCTGGCGATCTGCTCAGCATCTATTCCAACGATTTCGTAACAAATTGGCGTACTGCGCTTGGAAGTCTGCGTCTGAAGAAATTGCTCTCCGACAAGCCGAAATACGAGGTGCTGAGGGCGCTTTCGGCGCCGACCTCGCCGATGCGGCAAATCCTGGAGTCGGTGCGCGACGAGACGATGCTGACGAAGGAGCGCCCGAAGCAGGCAAGTGCTGGTACGCCGGCAGCGCCCCCTGCCGTGACCACGCCTGCACTATTCAACAATGCCCAGGATGGCACGCCGGGCGCGGCGATCGAGTCGCAGTTCAAGCCCTACCATGCGGTGCTTGAAGGGGAGAGCACGCGCCGGCCAATCGACTCGACGATCGCGAACCTCAACGACATCGCGCAGAATCTGACGCTGATGGTGGAGAATCCGCAACTGACGGCGCAGGCAACTGCGGGGCTGCAGACCCAGGTTGCAGCGCTGCGCAACAACGCCTCGCGCATGCCGCCACCATTTTCGGATATGCTGCGGGCTGCGGCCACGGAGTTTGAAGGCAGCATCGCCGCCTCCACGGCCGGTCAGATCCTGCAGTCGTTGCGCGATCAAGTCACGCCGGTCTGCCAGCAGACGGTGACCAACCGCTATCCCTTTGTACGGAGCAGCGGTCAGGAAGTGCCGCTCGCTGACTTCGCCAAGCTGTTCAGCCCGAACGGCGTCATGGACAAGTTCTTCACCCAGTTCCTGGCGCCTTATGCAGATACGTCGCGCTCGGACTGGGTCTGGCGAAAGGAAAGTCCTGTCGGCCGATCGTTCTCGCCTGACACATTGAAGCAGTTTCAGAATGCCGCCTATATCCGCGATGCCTTTTTCCAGACTGGCGGCGGTGTGCCGGCGGTGTCCTTTGCGATTCGGCCGCCGCCCCCGGCCGGACCGGGCATCACAGTCAAGACCGAGATCGGTGGCACGACGATCACTAGCCCCACTACGCCAGGACCAGCCGCAGCTCCCTCCATGTTCGGTACGCCGCAACCCGCTGCCCCGCCGCCGCCGCAGAGCAACTCACCGACGACGGTGCTCTGGCCCGGGCCGTCGCCGCGGACAGCAATTTCGGTCAGCAACGAGACAGGCTCGCCATCCGTACTTGAGCGCGTCGGTCCCTGGTCATTGTTCCGAATGCTGGAGGCCGGCTCGCTGGTCGCGAAGGCGGAAACCGCCAGCGCAACCTTCATTGTTGCCGGACGGGAGCTCAACTATCAGATCTCGACAGGATCGTTGCGCAATCCGCTAAACCTGTCAGTGCTCCGTGAGTTTCGTTGCCCAACCGGAATATGACCATGCGGTGCGGCTTATTCGGCAAGATTGGCGCCAAGCGTGATTTCATCGCGATCGCGACGCCGCGGAGCTTCCTTGAAGTCTGGGAGCCGTGGGTGCAGGCTGCCGTCTCCGCGAGCCGCAATCAACTCGGCGCGGCTTGGCAGGGAGCATTCCTGACCGCGCCGGTGTGGCGATTCTGGCTTGGTGCCGCAATCTGCGGCACCACCGTCGCGGGAGCGATCATGCCGTCGCTTGACGGGGTAGGTCGATACTATCCGTTGACGCTGCATGCGGTATCTGATGACGCCGCCGCATTGCCGCCGCCGCACATCGATCCGCAGGACGAGTGGTTCGGGCAGGTGGAGACGTTTTTGCTATCGACCCTGGACCGGGCTGCGACGTTCGAGCAGATCTCCGATGCGGTGGATCGTCTCGCGCTCCCACATCTGCTGACGCCGCGAACCGATGCATCGCCCATCGTGATGTTGAATGAGGCGACGCTGGGAATGGTTTCGAAGGTCGATGGGTTTGGCGAGTCGCTTGGCACGCTCTGCGGCGCCAACCCGCAAGTCTATGCCGCGGCCAGTTTCTGGTGGACCGCCGGAGGCGAGGGTTTCTCGCCGATCGCGCTCTGTTGCCGCGGACTGCCGGATCCCTTTCATTATTCCACGCTGCTGACCGGCGACATTGGCCGCGCGGTGTCCGGGACGGGATGACGCGCGATGGTAAACGTCCCGTCCTTGTTCGATGTCGGTAGCGTGACCCACGCCGGACGGGTGCGGGCGCGAAACGAGGATTCATACCTCGTGAGAACCGACGTCGGCCTGTGGGCCGTCGCTGACGGTATGGGCGGTCATGAGGCCGGCGATCTTGCGAGCCGCATCGTGGTGCAGTCGCTCGATGCGATCGGCACGACGGACTCGGCGGCGGACCTGCTGGCGCAATGCGAAGCGCGTCTGTTCAGCGCCAATCAGCAGATCCAGGCACTTAGCCACGCAAGGCAGGGTGCCATTGTCGGCTCCACGACGGCAGTCCTGCTCGTGCGCGACGGCCATTATGCCTGTATTTGGGCGGGCGACAGCCGTGTGTACCTGATCAATCGCTACGGTATCACGCAGGTGTCGCACGACCATAGCGAGTTGGAGGAGCTGATCGCCGGCGGCACACTATCGCGCGAAGAGGTCCAGGATTGGCCGAGCAATGCCATCACCCGGGCTGTCGGCGTTGTCGCCGAACCCGAGTTCGAGGTGGTGACCGGTCCAGCCGAACCAGAAGACGTCTTCGTGATTTGCAGCGACGGCTTGACGCGACACGTGCAGGATGACGAGATTCAGCAGCACGCGGCCACTCGACTTGCTCAGGCAGCCTGCGACGACATGCTCGCGCTCGCGCTTGATCGCGGCGGGCTCGATAACGTTACGATCGTGATCGTGCGATTGCTCGCGCGACGATCCTCAGAGCCCACGAGAACGCCGCTCAATCGGGAGCCGCGACCATGACCGCGAACGATCCGTTTCGGTCATCCTACCGCGGTGTGCCGGCCGGCACCCGGCTCAACGGAATTTACGAAATCGAAGCGATGATCGGATCAGGCGGCATGGGGGAGGTCTACCGATGCCGCGAGATCCAGACCGGATCGCCGGTCGCGGTCAAGATGTTGCTACCCGACATGGTCGACAACGAAGCGGCACTTACGCTGTTCCGCCGGGAGGCGGCGGCGCTTCACAATCTTCCGCATGAAGCAATCGTTCGCTACTTCCTGTTCACGGTCGAACCCGTGCTGCAACGCCCGTATCTCGCGATGGAATTTGTGAACGGGCGCTCGCTGTCGAACATGCTCGACGATGGGCCGCTGACCTTCGAAGCGCTGGTCAAGTTGGTGCAGCGGGTCGCGTCGGGCCTTCAGGCCGCTCATGAGCACGGCATTATCCATCGCGACGTCTCCCCCGACAACATCATCGTGCCGCTCGACGATGTAAGGCGCGCGAAGATCATCGACTTTGGTATCGCCCGGTCAACCCAGATGGGTGACAAGACCATCATCGGTTCCGGCTTCGCCGGCAAGGACAATTACGCGTCGCCGGAGCAGGTCGGCTTGTACGGCAACGATGTCACCGCAAAGTCCGATGTCTATAGCTTCGGCCTCGTGCTGTTCCATGCCTTGACCGGACAGAAGCTCGATATGGGCGGGAGCCAGTTTCAACTGGTCGAGAAACGTCGGCGTGTGCCCGATCTCGGCGCGGTGGATATGCGTATCAGGCCGCTTCTCAAGAGGATGCTGCAGCCGGATCCGGCATTGCGCCCGACCATGGCGGAGGTCGCCAACTGGGCGCCGGGGGCTTCGTCTCAGCCGTCCGTTGCGCCGCTCTACGGCTTCGATCCATTGGGGAAGTCGGAAGCCCGGGCGTCCGCGCAGGAGCGGCCGCCACCAACCACGCGGAACTCTCGCCGTATCTGGCTTGGCACCTGCGTCGCGGGGCTGCTGCTTCTGCTGGGCAGCGGTGGGTACACCTACTATCGATTTGTCTGGAAGACGTCGGGATTGGCGGCCTTGCCGCCACCTCCGAAACTCGCCGGGGTGTCCGCGCCGCCGAGCGAGCCTTCCCCCTCACAGCCAGCACATCAGGAGCCGTTGAAGCCGGCGGTGATACCGTCTCCGTCTCCCGACGGGCCGGGTCGAGCCGAGCGCATCCGCAAATACGTTGCCCAATACGCGGGCGGAGACTGCTTCTTCATCCTGCCTGTTGCGGTGAGCTCGAGCGCAGCCGTCATTGAAGGTTACGGTGCTTCAACAGCGCCGTTCGATACCTTCGACAAAGCGTTTCGAAAGGAGCAGGGATTTGAGGCCTCTGTCGGCGTCAGGCAGGTGAACCAAGCACAATGTCCGGCAGTCAAATTCCTGAGCCAGGTTGGAAGCGACCAAGCACGTGCGCCGCGCATCAACCTGTCAGCGACGGAGCTGAAGGCAGGCGAGACTCTCAATGGGACCGTTGAGAATTTCGCCAACCAGGTGGTGGAACTGCTGATGGTCTCGGATCGCGGCGAGGTGCGTAGCCTGTCCTATCTCCTGAAGCCAGGCATCGACTCGCTTTCCTTTGCACTCCCGATGGAGCGGACGATCGGTCCGCAACTCCTGCTGGTCATTGCGGTCCCGCGGGTTCTGGATTCGTTGCGCCAGCCGCGACCGATGGCTGCCGACACCTTCTTCCTGCAGGCGACCAGCGAAGCTCAGCGCGGCAACGTGACCATCACTGCGGCCGCGCGCTATGTGATGCTCACGAATTGAGCTACTCTTCAGAACTTGCCGATTATCAAGATCTTCAGGTCGGCATCCGGCATGAAGTCGCTCGCCGTAAATTGGCGCGAGTTGTTTGCAGATGATGGCTTGAGCCGCCCGGGACAAAAACTGGCCAGATGGTCGTCACTTCCCGGATCGATCGTCAATGTGAAGGACCGGATTGGACCTGCCCAATTCGCGCCCGTCCTGAGCACGTAGGAGATACGCCGCTCCTGCAGCCTTGCGGTATTCGCCTGGTCGCTGCCTGCACGCCTGTCCAATTCGGCAAGGAACGCATCCGTAATGCAATAGTCTCGCCTGTATCGCTCGACCTCGGGACCTAGCGCTGCGCTACGACGCAGACCCGAGCGCAGGACCGTGTCAGGGCTGGAGCCGACGCTCGGGCGGTATTGATGTTCGACAGTGACGGTACGCGCCGCAGGAAACACCTGCTCGCGAACAGCCGAAGTCTTGGTTATCCAGCCAGGCATGTATTGCTGGCGACCGTTGTCGTTCATACCGGCAGGCATCAGAAGGCCGCCATCGATCAGCTTGCTTCGGGTTGCCGCAGGCAGGTCGGCGATCCGGATATCCCGATCGCCGAGCGGCAGCAAAGGCAGCTTATATTGACGAAGGAGGGCGGTCACATCCTTGCTGCCGACCATGGCGCGTTGGTCGATGGTCAGCGGCACCGCGATGCCGTCGATCTTGGTCTCGAACTCGACGAAGTTGACCGGATTGCTCGATGGAAAGGCAATGTTCTCGGCTTCGGACAAATCGATGTCGGGCAGCGGAAAGGCGACAGTGAGTGCAACCGGCTTGCTTGTCTGGTTGACGAATTGGTAGCGTACGCTGACCCTGTCCAAGCCAATACGAAGCTCCTCGCTCGCCATGGCCACATCCTTGGTGCGAACGAATTGCAGCCCGCCGATGGACAATTCGGCCGCGGAGTCGTTCGCCTGCGCGGGCCAACCGGTTGCGGCCATCAGGGCGATCATCAGGACTTGCAATCTCAATGACAGCCCGCCTAACGCTCCATTTGCCATGCCGGCCTCCATGCGGCGCCGCAGCGCGGGATCAATTGATCGCCTGGTAGAGATCTCCCCATTCCGGCTTCCAGACGCCATCCGGGTCGCAAACCACGATCGCGAGCTTCATGTCATTGGCTAGACGGATCGCGCCGCGAAAGGCGTCCTGGGCAGGTAGTTGGGCGCTGACCTGATCGCTGCTCAAGCGTCCCCCGCTTGCGGCGGCTGGCAACACGATTGACCCGGAGGCGCCTTGGTCGTCGCGCCTCAAGACCAGAGTAATTGCGTCGGGCTGGATTTCGCTGACTTGCTCAAATCTGTTTCTGGCCATGATTTTGCACTGCAAGCTGAAGGAGTTCGGACCATCACCGTCCAGTGAAGGAGTTGAACGAAATTGGGGTTGCTCGCCACTAATTGACGCTACTCTCGCGCAGTCTTGGATTAGTCGGACTGACGCGGGATTCGGTTCGGTTACATTGAGGCGGATATGCTTCGTCCATCTAGCTGGATCTGGCTCCCTATCGTCGGCGCAGCCATCGCTTCTAGCGTGGCAAGGGCCGACGATTCCGTCGTGCGAAGCTTTGCCGACGGTTCGGCCGCATCCATGGTCGGGATCGTCCCGGCCGGCAAGGACGTCGAACTCGTGGGCCCGCAAGCGCTCAGCGCGGACGGACAGGGAAATCTGTTTGTGCTTGATCAGGTCAACGGCCGCATTCTGCAGTTCGACCCTAAACAACCGAATGCGGCTCCCGACATCCTGAAGATGCCAAGCGATGTCCAGCCCACGGACCTTGTTGTTCGTAACGACGACATCATGGTTTGGGACGGCGGCGTACGCACGCTGAAAGCTGCACCGGGACAGTCTACCCGCGGGCTGGGCGGAGACGTGATCCAGCTGGAGGAAGTCTCATCCCGCGGAGCGGACGATCAGGTCGCCATTTCGGCCTTCGCACAGATGGGCTCGCAGGCGCCGAGCAGCCCAACCGATTTGCTGGATCAGAACACGCGCGCGGCCATCGTGAGAACGACGCGGCAGCCCGACCGGCAGTATATCGCCTCGCGCAGCAAGGGATCGGTGATCGCCGACATCATTCCCGACAAGGGCAATGCCAGCGTTCGGGTGGAAATCCAAACGATGGTCTCCAACGAGACCATCGGTCAGCTCGGCCTGCGCGTCCGCAACCAGCTCGGCACCGTGGAGTTTCTTGAGATTGACAACAGTGACCGCTTCTACGTGCTGGCCGAGGACATTCCTCCTTCGGGTAAGAATGCCTCCACATTCGTCGCACGCTATGCCGCGAACGGACGCCTTGAGGGCATTTACGAGTTGCCTCTGGAGAACACACCCGTCACCCGGCGGTTTGTCACCGTCTCAGGCGACGGCGATGTCTATTTTTTGCGTACCAAGCCGGAGGGTGTTGAGGTCGTTGGCGTCGGCTTCCGGCCCCTGGGGAAGGTATCCGTCATTGACGTCAGGCCGTCGCGCACGGCGGCCGCGCCGGCGGCGCAGCCGGATATCAAGTTCAACGCGACCGCCGCCGTACGGCCGTCCAATCGCCAGCAAGCGATCGAGACGGCCTTCGCCTTTGAAGGCATTCAGTGGAAGCTGACACCGGCGAACTACGGCAGCGATCCCGACAGCCAATGCTCCGGTTTCAGCCGGATTCGCCGGCCGTGGTATCTGCAGGGCAAGGTGAACCAGGAAGTGCGGGGCGTGCCCTATTGTTGGGGCTGCCATGGTTCGCTCGCGAATTTCCGGCAGCGGATCGAAAGCGGGACGCTTGCGGGCAATGTCTGCACCCGCAACGAACCGCGGCCGGATGTGGCCGGCGTCGACTGCTCGGCGTTCGTCAGCGCCACATGGGGACTTTCGGTTCACTACACGACCGCCGCGATCCCCGCGATCGCCGCACCCGTGACCAACCCCTGGGACCTCAAGCCTGGTGACGCGCTGAACAAGCCGGGTTCCCACGTGATGTTGTTCCTGCGGTTCACGCCGGATCGCAAGGCGGAGGTCATGGAATCCTCGACGGGCGGCTGCAACGGCAGGGTCTGCCGCAACGTCTATCCGCTCGCAAGCCTGCTCACACGCGGTTACGTTCCGGTCCGCTTTCGTGCCTTGGCAGACGATCAGACGACTGTTTCCGCGAACGCTTATCAGGAGATAGAGGCGCCGATAGGCCGCAAGGCGGCGAGCAAACGGCGCTGAACCTGGGGTTTTGCTAAGGCTACAGATGAACATGGATCACCGCCTGCGCACCGGTTTCTGGAGGTCTGGACGGCATCCCGCCCTTCCGCCTTACCGGTGTAGTTCCAGGACCGACCTACTTGATATCGAGGTGAATCACGATGCGATCGCTGAACGGCTTTGATCAAAAATCCGGCTTGCTGTGTGCCGCAATCCTGCTCACCCTGATCGGTCTGCTAGCCCCACGCGCGCATGCAGCGGGCGAACTGTCGATAAGCAATCCTGACGGTGCGGCTCTCCGGGCGCTCGTCATCGGCATCGACGACTACCAGCACGTACGCAAACTGAAGGGTGCGGTCGCCGACGCCAACGACATCGTGTCCAGCTTGCGGACCATGGGCGTCAGCGATGTGGTCGAGCTGACCAATGCGCAGGCCGATAGGGCAAGCGTGCTGCGTGAAATCAGCTTGCTAGTGGAGCGGACTAAGAGCAACGATCTCATCTTCCTATCGATTGCAGGTCACGGCTCGCAGGAGCCGGAGCGCATCAAGGGCTCCGAACCGGACGGAATGGAGAACGTGTTCCTGCTGCCCGAATTCGCGACCACGCCGGCCGGATCGGTCGAACGCATTCTAGGAAGCGAATTCAACCATTTCATCCGGCAATTCGAATTGCGCGGCGCAAAAGTGATCTTCGTTGCGGATACCTGCCACGGCGGCGGAATGGTGCGCGATATCGATCCGCGTGCGGCGGAGATGAGCTTTCGACAGGTGCCACGCTACACACTGCTGGTTGATGAATTGAAGCCAGTGTCGAGCAGCGACGACCCGAAGTCCGAGCTCGATCTCGACCACACTGCGTTCATTGCTGCGGTTGATCGTTACACCAAGGCGCCGGAAGTGCGGATTCCCGGGATCGATGGCTTGCGCGGCGCTTTGAGTTATGCCGTTGCGCGAGCCGTGGGGGGCAACGCGGACATCAATCATGATGGAAAAGTGACGCTGAAGGAGCTTTTCAGCAATGTTCGGCAGGTGGTCTATCAATTGTCCGACCAACGCCAGAACATCGTGACGGTATCGTCGCCGGCGCAGATGCCGGAGACCGAGGTCGCCTTCGAATTGACGCGCGGCGTAGTGCTGATCCAGGGGACGGCCGCGAGAGCTGCTCCCGCTCAGGTTCCTGCCGTCGCGCCCGTCGAGAAACAAACCCCCGCGCCGCCGGCCTTTACGGCCGCTTCGCAAACCGCTCCGGCCGGCGTCGCTGCGACCGGCTCGGCCGCGCCCGGTGCCGCGCTGCCGCCCTTCCGTCTCATAACACCGATCCGCTTGGCGGCGCTTGACGGCAAGATCAGCTATTTCGCGAACGTCAAACCACAGGACGCCAGTGTGCAGGCCGTTCAACCAACCGATAATCCCGACCTGATCTGGGACCCCGTGTCGCATGACGTAATCGCCTGGGGCGATGTGGTCGCTTATGGTGTTGACGTTGACGGCTTGCCGACGGTGGTCAACAGAACTGCGGCAATTCGGGAGCTCAAGCGCATGGCGACGCAGTCGCCGCAGCCGATGCGTATTTGGCCGGATGATCGACAGCAGCGCAGCGGCCAGACTGTCGAGGTCGAATTGTCCGACGTCGGTTCGCGGGCGGTGCTACTGTTCAACGTGTCCGGAGATGGAACGATCCAAATGCTGTATCCGGTGGGTTCCGATGCCGCGCTTACCCGATCAGTAAATCTGCGGCTGCCTCTTCGGGTGGGCGAGCCGTTCGGTGCCGAGCAGATCGTTGCGGTGACTTCGCAACAGCGAATGGTTGATCTAGAGACGGTCCTGATGCAGCTCAACCGGCGTCGCGCCTCGGGGCAGATGATCAAGAGTCTGGAGCGCTATCTGCCGGCGGATGCGCGGATCGCGTCTATTGGCTTTTTCAGCGTTCCCTGACAATGCTGTGACTGCAGGTCATGTCGTCAGCGAAGCCGGTTTTCCAGAAGCAATCATGGCTCGCGCTGGTGCTCTCGGCGGCGGGAAGCGGGATCGTGAGCGCCGCGCCGCTGCCATCGGCATTTCCATCTGCCGCGAGAGATACTCCAATGCTCTGGCATGTACAGGCCCCCCGCGGCTCGACAAACGCTGCTAGCGTGTCGCTTGAAATCCTGCCGGGTCCAACAGTTAACATTGGCGGCAAGGTGTCATTCGGCCTAACCGCCAAAAAGGCTGGCTATCTGATACTCGTGGATGTTGATGCGGAAGGGCGGATGTCCCAGATCTTTCCAACCGCCGAGCTATTGGCGCAGTCGATCGAACGAGACATGAATCTTGTGAAGCCTGGCGTCCAATTCATTGTTCCGACTCCTGCGGCACAACAACGTGGATTTGAGTATGTCGTCGCGCCACCGGCTGGGTCTGCCGTGATCGTTGCGATCCTGAGCGAGCGACGTGTGCAATTGCTTGATTTGCCAGACGTTCAGCGCAAGATTCAGGGGCCGGCCGATACGTTGAGCTATCTGTCCGATTGGACACGTCAGTTGCGTGTAACGGACAGCGGCAGTGGAAAGCTGGTGTCGAACAATTGGTCATTCGACATCAAATCATACTCTATCAAGTAGGCAAGCGATCGCGTTGGCTTACTCGGGCGGTTGAGGAGATCGTCCCACGCGATGTGGTGAATACTCTTGTGGCCGAAGGGCCAGGGCTTCAGCTCTGTTGCCGCCAGCATCGTCAATTGCGGAGCAGTCGGCGGCCGTACACGATGTCGAGCGCGCCGTTGTCCATGCTGTCCTAGTTGCAGACTTCAACATTGCCGGTACCGCCGCCGGGACCTCCGCCGCCACGGTAATCGAGATGACACCCGTGACGGACCGGGCGGCATAGATAAGAATCACACACGATCTGGCCGCTGCCGGCTGAGGACCTTGCAGTGGCTTGCCTTCGTCGCGGAACATCAGCTCGCGGCTCGGAGATACTGCGTACCGAATGATCGGCGCGCGACGGGCGCTCATCCATATTGCGCTTCGCCACCGGCTTTTTCCCGTGACTCTTCTCGCATTCGTTGTCCTCGTTGAGGAACGAGCCTTCGGCGCAGGTGATCTTGCGGCATTCGTCGCCGTCCGCCTTGTAGCCGTGCTCGCAGATCAGGGGGCAAACCCGAGTCGGTTTCAGCTTGATCGCATCGAGCGCATCGAGACTTGCAAGCTTGACGTCGAGTTTGGTTCCGGCGTGCCGGTTGAACAAGCCTAGGGAACGACGCGAGGCGGCGTTCCACTCACCGTCAATGGAGCCTGTGAAACAGCCAACCCGGCTCAATTCGCTCTGAACTGATTTGGCAAGATTCTGCTGCGGCGGTGCCGTGTTCAAGGCGGCAACTTTCGCACCCTCGCTATTCTGGGAGTTGACAGCGGGTGCAGGATCATTCGGCTTGGCGCTGTCGGGCACGGGCCCGTTCGAGGAAAGTATGGCGACCGTCGAGGATTGGGATGCCACCCGCCTCCGCTCGGCCTCGGTCGCTTGCTCTTGCGCTGCCTGCTTTGTCCTTTCTGCCGTGATACGGGCGTCCTCCGCGGCCTTGAAATCTGCGGCCGCTTTTTCCTGCTCGGCTCGCTGGGCACCTTCGGACGCAAGCCGGGCTTTTTGCTGCTCCGCTTCCTGCGCCTTCCGGGTCGCGGCAATGCGCGCGTCCTCCGCGTCGATCTGATTGAGCTGAAGCCTGGCAAGATTTGCGTAATAGCCGTCAGGATGCTGGGCGAGAAACGCATCCATGGCGGCTTTGTTGCCGACCTGCAGCGCCAACTCATAGTCGCGGCGAATTTCCGATGAGGCGCTGACCGCCGGCGGTACCTGCTCCTCGGCCTTTGGCACAAGCGCAACGTCCTCGCCCCCCAGCGAGCCGTAAACGTAAGGCTCCTGTCGATTTCCCGTAGCTTGCAAGACATCATCGCGGACGAAGCCGAAAGCCCTACGCACGTCGAGTCCAGGCTTTGCGATGTACTTGACTAGCGCTGTCGCATAAGGACTGTTCTTGCTGTTGCCGTCGAGTGCGGTCAGTCCGGCCTTGGCCGCAAATGCGATCAGCGTATTGGATACGGCGGGTTCGACCCGGGCGAGCCCCCGGCTGATCGCGCGCGAAGCAACGGTGCGTTTCATCGTGTCGGCGAATGGATTGTTGCGGCATGCGTCAACGATCACGATGCGCAGCTGCTTCGCCGGCTCGATCGCGAGTAGGATGCGATCGAGCGAGAAGGCCTCGTCATAGATATCAGTGTCGCGTTCAAGTCTGGCATCCGTCGGAATCAGATAATTCGTCCCGTCGATCTCGATTCCGTGACCTGCATAGTAAACGATCGCGATGTCTGCATCGCGAGCTTGATCGGCGAAATCCCTCAGTGCCCGCCGCATGTCGCTCGAGGTCAGGTTCTGCCGGGATTCCACTAAATCGAACCCGGCGCCCTTCAAGGTCGCGGCGATAGCGGTGGCGTCATTGGCAGGATTCGGAAGCAACGGCGCATTTTGATAGTTCGAATTTCCGACTACCAAAGCCACTCGCTTCGTTGCCCATGCGGGCTGCGAAGCGAGTAGAGCCGAAGCCGCAAGAAGAACAAAAACTCTGAAGTGTGCGTACAAGCTCATGGCCGCCGTCCAGAATCTGCCCGAAACAATGGTAGCTTTATCGAAGTTGGCCCCGCGCAAATTCCGCCGTGGCAGACTCCGCGTCGGACGGCCTTTCTCCGCACAGCTACCAATCCCAGGTCCAATCCATTTCTGAATGTTGTCGTTCAGGGTGGCGAAGACGTTCAACTGCACACGGAAGAGTGTAAACCAACGGGTAGCCGGCCCGATGCCGGGCCGAAAATAAAGCATTGAAATAATTTCGGTTTCCGCTCTTTGCGCGGTGGCTGGTGGTGCTGGCTACAGGTCAGGCTCGCCGACCGAAGTTCCATCCCTTGGCGGTGGAAGGACATCCAAAATAAGTGCGCGTCGCCTCATGGAGCAGAGCGGATCAAGGCCGGTCTCGTCAGATCTATCGCCGCGCTCTCGTTCGGGCATGGACAGCCGCCGAGCTTGAGAAGACGGCGCTGCTTGGCGGGTAACAATGAGACGGTTCAGTTGGCATGTCTCAACCGTTTTGACGCACCCGCGGTCGTCTCTCTTACGCTGAGCGCACAACATTGATTATCGCGTGCTAGATGTCCTCAGGCATGTTCCAGACAACTCGCTCCATATCTATCGCGGTAATTTATCGGCTTGCGACAGCTGATTTGTTCAAAAAGTTCTGAGCCGGCGAGCTTTGTCCAATAATGTAGCGATTGATTTCGCCAACGGATACGCCTCCGCTCATTTAGGATTGGTCTGGAGCAGGGTGGAAATTGTCAGTCTCTTATGAATTATTCGGTCTTTAGAGCGGCGCACCGGACAGGCGAGATGCACATTTCCTGGAGGTCGGGTTGGCGGATTTGAATGGCTCCGCCATCCGTGTCACCTTTGGTCCGTGGAGGTTATGATGCGCTGGGCTATGTCAATCGGAGCTATGCTCGTTGCCGGAGCTATCTCGGCGGGCGCGGCTGGACCGAGAAACCTCGGCTCTCAACGAAGCGACGGCAGCGAGGCTTCCGTATCGGTGGACCTCGAGCTTGTTATCGCTGTTGACGTTTCTTACTCGATGGATATGGACGAATTGGCCGTTCAGCGCGAAGGGTATGCCGAGGCGATCTCATCAAAGGAATTTCTCCAGGCCCTCAAGCAAGGACCGACTAGTAAGATAGCTGTCACATACTTCGAGTGGTCGGCGTCGAGCGATCAGAAAGTTATTATTCCTTGGCGTGTGATTGATGGGCCGGAATCCGCTGGTGCGGTGGCGGATGAAATCATGAAAGCCCCATTGCGCCGAGGTTCACGTACATCAATCTCTGGCGCGTTCAATTTCGCCGTTCCGCTGTTCTACGAGAATCGGTTTTTGGGAGCGCGACGCGTGATCGACATTTCTGGTGACGGTCCCAATAACAATGGCATACCGGTTACCATTGCACGTGATGCCGCAATTGAGAAAGGCATTGCGATCAATGGCCTGCCGATCATGATCAAAGAACCGTCGACTAACGCCATGGATATCAATAATCTCGATTGGTACTATGAAGACTGCGTGATTGGAGGGCCGGGTTTGTTTGTGGTCTCCATCAAGCTGCGCGACGAGATGAAAGAGGCAATTCGCACCAAGTTAGTCTTTGAGGTGGCGGGTCGTACGCCGGAGCGGTTGGTCGTTCCAGTTATAGAGAATGAACCGCGCGTACCCTGTTGGATTGGAGAGAAAATCTGGCAAGACCGTTGGGGGCGGTAGATCTCTATAATTTTCTTAGACTGTTCCACATTCACGAGCGGTCTGCGCGGCGGCGCGTGAGAATGAGGGCTATCCACTGCCATGATTTTCTAGGATGGCCGTTCAACGAAGGCGACGGCCTTGTTGCTATAAGTCCATATCGCGCCGTCGCGTTTGCTAATCCCGAGAAACGCGGTCTTTGTGCCGGCATATTTCATGTCCATGTTTCCGCCGTCGATGCCATATGCCCAAGGGTCGAGGCACAGAAACTCTGTGACCTTGTTGTCGGCTCCTGCAGTGCGGTGGCCGACGATGCCGACATAGTGGGCACCGCCGAGTGAGGCTCGTACCGGCACCTTGTTTTCGAGGTTCTTGATTGTCCAATCCACCGCTTTGCTGGGATCGCGGCCCGCGCTTACCTGGTCACGAGCCGTCGGTTCGACCATTTTCCAACCCATGTAGCGGACGAATACGATCTTGAGGATCGAGCCGCACCAATATTCATTGTTCACTGCCTTCAGGAATCCGGCATTGTTCTGGTTCCATGGCAGCTTGCTCTTCTTGTAGTTTTCCATCGACTCGTCCGCGGTCGCCAGCAGAATGGGACGGGTGTTGAGCGGCTCGTCCACCAGCATTTCATAGACGCGATGGCGGTTGTCCAATTCGTCGCTGGGGTCTTGGTTGCTGTAGAACTTGCGATAGGCAGCGGGCGCCTTGGCTGCCGTCGTGACGCTGTGGAAATAGTGCCAGATCAGGTCGGTTTTCCACGAGGGGTCGCGGGTATGGGTGTCGGACATGGTGACCTTCCATATGCTGCTGCGGCGCTTTGTGACCTCTTCCAGGGGCGGTCAGACGAGGCGCGCTGAAAGGTTTGTCCTTGCTCGATTGATGACGGTTGACCTTGTAGCGGTGTGTCGGATTGCCGCAGGCATGAACATACTGAGCCATCTTAGTGGGGATGAAGTTCCGAAGTCGACCGGCAACGCCGATGTCATTGGTCATGCCGCAGGAAGCTGCATTGACCTCCGACTAGACGAGCTGCCATTTCCCGACGATCGGATCAGCTCCAATTCGAGCACAGAGGCCTGATGATGCTGCCGACGCCTCGGGACTTCATCCCCACTAAGATGGCTCAGTATGTTCATGCCTGCGGCAATCCGACACACCGCTACAAGGTCAACCGTCATCAATCGAGCAAGGACAAACCTTTCAGCGCGCCTCGTCTGACCGCCCCTGG